>JBFYNP010000088.1:0-21190 GCA_041304325.1 Candidatus Bathyarchaeota archaeon
GTAAAGACACTGAAAAAATACTATCTAAAAGCTTAGTTTCCGACGCAAAGAGTATTGGAGGAGAAGCCAGGATTTCCACTAAGGATTTATCTAAGACACTTAAGAGGGAGAGTCCTCCAAGACAAGAGAGCTCAGGCAGAGAACTTTCAAAGGGAGGCGATACCAGTCAAGACCTAGGAGACACCCTTAACAGGAGCAACCTTAGGTCAAGGCCACCGGCGAGAGAAGCCTCTCCTCTTGATAGAGGCTCAGGAACAAGAGCTCCTTCACCTTATAGCGAGATGGATATCGCTACGATAGGTGAAGATGTGGCTGCTAAAGCACGTGATTTGGGAATAACGAGGGGGGAGATGAGTAAATACCTTGATGACGTTGTCTATAAAGCAGGAAAATATGATAAGGCAAGATTCGTCTCAGGTTTAGCGGGGGAGCAAGGTAGGGAGGTCGCGAGAAGGGAGATCAATAACATATCTTCCCTTGGGAGAGATACTACCCGGAGGTTGATGGATTATGGGTATAGCCCAACTAACCTCTCAAATGCTGTTGAAGCGGGTAAGGCTAAAGGATTAGTGACCGATCAGATTAAACAAGGACTAAACAACGAGCTCAAGTTAATGGATCACCTGAAAACAAGATACTGTGGAAACGACTTAGCTCAGGCGAGAGCAGAGCTAACAGTGGGCGAGGATCCTAGAAGAGCAATACAGAACAGGATATCTTCAGATTCCTGGAAAGAGTGGAAACGCCTTAATCCACGCAACGACGAGCTGCCCACAGAGATGCGTTCAGCAAAGATGGGTGAACTTCACAATAAGGCTGCTGAGATGACGAAAGCGATAGAGAAGCGTCTCCTAGGCACTTCATCCAGCTCAATAATTATACCTGGTGTTGCAGCGGCGAAAAAAGAGAAGGAAAAGAGCGATGACCTCCGAACAAAGAAGGAGAGAGAGGAGAAAAAAGGGCGAGAAATCGATAACGTAAAGACTGGATCACAGAAGGATTCTCGAGGAACTGAATCAAAGGATATAAAAAATACTGAATCAAAAGATACAAAAGGTACTGAAACCAAGCAGATTATGGAGCAGCAGGCTAAAGCCAAAAAAGAATCCGATGAGAGAGAGGTGAAGAAAGCAGCAGCTAGAGAGGTGGGATCCAGCACACCTAAGGAGTCGAAGAACAAGGAATCAAAAGGCGAGTCAAAGAAGGAGAAAAAGGATGCACCAGCCTCAGATATCAAGAGCTACAAGTAGTAAAATTAAAATGGAGGAAGACTAGATGGACTACAAGAAATTCATAGTCGGGTTAATAATCCCGATAGCCACCTACGGCGCCGCAGTGATGCTCGACGGAAAGGTACCAGACGCCACTCTACTCGCCATCGTCGGCGTCTCAACCTTATGCGGACTAGCCCTGATGATAAGCAGCGGATCTGAGGGTCGACTCATCCTAGGAGCAATAATCACCTTCGGAGTCATAGCCCTCTTCCTTACGATATCCAACTTCGATGCTCAATCCACACAGATCTTGACGGGAGTCGCATTTTTTGGTGTTATCCTAATGCTTACAGCCGCTCCAAACTTTGTCAAGCTCGACCAACTGAGGAACCTAATCAGAGGAGGGCACAAGGGAACAGTTAAGAACCTAAGAAAAGAAGGAGACCTCTTAACTTTCTGGTTAGATGGTGCAGGTAAAAATGGGTCAGCGATCCAGGTTGAAGGAAATATTGATGAGGGAGTTGTAAACGAAGGAGACATGGCCTGGGTAAATGGAAGCTTAGATGGACGAGGTATAATCAGAACCGTTGAAGTACAAAACCTAACAAGGAGCGAGTCCCAAAAACTTCAAGAACGAAAAGGGGAGTCAGAGTTTTCCGGCATAGTACTCGGCGGAATCTACGAGTTAAAGTCAAAGGAAAGCATGCTTGGAGTTAAGAAGGTTGAGCTACTAGGATTCAGACTTCAACGCATAGATCCAACGGGAAATCCACTAGATACTATAGAAGTGGAGATTAACGGAGACAAATACAAGAGCATAGTCTTTGACAGGGACCAGGTGCAGGTCAAAGGTATGTGGCAGAAATCAGGTAGACTACAACTAAAAGAGCTTTACAACTTAACGTCTAAAACGACCTTAAAGTTTGGTTTCTTCTCTTGAAAAGCGCATTAATTTTAATCATTTTTTATGGCGTAAATACGTAGTATGGACCCATAGCTAAACGTTTAATCACGAGTTGTCATGTTTCTCATAGCAGCGTTTTACCTCCATATTCTGGGTCTCAATGCGCGTACAGTTAGACTTAGTAGACGTACGAAACACTGAAGGTGACATCCAGAGTTGAGGTTCCGACGGGATTAACTATCTGCAAACTGGTTGTCCCTCGACCAACAGGTACGGTAAAGGATCCACTCCCATAGTGATCAGGATTACTTACTGGAAACCTTGCGAAGTAACCATACTCAGAGTTCCCAATGAAGAAGTGCACTCCACCAGATGGGATGAAGTTAACAGTGATGTAACCAGAGTAGAGCGTACTATAGCTGTAAGTCACGGAGGATGCCCGGGGTATGTTCACCGCCTTACTTTGCTCCAATGTAGTGCTCATCTCCATGTTCACGATATGATTTAGCTCGGTCACATCATTCTGCAAATCATTAGAGATGCTTTGAAGAAGGTTAATCTGGCTCTGATAGTTATTAACCTGATCTTGTAAGCCGCTAACCTGATTCGTGTATCTGACTATCTGAGTCTGGTACTCATCGATCTGATTCTGAATAGTGCCGTTGAGGCCTTCATAATAGCTGATTACGCTCTGATACTCCATAATCTTGCCCTGTAGTGTCGCGTTCTGGGTCTTATATAGTGCAATCTGGTCCTGGTAACCGTTTGTCAAACCTTGAAGCTCTTTTACCTGATTTGTAAGTGTGCTGCTATTCGTTTTGTACTGGTCGATCTTGATCAGGTATCCGTTAATCCGGTTCTGAGCGGTGCTGTTGTAGCTTTCATATCCTCTAATCAGAACCTGATAATTAGCAACCTGCTTCTGAAGACCCTGCAGTGGGGAAGAGCCAATATAATACCCTACCCCTGCACCAACCACTAGACAAACAAGCACTCCAGCTAGAAGCAGATTATTGTTCATGTTCCAATAATTGTACCTCAGGTATTTTTCGTTTTTCATATAGTTGGTATACACAGATATTGCTAGAAGCCAATAGTTTACCTGAGGGCAGTTGACAGCTTCCCCCTAACTCAACCCTTGAGAAAGCAGGTAAACGGAGATACTGGCGGCGGGCATCGCCTTAATCATTCTGCTTTTCCCGACACCCCATAATAGGACATTAAACCTAACAAAGACCCTACTAATTGACACCACAGGGACCTTCATGTACGCCGTTCACCCCGGTTTGGAGGAGATGCATCAATTAACCGATCTGCAGAGGGAGGCAGGATCAAATCAGCGCCATAAGATCAAGGTTTACGTGTCGAGTACAGAGGATGTCAGGGTCAGAGCTACCACCAGTTACAGAACGGAATACGATAACCTCGGCAAGGTGCACAACTACGAGTTCTACTCTCAGATGACCCCCTGGGTACAGATCGTCGTCTCGAACCCATCCGTCGGGGGTAGCGGTAAATCCGCTCAGATCGTGGGTCAAATAGATGTCTATTACGTATACGATGAACCCACTACGGAGTCAGCGGGTTTACTCCCCTGGTGGATGCCCTAACACCCACGTTGGCTTGTCCTTAAATTGGTTAACCTGGTTTTAAATTCACGTTCAACCTAAGGTGCGCGCGTTTGAGGATTCCACACTAACATCAGTAAAAAGCTAAGGTTATAATAAATGGTCGCTTGAATCTAACAGGCACATGCGAGACCTACATGAGCTAAGTCCTAAGGTAAGCCATAACAATAGCTAACCCAGATACCCTATTTATTAGCAATTCAAATATATGCTTAGAGCGTATCTCACACCATGGCTAGCAGCATCGCTAGGTTACTGGGGATAACTGCCACCATCGCTGGTTTACTCCTTTTCTTAGCTCTCAGGGAGCCATTCTTGGGAAGCATCATTTTCATTTTGGGAGTTATTATTGTTGGCTTAACCCTGCTGAAGACTCGTTCGGAACATGTGAGCAAAACGAGTATAAACTCTAACACACCACTCACCGAAAACAGTCTTGATCTCAACAACCTCAACGATGATGACCTCGATAAGGTAACCGACCAAGGCAACCTCAGCGATGCTGGACTAGGCTCATCAAATCTATCACCGAGTATAAGCACCCAGGATATACAGAACTCTGGGAAAGGAACGCTCCTTGACTCAAATAAACAGCAGAACGACATGAAAAAGCAGTGGTGGGCATTCAATCAGCGCCAGCAGATGCAGAAACAGAGCCAGGACATCTTCAAGCAGCAGCGAGAGATGGCTCAGCGCCAGCAAGAGGAGTTAAGAAAACAGCAGGAGATGCAGCGCCGTAGACAATAACATGCGTGTGCGTGAATACAGCGCACACGGTGTGAAATAAGGATAAGATTATTGATTGATTCATGCTTATAGCGCGCTCATAAACAGTTCGCATCTATTGAAAGTGAAGAAAGGCATTCTAAGGGTATTAACCATAGAATAAATTCTTTCTAAAGAAAAATAGAATTCCGGATATTTATGCCTCTTTTATAAAACAACGCTTAAATAATGACTATTTTTCGATTTTGAAACGCGCAGAGGAAGGGATTCGAACCCTTGAGGCTCAAGGCCACTAGTTTTCGAGACTAGCCCAATAACCGCTCTGGCACCTCTGCCCAGCAACGAAGCATACGAACACACATTTATCTTTTCCCGGATGCTTTCCGCACCTCATCCCATCCGCCAACGCTTTTAGCCCGTATCAACTCCAACGCCTCCTTAGAGGACCCTAATCTAGGCCAAGCTACCCCTGACTGCTTCAAGATGTACTCCGCAGCGCGGAGTGTTCGGCGACTGAACTCTGAGTCATTGAGGTCGGCGAGATGAACGATCAGCGCTTCAACGCTCTTGGGTTGAATCGGTCCATTCTCTCCATGATGAGCTGCGGCTACATGAATAACCTCAATCGGGAACCCTCTACTGTAGAGCTCAGCAACTAGTAGGCTCAAGTGATCTAGACGGTCACCGAACCCTGAGCCCGCGTACCCCTCACCTCGCGCTTCGTAAGTGTATATTTTATAAACATCGTGGATAAGAGCTCCAGCAAGCACTGTATCCCGATCCACGTTTCCTCCGTAGACCTCCGCAACCAGGTCACACATGGTCATTGAAACACGTACAACCGCTAGTGTGTGCTGCAGTAATCCACCTCGATAGCTGTGGTGCTGGTAGCTTCCACCTGGAGCTTCGTCGAAGGGAAGCGCCGGAGAATCTAATTTTAACGAAGGTTCACTAAGAAGATCTATAACCTTCTCCCGAAGATCTTTATCCTGGATCTTCTTAGCTAAATTGACAAGTTCCGAAGTTTTAAAGGAGTCCGGCATGGAATCTAAAAAGAAGCGTTCAACGGGCTTTAAATCCACCGACGGATCACTTCATGCTCATCATTTTCTCAACTATTGACTTATACGCCTCTTCAGCATCGCTGATCCCCTGAACCATTGACTCAAATGGGCAATATATTCTACCGTCTTTCTGCTTCACGGCCTCAACAATCTCTCGTGCATGTACACGAACACCGCTCCCTTCGAGTAAACTTTTAGCGGCATGAGTAATTACCCCTGCATAAACGTCAGATGGTAAGCTGTAGAGCATCAGGAGAGCGGCAGCTCTACCTACAATCTTGTCCACCATCAAAGTTCCTCGAAGACCCTCTTGGCCGAATCGCTCGATCGCCTCCAAATGAGGACGAATGCCTTTAGCCGAGCTACCAAATATGAGAACACCATCCCAGTAGATCATCAACGCGCTTCCATTCTCATCAAGAGTATCCAAATAGGTATCCATAACCTTGAAAGGAAAGACATACCTGTTTTTTAGGCTTCGCACACCCGCACTCTAATTCCCTTAACATTAATTAACCGGACAATAAGCAAGCAAACCATGCACGAGTGGGCTCTCGCAGAAGGCGTCATAGCAACCGCAAACCGCGTCGCAAAAGACCAGAACATAACCGAAATAACTGAAGTCCAAGTGGTTATCGGAGAACTTCAACAGATTGAACATGAGATAATTGAATTCGCCCTCGATCAACTACGAACAGAAAAGATGAAGAAAACTAAATTTGTGATCATGATTGCTCCAGCTAAATTCAAATGCCGGAAATGTGGTGCAGAGTGGACTTTTAAAACAGTGGGACTGAAAGAGGAAGAATCTGAGGCGATTCATTTTGTTCCTGAAATGGCTCATGTCTACGTCAAATGCAGCGAATGTGGAAGCCCCGACTTTGAGGTAAAGGAGGGACGAGGCGTCTGGCTTGCCAGCATCAAGGGAGTGAAAAATAATTGATTGACCCTAGAATAGAAGTAATCGCTTCCAGGTTCAGTAAAGTAGGCATGGTCGTCGCTGTAAATAGTAGTAAGGGTGGAGTCGGTAAGAGCATGGTGAGCGTTGCCCTAGCTTTAAGCCTAGCTGAGCGGGGTAAGCGGGTGGGTCTCCTCGATCTAGATTTCACTAGCCCCACCACACATCTAATCCTTGGGGTGGAGGGACTTTACCCGAAGGAAGATAGAGGTATCTTACCTCCGAAGGTTTATGATCTTAGCTACATGAGTATTGTCCACTACTCATTGGAGAATCCCGCCCCATTACGCGGATCTGATGTAAGTAACGCCATCATCGAGCTTCTCGCAATCACTAGATGGGAGGAAATCGACTACTTAGTCATCGATATGCCACCCGGATTGGGAGATGCTACACTCGATATGATCCGCTTAATCCCCAGAATCAGTTTCCTTGTAGTCTCGACGCCAAGCCGTCTCGCATACGAGTCAGTGCGTAGGCTTCTTACACTTCTTAAAGATCAACAATTGCATACCCTCGGCCTTATCGAGAATATGGTATCAAAAGCCGATAGCTACGTCAAGGCTGAAACAGAGAAAATGTATATTAAATATCTCGGCGCCTTATCGTTCGACGATTTCGTTGAGACATCTATCGGAGACCCTGAAAAGCTTAAAAAAACCAGTTTTTATGATCAGGTAAGGAAGATAACAGAGAAACTTTAGCTTCTCTTAACAGGTTTCTTCTTTTCTTTAACAAACAGCGTTATCAATAGAGCTGCTCCGCTGAGAGAAGCGAAGAAGTAAAAAACGTAATCTAGTCCGTAGTTGGATGAAAGCCAAACCGCCACCATGGAGGGAATAGCCCCGAAACCATATTTTACAGCGAAGTTCACACCGTAAGTAACCCCAACCGTATTCTTAGGAGTGATATCAGCTAGAAGTGCACTAATTGGAGCCTGAGTTACATAGAAAGTGAATCCGAGGAGAATAACTAAGATAAGCATCGTAATAAAGTCCCCTGGCGCTAG
Organism: Candidatus Bathyarchaeota archaeon; assembly: GCA_041304325.1. Lineage (GTDB taxonomy): Archaea > Thermoproteota > Bathyarchaeia > TCS64 > TCS64 > UBA8941. The sequence continues at coordinate 7,504 of JBFYNP010000088.1, forward strand.
TACCATCGCAACAAGACTCACCGCGAATGCGGCGAACCCGGAGAGAAGAATAGTTTTTCGACCTAACCTGTCGCTAAGCTCTCCGCCAACTATCTGACCGAAAGCACCCACAGTATATTGAATTGTACTTAGCCCGCCAGCAATCAGGAGACTTACGCCCTTTGATTTGTTAATATAAGTTAGTATCCATTGGCTAACACCACTCCATAAGGCTCCACTTAGCATTACAACGAAAAGCACCAGGATTAAATTGACTCTATTTTCAGCTGTAAACATTTTACTTACAGCAGCAATATACCCTTCCTTAGGTACTGATTTATCCCCACTATCTAAAGGAACATCTTCTATCACGAAATGGTCGAAAATCGCCATAAGCAAACCGAACACCCCCCAAAGAAGGAATGTGTTTCTCCAGCCGATGCTTATACCGAGCGCTGCGGAGGTGAAATACGCGATCGCCATCCCCATATCTCCTCCAAGGCCTTGGATCCCAAGGTATCGACCCCGCATCTCTGTGCTAAGCAGCGCCATATGACCGTAACCTGGGGGGTGATAGAGGCTCGCTCCAACTCCGATAAGGATCATACTCCCAGCTGTCAATGTGAGGTTTCCGGATAGACCAACAGCGATGGCAGCTAATCCACAGAACACCATGCTCAACATCATTAAACGCTTTTTAGATAATACATCTGCTAGAAAACCAACAGGAAGACTACCCCAGCCGTAAAAGAAGGTAACCAATGAAGCGATATACGCTAGAAAAGATAGATTACCCAACTCCCCAGCTATCAACGGCATTAAAGCCGGAAGTATAACTAGATAAGCGTGCATCACGCCGTGGCTAGAAACCACAGCTAACATACTTGTGTCACTACGCTTCAAAACTCAACCACCAAGATAGGGTAGCTAGAACCATATGCTTATTTAACCAAATCTCCTGGCAGCGTCAAATTCTTTAACTCGAGTACATATCCTGATTAGAGAAGCAAATGTCCTCAGCGAAACTAAAGAAGGATATCCTAAAAGTACTCGTCGAGCAACCAATGACACTCAAAGAACTCGCATTAAATATGGGGTTAAAAGAGAAAAAAGTCTTCAACCTTCTCAAAGGACTCTTCAGCGCAGGTGAGATTTCCCTAGTTCGAGAAGAAGATGGACAAAGAAGATATCGTCCAAAAACACCTGAGGAGAAAGAAGCTCAGGCAAAACTAGAAGCTGCTAACGCTGCCAGGGTTGAGTCAGATGATGCTGATGATGAGGAAGAAGAAGAGGATGAAGAAGACGAGTAATTTAATGCTTCCTCCGCTCAATCTCAGATAAAATTTTAGTGATCTCTTCTTCAGAAAGATCTAAGGAATAAGTTTCCTTCATTCTCTGCTTTATCATTAACACCGAGCTACCAGTGCTAGACACATTGGGGATAAGGTTGCACATATCCTCAACATAGTTCCATGGGAATACCACCCACCTCCAAGTTAACTCCTCCCCGAAAAAATCAGGCGCAAAAGTACTTCCATTCAATAATAATAAGGTTGCAGTCTTAACCTCCAAAGGTTTGAAAGACTCCACATGGTTGGTTGCAACCCTGAGACTTTTCCCAGTATCAGAGATGTCATCAACAACTAGAACTCTCTTCCCTGTGAAGTCAACGTTTAAAGGATATTTTATCTTCACCTCACCGTCGGGAGTTGCAGTAATTCCCCAATGCTCCACCTTTACACTAAGCAGATCCTTAACTCCAATAAAATCACAGAGAACACGGGCAAAACACCAGCCACCTCGAGCTAAACCAATAATAACATCAGGAGCATATCCCCCTTGAATGATTTTTTTCCCCGTACTTTTAGAGAGATCGTAGAACCTCTCCCAACTCATGTATTCACAAAGGATCTTCTCCGGAGACATAAATACAAAGTATCCAAGAACAGAATATAACTATCTCCTCATCTATCTGTCCTCGCGTTCAGATTTCCTTAAAAGAGAGAAAACATTACAGCGTATTGAGCAACCTGTATGCCATACTGTTCTAAATGTGGGAAGGAGATCGATGGAGACGCTGTGTTCTGCCCTAAATGTGGGGCACCAACAAAATCAGGAGAAGTCATATACCGAAGGGATAACGGATGGGGAATCGGGAGATTCATAGCGTTATTCTTCGGCGGGATTATAGCTATCGCTGGGTTCGGCGTCCTGATGGGAGGCGTGGCACTCACCTCCAGTCGAGGATGGATCACCGACTCCAACGGATATATTAATACGAGGTCAATTGAGCTTCAGACAGACACCTATGCTCTGGTTCAGCAAAACATTAACATCAATATAGAACCAATGATAGCGTGGCGCTCTACCTCGGATATTGTAACGCTTAGAATAAATGTGAAAAGTTCTAATCCGGGTGAAGAGATTTTTGTCGGGATAGCTTCTGCCGGAGATGCGAATAGTTACCTTAACAAGGTGAGCTATGATAGGCTTATGAATATTGACTGGGGATGGGAAAGGTCGCTTGGCGTTATAGATCAGCCTACTTATAAGAGGTATTCAGGATCAGAACAACCGGCTACACCTACATCTATGAACATCTGGATAAAATCAATTAAAGGAACAGGTTCCCAGTCTTTAGAGTGGGTCCCCAGCTCAGGAGATTACTGGATCGTTGTAATGAACGCAAACGGTTCTCCAAAAGTAGATGTGACCTCTCAGTTAGGGGTGAAAATACCATTTCTATCAGTGATCGGTAATATCCTTATTGGTATAGGAGTTTTCTCACTCCTCATCGGAGTAGTAGTAATCTATTATGGCAGTATCCGACGGGCTTAACCCGCAAACCTTTTTCAGTCACGCCTAAAAATTTTATAGGAGGGGCTTATAAGGTGGCTCCACTGACCGGTAGATGATCACGTTGAGTAGCGAGTACGAGGATATGTTGGATAGAGCACTTAAAGAGCTCCCTGAGCAAACGAATTACGTCGATAGATTCGCAGTACCTAGAGGGAACATCGCTCTCCAAGGAAGAAAAACAGTGATAATTAATTTCCGCGAGATCGCTGAACAGCTCCGCCGCGACCCTGAGCACCTTCTAAAGTATCTTACGGGAGAGATGGCGACCTTGGCTAACTTTGATGGTACCCGTGCCCTATTTCAAGGGAAACACAACGCTGAATCGATACGTGGTCTAATAGAGACTTACACCAAAAAATATGTCATCTGCTCTGTGTGTGGTCGTCCCGACACCGAGATCGTACGTGAAAAGAGACTGTATTTCCTGCAGTGCGAAGCCTGTGGAGCTCGAAGTAGCATAGGTACTGGTTGAGTCACATGAGCGAGGTTTACCTAAAGACAATAAGGCATGGCCGCGACATACTCGTCGCAGTCTGTGATGCCGAACTCTTAGGTAAAACTCTTGAAGGGGGCAAGACCCCGTTTAAAGTCAATGAGGCGTTCTACAAGGGTATCCTCGGCGACGTTGATGAGGCGGTACAAGCTATGCGACAAGCAACAATATGCAACCTAATTGGTAAACGGATTGTTGAAGCGGCTATCGCGAACCGATTAGTAAACAAGAAGGCAGTAATCTACTTTGGGGATATTCCCCACGCTCAGATAGTAAAGTTCTAAAGTTAACTCAAACTCACAGAGTTCTCATTCGCTACCAAAACTTTACAACTCACAAGATAATCCAGCGTCATTTCTGTTTCACTCATATTGTATCCTACACGAGTCATTTCTTTGATGAGCCATGTGCGGGTATATTGGAAGCCGGGTATTCGAATTGTTCTGAGGATTTGACTTGTACATGCTTTGATCCTGTTATCGGTGCTAACTAGCTGCCCCTTTTGTCCTTCTCTTTGCCCTGTGAGAGGTTTAGCCTCGATACCGAGTTTCTTGTTAATGTAACTGGGGAAATCTTTAGTCATTACCCCTCCGTGAAACGTGAGAACACGCTTCGGTTTACATTTTCTAATGAATCCTATGAGTCCTTTGAAATCAGCATGGTCGCTTAAAGGAAAAGCACGGTTCCGCCCTCCAAACAGAACTGCCCAACCAGAAGCGAGTGCAGGGTCAATATTCTCGTATGGAAGTTTGCTTCCCTTTGGAGAGATAACTACACAGCGACCTGCTTCAACCAACGACTCAGCTTCCGGGTCCTTATAGTCGATATAATTCAATTTATGTCCGAAGTTTCGATAAACATTGCTTATTTTTGTTGCGCTTTTTGCAGTAACTACCGGTAGCTTAGTGAAGGAATTGAAAATATGAATAATCTCTTGCGCATTACCTATACTATCTGTCCTAAAGACCGGTAATTTATGCTGAGGTATAGCCTCCATCGTAGCCCAGCGAATCATGTCGAGAGCAACATCTTGTCGACTTGGAAAACTGAACATAGGAGCTCCAAAAGTTGTTTCAACAACCAGTAGATCACATTCCACCGGTTCAGCAGACTTCATTGTAAAGCTATCGCCTAAACCGATGTCACCCGTATAGAGAACAGACCCTTCAGGAGTCTGGACTTCGTATTCAACACTCCCAAGCACATGTCCGGCGTTATGAACCCGGATTTCAATATCGTCTAATTTAATTCTACTTCCAACTTGAACTGGCTTATAGTTCTCAAGGTCTTTCCAACCTACAGCAGAAAGCATTTGAACTGTTTCTTCGGTTGCGTACTTCGTTTTATCTGGGTACTTGAATGCAGCAGCATGGTCCGCGTGTCCATGTGTGATAAAACAGGGATATCCATATCCATCACCTGTTGGATCTAGCACAATTGCCTGACCTCGATATTCAACGAGTACCCCCCGCTGCTGCTTTACCGTAAAAGACACGCGGAAACCCCGATTAACCCGTTTGAAGCATCAGTATAGCCCTGGCGAGGTCACCTTCACACCTGACGAGAGTATCGCGGGCTTTATCCATTGACACGTTTGCCTGCTGAGCCACAAGAAGTACGTCCTCCTCAGGCACTATCAGAGCAGGCTTTTCAGGTGTAGAAACGTTTTGTTGAGTGGTGCGTGGATTACGTTCCGTTGTTTTTCCGCCAGCAATTTGATACATCTTCTGGCCTTGCACATTGATCGCAGTGACTGATGCGCCTTCAATGACTATCTCTTTTCGGGGACTCTGAAGTATCACGTGTGTCACGTCGCGTAGTTCCTCCATCTGCATTCCCATAGATTGCATCATACGTCGTGCTTTCCGTGAGTCCATTTTTGCCAAAAGGGGTGCACCTGTATCAGAAGGGAGGAGCCCATTTATAATCCTTAACTAGCTAAACGCGGCGGGTAACCGAAAACGTGAATATCGACGCTATGTATAGTATATACGATAAATATGTCGGCTCTCGACGTGGGCTCAAGGGCTGACGAAACGGGCTTAATTGGCTGCCCCTACTGTGGAAAAATCATAGGTAAAGAACAGATGAAGAACTCTGAAGTGTTAAACTATTTCTGTCGTAGCTGCGCGGACCTGGGTGAGTGGCATGAGGGAATTTTTCGGGTTGAAATGCTAAAGCTTGAGGGAAAGAGAACGTACCCTGCAGAAAAAAACCGCCCTGGAAGGTACAACCTACATTGTTTAGGCGAATCGGGGATCGTTGATAGAATCTTCTTTACCTTTACAGAGATTGAAGTCCGAAAGGGGGATATAATATCTCTGTCCTTCAAACGTATCCCAAAGAAAGTAATGAAAAAAACATGGGGTGGTGATTACAGTGAAAATCCCTCACTACTTGTCAACTCGAGAAATAAAAGAAGCTACAAAATATAACTCTGGGCGGCTTTAACCGTATTCTGGAGGAGCATTGTAATCAGCAGCGGACCAGTGCCACCGGGTACTGGCGTAATAGCGGATGCTACTGCGGTTACTCCATCGGTATCCACATCACCATAAACCTTCTTCCCTTCGTAATTATTCCCATTATCGATTACTACTACACCTTTTTTTACCATTGATGCTATCACAGCGTGCTTCCGATAGACCTCAATAACAAGGACATCAGCCATCTTTACCATTTCATTGAGATTCGGATCATCTGCTGAGCATCCCGTGACCTGAACCTTCTTATTTAGAAGATGAACGACAAGCGGCTTCCCAAGCCAAGGGGTTAAACCAGCAATAACCCAATGCTTACCTTCCCACTCCACGTTGAACCGATTCAATAGCTCCATCACTGCGTCAACGCCTGCTGGGAGGAAAGCTTTCTCACCCATCAGAATCTTCCCAAAAGTGATAGGACTTAGACCATCCACATCCTTCTCAGGAAAAATCGCTTCTACAATCGCAGCTTCGTTTACATCCTTCGGTACTGGAAGCTGAACCATGATGCCGTGAATTTTTGGGTCATTATTCAGTTTCTCTATGAGGGAGATTACCTCGACTGTGGTGGTTTTCTCAAAATGGTGGAGAATCGTAGAAATACCCACTTCCTCCGCTCGCTTAACTTTTAATCCAATGTATCGAAGCGATCCAGAGTCAGCTCCGATAAGGATCAGATGGAGAACGGGGGTTATACCCTTATTTTTTAGTGTAACAACATCTTCCTTTATTTTTTCGATAATCTTATTAGAAGTATCTTTACCATCCAGGATAATAGTCATTATTAATATAACCCCTTTATACGGCCGCTCTCATCGATATCCATTTCTTCGAAAGCTGGGTGTGTAGGCTCACCAGGCATAGTACTTATATCTCCACAGTAAGCAACTACGAATCCAGCGCCGGTACTTGGCTTAAGATTAATGATCGGAAGAATATACTCCTTCGGCGAAATCCCGGGGATATCCTCATCCGCTGTCAGGCTTAGAGGCGTCTTTGCCATACAGATCGGCAGATTACCGAATCCCAGCTTCTCAATCTTTTTCAGAGCTTTTCGTGCATCTTCTGTGAGCCTGATATTTGTAGCCCCATAGATCTTCTGAGCGATAATCCGGATCTTTTCTTCAATAGGCGTCTCGCTTGGGTAAAGGTAATGGAATTCATTAGGTTTCTCTAATTCCTTGATGACCAAGTTAGCGAGTTCGATGCCCCCGATTCCGCCCTTTACAACTGTATCAGTAAATGCAGCAGGTACACCCATTTCTTTTGACCAGGCTAATACAGAATCTATCTCATCTTGACTATCTTTAGGGAAATGGTTCATACATATAACTGGGTGGAGACCAAAATGCTTGGCGTTCTCCACCATCTTACCGAGCATAGGAAGACCTTTTTTAACAGCTTCAACATTTGGCTCACCGAGATCTTTATACTTACTTCCCCCATGACGCTTGAGAGCTTTGATTGTGGCGACGATGACAGCAACACTAGGCTTGAACCCTCCATAGCGACTCGCAATGTTACAGAACTTCTCCATTCCAAGATCAGCTCCAAAACCAGGTTCAAGAACAACGTAATCAGCTAATTTCTGAGCCATCTTAATACCAGAAATGCTGGGGCACCCGTGAGCGATGTTAGCAAAAGGTCCACCGTGAATAATTGCAGGCGTATTCTCAATTGTCTGCACTAGATTCGGTTTGATTGCATCCTTCATTAAGATAGCCATTGCACCGACTACGCTGAAAGCTGACGCCTTCACAGTTTCACCTTTTTCATTATAAGCGACTACGACCTCACCCATCTTTCTTTTGAGCTCCATCAGGTCATTGCTTAAAGCGTGGATTGCCGCGATCTCAGATGCGGTGGTGATCTCGAAGCCAGACTCGTAGGGAACACCATTATTGGCACCACCGAGCCCAATAACGATTTTTCGAAGGGTACGGCTTTCGATATCCAGAACACGTTTCCACATTATGGTATGGATATCAATATTTTGTTCGTTTCCTCTATTGATGCTATTCTCCATAGCGGAAGTTAGAAGGTCGTGGGCAGCGGTGATAGCGTGGAGGTCCCCAGTGAAATGGATGTTAATATCCTCCATCGGGAGCACCTGAGCATACCCAGCACCACAGGCACCCCCCTTTATACCGAACACTGGACCAAGACTCGGCTGACGCAATACAACTATGCTCTTCTTACCCAGTTTACAAAGCGCCTCTGTAAGGCCGATACTCATCGTCGTCTTTCCCTCACCATTCTTCGTAGGGGTTATAGCAGTGACAATGACAATCTTACCATCAGGCTTATCTTTAAGCCGACTGAGAACATCGAAGCTAATCTTTGCCTTATGTTTACCATAGAGCTCAATGTCATCCTCAGATAACCCGAGTTCTGCGGCAATCTCTTTAATTGGTTTAAGCTTCGCACTCTGCGCGATCTCAATGTTAGAAGGGAACGCCATAGCGATCTAGAATAAAGTAATGAGCTACTATTTTATTAGTCTACAGCATAAATGATGGGTAGTCGTGATAGCATGGTAAAGGTGACCTTCGTAAAGATCGGTTATATTGCTACAACAACCCTAATCGATGCTCTTTTAGATGAAAGAGCCGGGAGGAAGGATTTGACATTAAGAGTCGTCTCAAGCAGCGTCAAGATGGACGAGGATGATGCTATGGACGCAGCAAAAATGGCTGCTGCGGTCCAGAGCGACCTTTACGTCATCATATCACCGAATGCATCTCTTCCCGGACCAGTGAAAGCGAGGGAAGCTTTACGAGCTACAGGAACACCGGTTATCATTGTAAGCGACGAACCCAGTCGAAAGGGGTTAAAAGAGAACTGCCCTGCGGACTCGGGCTATATCTGCATTACGTGCGATCCAATGATCGGAGCTAAACAGGCATTTCTTGACCCAGTAGAAATGGCTCTATTCAATGCCGATGCTATCCGGGTTCTAGCAGTCACAGGTGCCTTCCGTATAGTCCAACAGGAGCTTGATAAAGTAATCGAGCAAATCGCAAAAGGTGAGAAACCTACTTTGCCACGCGTAGTAATAGACAAGGAGAACGCCATTGCAGCGGCAATGATCAGCAACCCTTATGCTCGAGGTAAAGCGATGGCTGCATTCGAGGCGTCTCGACAGGTTGCGAAGCTTAGCACAGAAGGCACTTTCAAACTAGAAGAACCAGATCAGTATCTTCCCGTCCTTGCTGCGGCTCACGAGTTGATGCGTTCTGCCGCAATACTTGCCGATGAGGCGAGAGAGCTAGAGAAGGGAAACGATACTTCTGCGAGGGTAGCGCACTTCAACTCTGGCGCGTCACGTAAGAAGATAAAGCTCGAGGACAAATTCGAGAAATAACTGGGGTCTAATCCTCTACTCCACGACGAGTTTTAACGGCTACACCTGTCTTGTATGAGAGCATTTCCTTCTTAGTAAGCAGAGCTTTTCCAATCGCGATAACTTTCTTAACTGAATTCAATACAAACACCTCATCACCTGGGCGTATTTTTTCTGATGATTCAACTACATGTTTTGCAAACACATTTCGTCCTTCAGCAATGTATTCAACCACGTCTTCAATGACCGTAACCGTATATCCAATATGTGGGAGAGCATCGACCAGCCTCTGAGCTGCAGGTATGGTAAGAGTTAAAGCACCGTCATTTGGGCGAAAAGTTGCTTGTAAATCCCCGTTGAGCTCGATATGACGTATTCTTCCTGTGTTACGGCTGTGAATGAGCCTGATCTCATCAGGGAAAAGGATCGCTCCAGCACCATGTCCATATTGATATTCCGCGATCCCTCGGATCCGATTCAACTCCTCACTCGACACACCTGATAAAAGGTGCCATTGATTTATAAGCCGATTTCTCAGCTATTATCTGGGATAAAGAGATGCTTTGTGAAGTATGTGGGAGCGAGATCATTGGAGCTCCGCAGAGAAAGATAATAGAAGGAGCAAAGCTGACAGTTTGTTACAAATGTGCAGGTTTTGGATCAGCTGAATGGGGAAATCGGCCCACCATCACAACCATCCAAGGAAAGGCTATTGTGACCAGCACACCTAAGCCGAAATTGGTTAGCAACCGTCTTCCAAGACGTAACGACGTAGAATCAATGGAGCAAATGGAATTCATCGAAGACTATGGTGCACAAATAAGGAAAGCACGGCAACGCCTTGGCTTGTCTGAAAAGGATCTTGCGATGAAAATGCAAGAAAAAGAAACAGTCGTGAAAAAACTGGAGAAGGAGGACTTATTCCCCGATGAAAAACTAATAAAGAAACTTAAGCAGCATCTTGGTCTCGATGTTGTTGAAAAAACAGATAAGCAAAACGCAAAAACTACAACTATCGCGAAAGCACCTAGCATGCGAACTTTAGGGGACATGATCCCTGTAAAAACAACAGGAGAAAACAAACCCTAAGCCGGCAACAATAATGAAACAAGTCATTCTTGTTACAGGAACTCCAGGAACCGGAAAGACCACAATTTCTAAACTTCTTTCAATTAAACTCAACGCTGAACATATTGATCTGACAACATATGCTCACGCAAACAACCTCATTACTAGCAGAGATAGTTATAGAGGAACAGACATTATCGACTTGGATGCGGTTCGACGGAGCATCACTGAAGTTATCAAGAAATCCCCAGGAAACATCATAATAGATGGTCACTACGCGTCGGATGTAACTAAGAGTAATCTTGTTACTCGCATCTTCGTTCTCCGTCGCGAACCATGGCTACTTATGAAAGAACTCATGAAACGTGGTTACAGTAAACTCAAAATTAAAGAGAATATTGAAGCAGAGCTCCTTGGCGTCTGCCTTAATGATACAGTCTTTAAACAAAATCCAGAGAAAATATGTGAAATTGATACAAGCCACCAAAATCCCGAAGAGACTACAATACAGATCTTTTCTATTCTCTCTGCTACAAAACCATGTGGCTTCGGGCAGATCGATTGGATGGATAGAACAGAAACTGAAGAACTAGTTAAGGAGTTAGTATGATGTTCGTTGTTGTCCGTTGCCCAAGATGCGGAGAACTCCTATTAGCAAATACAGATAACCGAACCAGGAGCTGTCAAAAATGCAATCATCGTGCAGACATACATACACTCAAGATAATTGGGAGAACCGATACAGCTGCTGAGGCTGCTATTCTGATGAGAACCATTAAAGAGAAAGAAGCTGGAGTTAATGGGTTCACTCCTAGCTTCAAACAGTTCAAGTCCTAAATATCAATAATAAATCAATTGTCTCTAACCATGCCTGCTTTGATAAAAAAAATAGCTCGAAAACTCAATTAGCATCGATTTGACGGTTTTGACGCTTTTTCTTTTGGTGATTCTTGTAACATTTTGTACAGTAAACAAAGACACCTTCAGTAAGAGTGAAAGTTGGTGTGAATTCATTTCCACATTTCGCGCACTTAGGTCTAGGCTCTTTTAAGACATCAACAATGCCTTCATGTTTCCCATGAAGCACAGTGATCTGGGTGCTGGTCATACCTCTAATTCGGTCAAGATCCTTTAGTTCCTCCGAACTCATAAGAGAGATAGCTGTACCTCCAGCATCCATTCGAGCAGTTCTCCCTATTCGATGAAAGTATACTGCTGGATCCGTGGGGATATTAAAATTAATAATATGGGTTACATCACGGATGTCGAGGCCTCTAGAAGCGATATCTGTTGCTATGAGGAGCCTTAGCTTACCATCACGGAAAAATTCTGTTATTCTATCCCGTTGGAGCTGAGATAATCCTCCATGAAGAGCAGCAGCATCGTACCCTCTATCTATCAACGCTTTGGCAATACTTGTGGCACTATCCTGAGTCCGAGAAAAAATTATCGCCCGCTTAATCCGGAACTCTTCGAGTATAGAAAGGAGAACCCTAAACTTGGAATTAGATTCGACCTCTACATAATGTTGCTCTATTTGGGGAAGAGCAATCTCATCCTTACTTACAATCACTTTCTCAGGGTAATGCATAAAATCTTTGCAAATCTGCATAACACTTCGATTGAGAGTAGCCGAAAATAGACCCACTTGCATATCGTTTGGAGTGATACTCAGTATATTCCTAATATCCTCAATGAATCCCATATCAAGCATCCTATCAGCTTCATCAAGAACTAGAAACCTGACCTTCCTAAGGTTCATAGATCCTTTAGAAATATGGTCCAGAATTCGTCCAGGGGTACCTACAATAATGTGAACACCCTGTTTAAGGACCTTAGTCTGTAACTGCATTGAGTCACCACCATATACAGCAAGGATCTTGACCTCACGGTATTTAGCCAGTTGGGATAAGTGCTCAGAAATCTGGACCGCTAACTCTCGTGTAGGAGCTAGAATTAATCCCTGAACATATTTAAGATGAGGATCAATTAACTCTATCATAGGAATACCAAATGCAGCGGTCTTTCCAGTCCCAGTTTGAGCTTGACCGATCACATCTCGACCATCAAGAAGAAAACCCATAGACTCAGCTTGAATAGGAGAGGGACTACCCCATCCCAGCTCAGTGATTCCCTTCATTACCTCTGCACTCAGACGTAGCTCAGCAAAACTACTTATTCGCAATTCTTAATCTCCCATCACCGGAATTCGACGCGTCATAATCGGGAGCATTCAAGCTTCGAGTCAAAACCTGCGACGATTCTAAGTGACTAACCAAGCTGACAGAAGGCGAGATAAAAATGTTGGGGATGAAAACCCAACAGATAACTCATAAATAATTATACATTTTCCCGGCATGAGGTCAAAACAGTCAAAAGTAACAGCTCTTCCTTTTAGGGAAAACTTTTGCATTTTTATATTAGACCCGGCATCAATTGCGTTAGAGGTAATAGTATGGCGGCTGTAGCAAATAGAAGATTCTTCGAAGAACTCAACTCTCTATCAGGCAAGCCAGTTACTGTTGTAGATTCGACAGGTAAGATCTGGGAAGGAGAGTTCCTCGGATACGATAACAATACCCTCAGCATCTGCCTAGCAAACGTCAAGGCAGAAAAAGGTACCAGCCACCGGGTTTTCATCTCAGGAGCCAACATCGCTCGAATCGTGGCATCTAGCAGACCCTTCAACCTTGAGGGACTTAGAGAGAGGCTTGAAAGAGTCTTCCCTAACATGATTCAATCCGTCCCTCAAGCAGGGATCATTATAGTAATGGGTAAAATTAGGCTCAATGAAACCGGTGTAATAGAGGGTACCGGTCCTGCAGCTGATAAGGTTAAAGACATATACACAAGATACATGTCTGAAGCACAGCAGGCATAATCCTAAAAATCATTTTTTTTATCACTCCTTTAACATAGCTACATCTGTTCTTCAGCAATGTTCAATACAATGATCCACGCATGGCTGAATCGTTATGGCTTTCGAGCTCAAGGATAGGGACCTCGCTGGACGGATTGGACGTCTACGCACCAAAGGAGGAGAGGTGGAGACACCAGTGTTCATGCCAGTGATAAATCCCGTTATTCAGACTATTTCTCCTAAACGTATGAAAAAGGAGTTCAATTGTAAAATTATTATCACTAATAGTTACCTTATAAAGAAACACTTCGGTGAAATGCCCGAACTCGACGTTCATAGACTCCTCGATTATCCGGGTATCGTGATGACAGACAGTGGAGCTTACCAGATCCTAGTATATGGAGGAGTAGAAGTTACTCAATCAGAGATCATTGAATATCAGAAAAAGATTGGTTCAGATATAGCAGTGATACTCGATATCCCTACGGGTTGGGACGTTCCCAGAGAGCAGGTTGAGTACACAGTTGAGGAGACTATTCAACGGGCAAAAGAAGCTCTTCCCCTTATTGAAACCAGTCCAGCTTTATGGGTTGGACCTATTC
>JBFYNP010000089.1:0-3738 GCA_041304325.1 Candidatus Bathyarchaeota archaeon
ATAGCATACGGATATGACGCAGTCGTTCCGGTTGTGCCGAAGATAACCTCACAAGCAGGTGAGGACCCCCTTGAAATCTTCAGCCGAGGCTTGAGGAACTTCCTCGTTGGCTTCGGCTATGTAGAGGTGGTGACCTTCATGATGAGTAATAGAGAGCGACTCTTTACACGGATGATGCTTCAGGAGGAACCTATCGCGGAGACGGAGAACCCAAAAATGGAGGGATACACGAGCCTCCGCAATAGGTTACTTCCCAGCATCCTCGAAATACTTAGTTTCAACAAGCATCATCCCTACCCTCAGAATCTCTACGAGGTCGATGATGTAGTCGTTCTAGACTCACAGAGTGAAACCAGGGCACGAAGCATCCGCCGCCTAGCCCTCGTTCAATGTCACTCCCGTGCTAACTTTAATGAGATTAAAGCCGCTTTCCTCAGCATACTCGAAAACATGGAGCTAAAGGCGGAGATAATTCCTACAGGTTGGGATTGCTTCATTGAGGGGCGACGCTTCACCGCCATGGCTGACGGTGAACCTCTCTGCTGGGCAGGTGAAATTCGCCCCGAAGTGCTCAATGCATGGGGTATCGAGATGCCTGTTGCAGCAATAGAGTTCGATGTTGAACTTCTGCATAAAAATGTAAAACATTAGCGTTTTAATACGGGCTATTCTGACTTCACAATAGCTTTTACTTCTCTAATAAGATGGTTTTTTACTGTGCGCGATTTGATTCATGTGATCTTCGCTGCATCTAATACGATTGTCAATTAGTTTTCTTCTCTTCAGAATAAAGCGGTAGATTTTCTGAGGTTATTATTGGCGAAGGCAACTAGAAGGTTGTCCGTGGGGTTTATCAGCGCTTCGCAGTGTTATTCATAAGATGGATTTGGGGGAGAAGCCGAAATTCTCGCCGAGTCTAGCTTTAGTTCTGAGCCTCATAGCTGTCTCCACAGCTTCCATTCTTATCCGTCTCACTGAAGCTCCACCGATGGCGATAGCAACCTGGAGGTTAACGCTATCATCTCTGATGCTTCTTCCCTTCTTCATACATAATGGTGGTATCCAGAAGGTCCGGCTGATGAAAAAGCGGGATCTTTTAGCTCTCGTTGGTGTCGGTATTGCTCTCGCAATCCACTTTGCGAGTTGGATCACCAGTTTAAGCTTTACATCGGTGACGAGTAGCGTCGTTTTTGTTCATGTTGACCCGATATTCGTCGCGTTAGTGAGCCATTTTCTCCTTAAAGAGCGTGTGGAGCCCCGGCAGGTATTTGGGATCGCAGTCGCTTTTCTCGGAGTAACAGTGATCGCGTACGGTGACATGGGTCTCGGAAAAGAGAGCCTTTTAGGGGATGCTTTAAGTCTTATTGGTGCTGGAGCCCTCGGTATCTATATCCTTGCAGGGCGTCACCTTAGGCAGAGACTTGATCTTACGACGTACGTTACACCCGTTTACACTATTTCGGCGGTTGTGCTTGCCTTAGGAAGCATATTTGTTGGAACTCCCTTGATTAATTATCCTTTGAATACGATGCTAATGTTTACGGTGATAGCTATTGTACCTATGATTTTCGGTCACACTGTATATAATTGGACTTTAAAATGGATCTCAGCGCCGATTGTTAGCCTTAGTTTACTAGGTGAGCCGGTAGGGGCATCCATCCTTGCCTATATATTTCTTAGGGAAACACCTGGTTCGCTAACAATCTTAGGTGGCGTTCTGACACTCGTAGGAATACTCATTTGTGCTTATCCAATGTTCGACAAGGGACGAGGCGAAGAATAGAAATACTTTCCTAGTCCCTAATTCATCGATATCGATGACATTTAAGGGTAAGTTCAGTGGAATCTTATGCCTTCCAGTTACACCTTTCACAGAAAATGACGAGGTCGATGAGCGTGTCCTCCGAAGGATAATTGACATCATCATTGAGGATGGCGCGAACGCTTTGGTCCCCGTTGGTGCTACTGGCGAGTTCCCATACCTCCTCCACGAGGAGCGAAAACGGGTCATTGAGGTCGTTGTGGATCAGGCAAATGGCCGAGTCCCAGTAATCGCAGGGACAGGTGCAGTATCAACCAAAGAGGCACAGATGTTCACCCAATATGCAAAAAATATCGGCTGTGACGCTGTAATGCTCAGCCACCCTATACTAGTAAGGGCTAACGATGGAGAGACTTATCGTCACTTTGAGAATATTGCAACGAAGGTTGATATTCCCATCATTCTTTATAATAATCCTGGCTTCGGTGCATCAATAAGCCCTCACGTCGTAGCTAGCCTTGCTGAGAACCTTGATAACGTGGTCGGATACAAAGAAGATGACTTCTTCAGTCTCCGATACAGCGATATCATTTGGCGTGTTAGAAACAAGATCTCTGTTTATACAGGAAGCCCATCCGCATATCTGGCCTTCCTAAGTCAGGGAGCTCACGGAGCACTCATAGCCGAGTTCCAAGCTTTCCCCCACCTAATGATAGGGCTCAAGAACGCTTGGGAGAAAGGCGACTCCAAGAAAGCTCTTCACTACCACGAACAGATAGTTCAAATGTTCAACATCATAGACACATACTTCGGAGCAGCGGCATTCTGGAGTAGATACAAAGCGATTTGGAAACTCCGTGGAGTCGATATGGAGCTCAATGTAAGGGGTCCATGTACGCCAGTAACACCAGAGCAACTCCAAAAAGCGGAACCTGAATTCATGAAACTTCAGATTGAGAAAACCTGGTTCAGGAGTTAATTACTTTCTCAGCATCTCTCCGTGTTGCTTCTCGAGCTTGTTGATCTTTGGTGCTATTACAAAGAGACTGTAGGGCTGGAGTTTGTGGTTTGCATAGTAGTTTTTATGGTATTGTTCTGCGGGGTAGAAGATTTTGAATGGCTCTAGCTGAGTCATAATAGGTCGAGAGTAAGCCTTCTTTTCCTCAAGCTCTCTGATGACTTCCGAAGCAGTCATTTTTTGCTGATCTGTATGATAGAAAACAACGCTTCGATACTGAGTTCCGATATCGGCACCTTGCTGATTTAGAGTAGTAGGGTCGTGGCTGGAGAAGAAAATATCTAGAAGCTTCCGATAAGTGATGATTTTAGGATCGAAGACCACTTGGGTTACCTCAGCATGGCCTGTCTCGCCGGTTGAAACCTGGTCATAGGTAGGGTTCTCAATATCTCCACCACTGTAACCGGGTATTGCCTCAATAACACCATTGAGTCGAACAAAGACTGCTTCTGTACACCAGAAACATCCGCCACCTAAAGTAGCGTACTCAACATTTTTAGGGAATTCACCATTTGGCATATCTTATCATAATCCCAGATAAGATCGTAGCTGATGAATCTTAGCAGTCGGTACGGGGTACTAATTCATAACCTCCTGCTGTTTCTATTCCGGCTATGAGTGATATCGACTCTTTTAAAACCAAAGTTATTGCTGAGGTAGATAAATTTCTTCCCCGTCTTATCGAGATGAGTGACTGGATTGGAAAACACCCCGAGCTTGGAAGCGAGGAGGTAGAGTCTTCTAAGCTCTTAGCACATGAGCTCGAGCAGCAGGGATTCAAGGTGGAAATGGGTGTCTACGAGATGCCTACAGCTTTTAAAGCCGTATTTAAGGGTAAAAAGAAGGGACCTGTGATCGCTTTCCTAAGTGAATACGACGCCCTTCCCGGCGTCGGACATGGCTGCGGACACAATATCATTGGAACAGCAAGCGTTGGAGCCGGCGTCGCAGTTAGCAG
>JBFYNP010000090.1:0-7407 GCA_041304325.1 Candidatus Bathyarchaeota archaeon
TCAGGCGTATGATTTCTTCGCTGTCCTCAATGTCGATGTATCTCTGTAATGGTAACCCGAATAGGCTTATGGTTTCTTGTCGATGTATCAGGGTGATTACATTGCTGCCTCGTTTTCTTCCGAGGTTCTGTAGCACTGTTTGACGTGCGTTTATTATGGCTGATTGTTGAAGTCGGGGGAGTAATGAGAATATTAAGAAAAATATTAGCCATATGTTCTGGGATATCAATTCGAATATGTCCATGATGGTTTAGAATGATTTTTGGTAATAAGGATTTTGTGCGTGCTTAGTTAGCTAAGAGTGTGTGGATTTAGTGTTCGCGCGCGCGGTAGAAAATCGTTCCCAACCTCCATAAATCCATTCATATGAACTCCATTGATCTTTTTAGCCGAATCTGAATGAGCTACCATTAAGCGTCCTCCTTTCCTAAGCGACTTTGAAAATATTTTAAGGGCTAGAAGCTGGTCAACAAAATGGGGAAAACATGAATAACATACCACCAAGTCGAAATCCGCATCAAAATTTAATTCGTAAATATCTTTAACCAAATATGAAATCAGGGGGTGCTTATTCTCTGGGTACTTTAATCGGGCTTCTTCAATCATCTTCTCCGAATAATCCACAGCAACAACACTTCCATTCACCAGATATCTTTCGTAGAAAGGTATCATGACTCCAGTCCCGGTGCCAACGTCAAGTATCTTGTCATCGCTACGGATTCCTAGCAGTTTGATTATATATCTCACTTTTTCATGATTATGGACGGTTATCTCGTCCCATACAGCAGCCCTCTAATTGAAGAAATCCCTCTGTCTCGGGTTGATTTTTTTTGGATTCGTATCTTTGCCTTTATTCATATTGAGTATACCTCAAGTGCTCTTCGAATGCTCTCCACACCAACATCTATCTTGTATACGCGCACGTTATGAATTGAAAAATATATTATTTATTTGTTATTCGAATCGCGCATGCGGGAAACAGTATACATTGAAGTTTGGGGTGAGACCTCGTGGGTGCTTCTTTTCAACTTTTTTTTGAATTTCAATAATGATTTTTACCTACTCCAGTTAAGAAGGCTAATACGCACGCGGTTCTTTTGCAGCTACAAAGAAAAATAAAAGCCTATTACGCATTTTCATTGAGGCGTTATCTTAAAACATGAGGTGAGATAAGTTTATCTGAATATCGGAGTGGATCCGTTGGCAAAAAAATTTAAAGTGATTGTGGACGAAACGACGTGTAAGGGTTGCGGAATTTGCGTTCACATCTGCGACAATAAAGGAGGTAAGAACCTCAGGTATGGTAATAGGAGAACTCTTCTTGGAGGTGCCCTTCCTGAAGGAGCTGAAAAATGCACTGGTTGCCGCTGGTGTGAACGCTACTGCCCAGATTTTGCTATAACTATCGTGGAGGAGAAACAGGATGCTTAAGCCTGGGAAACATCTTGCTTTAGGCAACATTGCCTGTGCGGAAGGAGCATTACGTGCCGGTTGCAGGCTGTTCGCCGGTTACCCGATCACACCTGCGAACGAGATAACTGAACATATGAGCGGAGAACTCCCTAAAGTGGGGGGCTACTTCCTACAGATGGAGGATGAGATCGCAAGCATCGCTGCATGCATTGGAGGAAGTTGGGCCGGTGCTAAAGCGATGACCGCTACAAGCGGCCCCGGCTTTAGCCTCATGCAGGAGAACCTAAGCTACGCCCACATGACAGAGACCCCTCTAGTTGTCGTTGATGTGCAGCGTAGTGGACCCTCAACAGGGCAGTCAACTGATGCATCCCAACAAGATTTCTATCAGGCTCGCTACGGTGCCCACGGTGACTATGAGATCATAGCCCTTTCACCGTGGAGTGCTCAGGAGATGTTCGATCTCACCGTCCGTGCTTTTAACCTCGCTGAGCTGTATAGAACCCCCGTTTATTTCCTTCCTGACGGCATGATTGGTCATATTAAGGAGGAGCTTGTTATCCCAGAAAAAGTTGAGATATTCAACAGGAGAGCTCCCTCAAGCGTTAATGTTACTCCTTTCGGTACAGATGACCCCTCTCTTGTGCCTGAGATGCCCAAGTTTGGAGAAGGTTACCGTCTACAGGTTACAGGGAGCAGTCACCGTCCAACAGGTGTGCGCGACTATTCTCCGAAGATTCACTCTGAGAAAGTTAAGCGTATAATGAAGAAGATAGCGCAGGCTGAACCGCAGATCAGAGATGTATCAAAAGTCGACCTCGAAGACGCCAAGATAGCTATCGTTAGCTTCGGCGCTTCATCGCGCCCCAGCTACGGAGCAGTAAAGAAAACTCGTGAGGAAGGTATCAAGGCTGGGCTACTCAGGTTAAAGACTCTCTGGCCACTCCCAGATGAGGAGTTTGCAGCTCTAGCGAACAAGGTGGATGTTATACTAGTTGTAGAGATGAACGCCGGCAAGCTTGTCAGAGAGGTCCAGCGCGCTACCTGTGGACAGACGAAGATAGCTTCACTAACACGCCTTGGCGGAGTAACACCCACGCAGAGCGATATTGTGCAAGAGTTGAGGAGGTTATCGAAATGAAGAATCTTGGACAGTTAAAGGCAGATTACATCGTAAATAACCTGACCGCCTTCTGCCCTGGCTGTGGCAATGGAATGATTTTAAACTGCTTTGTCCGTGCTGTTGATGAATTAGGCTGGGACGTAAAAGACATGCTCTGCGTCTCAGGTATAGGTTGCAGTAGCTGGATCCCGAGCCCACACTTCAAGGGAGATACACTCCACACTACACATGGAAGGGCTCTGGCCTTCGCCACTGGTGCGAAAGTCTTCAACCCTTCATTAAAAACCGTTGTTTTCACGGGTGATGGAGATGGCGCTGGTATAGGTGGAAATCACTTGATCCATGCTGCGCGACGCAACATCGGTCTAACTTGCATACTGGTAAATAATTTCAATTACGCGATGACTGGAGGCCAGATCGCCCCCTCAACTCTACATGACGCTAGGACGAGTACCAGCCCATACGGCAACCCTGAGCAACCATTCGATATCGCCAAACTCGTTGCAGCTGCAGGTGCATCTTATGTAGCTAAATGGACTACAAACCATGTACTTGAACTAACAAAAAGTATGAAGGAGGCGATGCAGAACCCGGGTTTTAGCTTTATAGAGGTCTTGAGCCAGTGCCCAACTCAGCAGAGAAACATCTTGGGGATCCGTGCGCCTGCTCAAGAGCTGCCCAGTAGACTCCTCGATATGCTCACTGAGAGCACTTATCAAGCAAACAAGCAGGAGAATAGAATCATTTACGCTATTCCCATGAGTGATTCTGAATCCACACTCAAGGCCGTGGTGAATGCTTTAGGTGACTCAGGTAAAGCGAAACTTGTTGACCATCTTACCCTTGGTCGAGTTGCCCGAATCGAATCTAGAGATATGGAAACCGCGAAAACTAAACTCAACATTCCTGAAGTCAAACGTTTAGCTGATAACATCGAGGGTAAGCAAGAGATAGGGGTTTTTGTTAGGAGGCAGCGTCCCGAGTACACTGAGGCGCTTCGTGAAGTCGGTAGACGTGCAAGAGGTGAGCAATAATGCAAACTAACATAATGATTAGCGGCACAGGTGGCCAGGGTATTCTCGCGGCTGCTGACTTTCTAAGCGAGGCTTTATTCAAGAACGGTTTCCACGTTGTAGGCACCCGCAGCTACGGCGCAGAGGCTCGCGGAGGTAGCGCTCAGAGCGTTGTAATCGTCAGTGATCAAGAGATCTATGACATACAGTTTGAGGCAAGCGACGTTATGCTAATACTTAGTCTTCCCGCCTACAGGAAATATGTGAGCGTGGCTCGTAAGGGAGGCTTATTAATGGTGGATAGTAGGGTTCTTGCTCGCCTTAAACCTGATGAGGTTCGGAAAGATATCGATATCGTTGCGGTCCCAGCTGCGGATCTCGCTGAGAAACTCGGAAATCCCATTGTTGCTAACATGATCTTTCTCGCTGCCTACACAAAGAAAACAGGGATAATCACTCTCGACCAGTTACGTGACTCCGTGAAAACACTGATGAAGGTACAGTTCCATGAATTGAATCTCAAAGCGATTGAGGCTGGCGCCACCTCAGCGTGAGATCTAGATTATAGTATCCACGCGAACCGTATCTTCATATAATCATCCTTAATTCAATAAATCAAATAGAAGCGATTAGATCACGCGGAGTATTTAGCTGATGTAGTCTCATGTTCATCTTGTCCTATGAGAACTCATCGCCTGTATCTGGACAATTTTTGGATGATGAGGCTCTAATTATCAAGATAGTTTATTCTAGTTGCGGGAATTTAGGGACAGGTCAGCGTGCGTGGTGTTAAGAGGCATACCTAGAAATTAGGGGTGTATTATCTAGGAATTTTAATATCGCTTGACAGACACCTTCCGGTTCTAGTAGCCAGCCATAAGGATGCACCCATCCACTGACCCTTACGATCTCTGCTTGAGCTGCTAATTTTCGTAATTTTTCCATGATGTTCTTTTCCGATTCTTCCTCCCCAGTCAACATGAGAAGAGGGCATTTTACTTTGCGGTAATAATCCTCGAAGCGAGCCTGGAAATAATGGGTCATATAGTTAATTCTGGCTGGTTTCCGAAATGATTTTGTGAATTTCCCTTCATCAACCTGGTAAGCGCCATATCTTTCTACCGCTTCAACAAAACCATTCCACCAGCCGTGCTTCTCAAAAACTATCCGGCTGGCTTCAACCAACGCCTCCACCGAAGGATAGGTGGCCTCAGGGGCGTTGCGCATCTTTTCGAGTTGGCAGGCTACATGTTCATTAAAATCAGTTTCCGATCCTTCCCAAATACTATAGGGTCCATACTTGCTGCTCAGTGCGCCATCGCAGACTAACGAGAGCACTTTTTCGGGGTAATTGGCTGCCATGCTGAGCCCCACTTCCGCGCCGAGTGAACTACCAACCACATGAGTCTTCTCTAACCGGAGATGCTGCATCACCGCAATAACATCGCGTGCCATTTCATCGATATGGTAGCCGGTTTCCGGTTGATCAGATTTTCCGTGTCCGCGAAGATCAATTAGGATGATGCGATAGTGGTTTTGAAAATAGGGGATAGTTCGCTGCCACATCATCAAGTTCGCCCCACCGAAATGCAGAAAAATAATTGCATCCCCTGTGTGTTCGTATTCACGAACCTGCAGTTCGATCTGATTTACTTTGACACGGATGTCTTGCATTGTATTTTTATCCTCTTTCGAAATCATAAAGCTGCTGCGAGAAGTATCTTCGCTGGAATAGAATGGGTAGTTAGCGCGAGATGTATTTAACGTATTTAATTTGATGGGATCCATATTCGATTAATATTCTCCGCGTTATCGAGTTCTCTATCTTCGGATGCGATCGTTGAAATGTTGTTTAGTCTCATGGAGGCGATGTGAAGGGCATCCGATGGTTTTAGGTGTGTTTTCATGATTATCTCGGTGGAGGTAAGGTATTCTGGGAGGCCAAGTTCAAGTATCTCAGCGAAGGGTAGGACGACGTTTTCTATGAACTCGAGTGACGCTTGGTAAGGTACGTTGAACTTTTTCTTGGAGATGTATAAGAGTTCATCTAGAATTAGGTCGTTGGTGTAGAGGCGGTTGTTTGATGCAAGTTCGGTGTAGAAGTCGTCGTATCTAATCGCGATTCCCCTATGGAGGCGTTTAGGTATATGAGGAGGTTTGCGTCGAGAAATATTCTCATTCTTCAAATTCCTCCTCGAGAGAGGTGGATGCTAGTTCACCGGGTGTGGGGCTGGTTGTGTTTTTGAGGGTTTTGAGGCGTTTGATGTGTTCGTTGATTGCTTTTCGGAGTTTTGTTAGGTCTGGTTTCCTCTCTGGTGTTAGGGTTATGCCGTCGCCTATTTCTACGGTGACTGTGTCGCCTTCTTCTAATCCGACGCTCTCTCTGATGGATTTGGGTAGGATGATGTAGCCTTTTTTCCCGATTTTTAGTTTGAGAGTTACACTAGTCCACCTTTGGTGGAGCTGGTTTATCTTAATTATAAGGTTTGTGTGGGGTTTATCTCTTGACCGCGCGCGGTGGGTTCTGTAAGAAGGTGAGAGGTAGGTGTAATGCCCGGGTTTGCCCTCAAATCCGTTAAGGGGAATTAAGACCATTTAAAACCACCTTAAACCAATTTAGGGAAAAGCCAGCGCGCGTCTTTATCCAAGCTCTTGCTCACCTGGAGCATACACATATCTGTAAATAACATAGCTTTAACCGCCAGCATCTCACGCATAGTTAGGTACAGGATGCCTCAGGGGTACCTATACTCGGTGAAATGAAAAAAATGGTAGTATATATGGATAAAAGAATACCTGGCAAAGGACCAGTAGAACGCTCCCGTGAGGTAACAAAGGTAACTTGTTCGGATTGTGGTAAGGTCACAGAAGTTCCATTTAAGCCGACAGCGGGTCGCCCAGTGTACTGTAGAGACTGTTTCCCAAAACATAGAAACAGTTAGTGTACTAAGTTTCCGTGCTCTAATTCATTAGTAATAATTGAAGTAGATAGACTCATGGCTAAAACCGCGTGCGAGGTTAACTGTAACCTTAGCACGATCGAAATTCGCGGTGAACACTTAAGGAAGAATGCATATTTTATTCATACTTGGCCACAATTTGGACTTGGATTGGTGTATCAGTCGTTACGCTGATAATCTTAATTCTCATGGCTCCTTTGATACGCCAAGCTATCAGGTCAACAACTCTAAGGTGTCCTTACTGTAACTATATCTGGACAACAAGCTTGGGCCGAAGCATCTACTATCCGCCTTCCCGATGCCCGCACTGCCAAAAAAGGCTCCCAAGGAAAGTAGCTAAGTAAGGACTCAACCGTGCACGCTCTTGAAGCCATAAAATCATCCTCCAACGCATGCAAGATTTGATGTAGTTTTTTAGAACCACATGGTTGCATAAGCGCTTAAAGCTAAATCGTTAAGCGTAGCCGCGCCAACGATTTTAACACCCGAATCAGGGTCACCTTTTCCCATCCCAACATCTGCTTAGATGCTTTATAGACATCAATTTCGATTCCCTTTTTATGAGTCTTCTGAATCATTTCTGCGACACCGGGAAAAACTCCTCACTTTATCTTTTCAGCCGCCTCCGGAAGCAGTATTCTGAGGATGAGGATTGAATTACTAAAAATGCTTAATTCCCTTCTAGAATAGATGACTCGCGCGCGCTGTTGATAAAGCATTCCAGCAACAATCATCAATAAAAGTTGACTTCGAGCAGGCGCGCCTTGGAGCGAGATCATGAGACTAAATCTTGAGCTCTCTAGGATCCAGTCTCTTCACTCCACTGATTCTGTCATACACCTTATCGGTTGAAATAATGGTGTGATCCGGCACCTTCTCCGTTAAAGCAGTGGCAGCA
>JBFYNP010000091.1:0-4851 GCA_041304325.1 Candidatus Bathyarchaeota archaeon
GCGTAATTTTCCCAAAATATACGCTGGCATTTATTAATTATATTTTTAGATTCATCTACATCCCCCCAATTTTCTACATGGGTTTCTTTATCCTCAGGACTCTTGTAATTGTTATAGAAATAGTTGAGCTCATCAATCATACTCTTTGGAATATCTGCAAGACAGTTGATGTGTTTGTAGAAGGGGTCTGTACTGCTTACAGTAACAATCTTATCATCAACCTGATCGCCATCCCACATTTTAATATTAGCAACCGGGCGAGCAACAATAACACAACCAGTAAAGGTTGGTTCATTGATTAGTAGAACGGCATCCAGAGGGTCACCATCATCGTCTAGAGTCTGAGGTATGAAACCATAATCACAAGGATAATAGGTATATAATACTCGATTGAGTACGAAGGCCCCTTTCTTTGCGTCGTATTCATACTTGTTTCTACTTCCACGGGTTATCTCAGTAACAACGTGAACCTGATTAGGCGAATCCGGACCACTTGGAAAGTCGCGCCAGTAATCAACCATAAATATCGAATATGTTCTTACCTTATCGCTTTTAGACCTTGTGTGCACTAATTCTCAGTATTACTAAGGACCTCTTTCCAGAGTTCAAGAGTTTCAAGCGCTTCCTTCTCATCTAAGGTTTGGATGACGAAACCTGTATGGACTAGAACCCATGTGCCAATACCTATCGCACCAGATTCTAAAAGATCGATAACGGCTTCCCGCTTTATACCACCAAAGTCGATCATCGCAGTTCGACCTGAGATTGACTCAACCTTACCGGGTATAGCGAGGCACATACGAGCAACCCGTATACACGCTGACTATTAACCCCTACTCCTAATAGTAACCCTAATAATATTCCCAATAACCAAATTGGTGGAGAGGTTCAAGCTTTGAACGAAGTATCAATCGACACGATGAAATGCATATACTGTAAAACTTGTGTCACAATTTGCCCATGGGGGGTCTACTCCGATGAGGGAGATCACATCGCTATTACTAAAATGGAGCAGTGTGTCGCCTGTATGAGTTGCATCCCAGCCTGCCCTGTTGATGCGATTACTGTCAAGGAAGAGATGTAATCAAATCCCAGTTATTCCTTTTTAGTTTGGGAAATATTTCGTGTATCGTTAATAATAATTGTTAATAGATGAGTAAATATCTATTTTTGGTATTAATAAAAATAAATTTTAAAAACTTAAATTAAAATGAAATTTCTCACCATTACAACTGAAAGCTAATTTATCTGACTATAACACCTTAACAGCATGGTTCATCCTCTCGATGATTTCGACCTCATTAAGCGACTCGATTCAAACGAGATGTTGAAAGTCATTGAATCTTTCCCAGAGATGAGTCTAGACGCATTAAAAACTGTTGAGACCTATAATCTAAAAATTGAAAAGAAAGACTTCAGAAATGTTGTCATCGCCGGAATGGGCGGTTCAGCCATCGGTGGAATCCTAATACGGGACTGGCTTCAACCTACCTGCCAAATTCCAATACTTATTTCTAAACAATATAAGCTACCATCATATGTAAATAAAAATACATTATTACTTTCTGTCAGTTACTCAGGTAATACAGAAGAGACTTTAAGCGCCCTCAATGAAGCTAAAATAAAACAATCATCAATAATAGTTTTCACTTCGGGAGGAAAAATGGCCAGTTATGCGGAACATGAAGATATTCCATGTGTGAAGCTGCCAGGAGGTTTTCAGCCCCGTGCCGCCATTCCATATCAATTCTTCAGTCTCGCCGCAATAGCTCGTAAAATTGGTTTGGTTGATGGAGCTTGGAGTGAAGTGGATGAAACAGTAAATCTATTGAGTACCCTAAGATCGGAAATGAAGCTAGAGTCACCTTACGTTAGTAATCTAGCAAAGCAGATCGCGTTTCAGATCAAGGGATACATTCCATTTATCTATGGCTCCTCCATCCATGAGGGAGTTGCATACCGCTGGAATACACAAATAAATGAAAACAGCAAAATCCCAGCGGGCTCCAGCAGTTTTCCTGAGGCATTCCACAACGCGGTAATGGCGAGTGAGGCAGGTTCGGAGCTTCTTAAAAACGCATGCGCAATATTTCTCATAGATCCATATGAACAAAAAGAAACAGCGGCTAAGATACAGGTTTTCCGCGAAATAATGTCACGTCGTTTCGGAAGATTAATCGAAATCCACGCCCGTGGAAAAGACCGCTTAAGCCGAATAATGAGCGCACTGTATATCGGCGATTTCGTAAGTACCTATCTTGGCCTCTTATACGGGAGGAATCCTAGTTCAATTGACTCGATTAATGAATTGAAACGAACACAAGTGAAGTGAGCCTAGATGGTTATAGAGGTCGATGATTCAGGCTGGGGAGACCTGATAGGGGGGGCTATTATAGTACTTAGAAGAATTGAATCGAATGAACGTTTTGTAGGTGAGATCTCGTTAAAAGCATTTCAAGGAACTGCATTCGTAGATAAACAGTATCTTGTAGAAGTACTCAAAGTCGTTAGAGAAGGTGTTCTCGCCCTCGGCGTAACTCAGGATGAACCTATTAGGGTGTGCACGGGATATATTCTTTCAGGTGTAAGAAATGCCCTTCTAAACGAGGGCTTCAAAGTTATACCATCACGAATAGTTGGTGTGACTCAAGAGTTTGCGGAGGAGGAATTCGTTAAAAGCCTTGTACGTCTAAACGTTGGCTCATTAAGCGAGGTGAAAGCGATTAGAAGCTTCAAAGGCTACCTTGATTGGATATTCAAGGACCTTGAGAAACGTGAACACCTCGTGAAGACGGGTTGGAAGTCTTGGCCAAGATTAAGGAAGGAAAAGAGTTGACGCCAAAACGAAGAGTCAAATTAACGATCGCGATCCCAGGTTCAATCGTCGCAGAGTTCAAAGGACTCCGTGAGAAGACTGAAATTGTTGGACGACTTGCAAGAAGCGCCGCTGTATTTCGGGTTGAAGAGATAGTCATCTACCCTAACGAGCCCAACGAATCGCAACTTGTTAAAACACTTCTAAGCTACGTGGAAACACCCCAATATCTAAGAAAACATCTTTTCAACGTCCGACCAGAACTTCAATATGCGGGAATCCTGCCACCACTCAGAACGCCACACCATCCCCTAGGTAGCAGAGCATCCAACCTCCACATCGGTGAGTATCGTGAAGGGGTCCTATTTCAGGATCAGAACGGTGCAATCAGGATCGATATCGGGGTGGATCAAATGCTAAAGTTATTAGGAAAAGCACCTTCCCCTGGAACACGCCTTACAGTAAAAGTCACTCAAATCCACCCTAACCTGGAAGGAGTAATCGCGAAAGTTTCTGAGATCCCAGATTACCGGGGTTTCAAGATACAAGTTTTAAACAAGAGTATCGGTGAAGTTGCTCAGGGAGGACTCTATGACTTATCAATTGCTACGAGTCGGACAGGAAAAGCGGTAGCTGATAAGCTGGATGAACTTAAAGCAAAAATGGCTGAATCCCGAAGCATCTTCGTTGCGTTCGGTTCCCCTAGGGATGGAATTCAGGAGATTCTAGCTCAGGATAAAAAAACAGTAGAAGAAACCTTCAATTACAACTTTAATACTGTTCCCGATCAAGGATGTGAAACGGTCCGAACTGAAGAAGCAATCCACGCCACACTTGCACTTCTAAATATCCTTCAATAATCAGACACAGAGTTTTAATCTTCCACCTTTTCTTTAAAGGTGGGACTGCTTTGAGCGAAGACGATATTATAGAGTCCGAACTTAAAGGAAAGACGCTCCTGGTCTACATGTACCTAATCAAAGCTGGACGAGAGACGGGAGTCAGAGAAATTCAGCGG
Organism: Candidatus Bathyarchaeota archaeon; assembly: GCA_041304325.1. Lineage (GTDB taxonomy): Archaea > Thermoproteota > Bathyarchaeia > TCS64 > TCS64 > UBA8941. The sequence continues at coordinate 3,834 of JBFYNP010000091.1, forward strand.
AACCTAAAATTTAGCAGTCCTAGCGTAGCATCCTATCACCTTGGAAAACTCGAGGAGATGGGTTTAATTGAAAATCAGTATGGAGACTATAAACTAAAACGTGAAATTAAAGTTGGGGTTCTCAAGAGCTTCGTAAAAGTAGGCGGAGTGATGCTTCCCCAATACCTCTTCTACGCGGTTCTACTCACAAGTATGCTACTAACCTTCATTCTAACGAACCCCTTCGAACCCAGTAGACTTTACATCACAACACTAGTCATGGGTTTGATCCCGTCAGTGGTATTTTGGTATGAGACAGCGAAAATATGGAGGTCAAAACCTAGTTGAAGAGTGTTCTAATCCTAGAACAGGGGAAACAGCTCATTCGACTATGTGTTCTAGACCCTAGCATTAAGAGCAACAGTGGCTGGTGAATAAGTAGTGTCGACGATGAAGACCGGGATAATGGTTCTACTAGCGGTTACATTCGGGGTATTAGTTATAGGAGTATTACCGAATCAGATCTCCAGCTTCCAAATCTCCAACGAAATGAAAAACTTGACGAGTAGATCTCCCATAGGATCTGGAAGTGTTTGCAACGACACAGTTGAAAAATCTCTGACAGCTTCAGGAACACCTACAGATGTTTTACCGAAGCCAGAGAATCAAATAACTTCATTAGAAGCTGTAAAAACGGATTTACCATATTATAGCTTATGGGCTGTAAACATATTCATTGCACTAGTTGCTTTTTTCATCGTAAAGCGTAGAATGTAATAATAATTAAATTTTTAATAAAAGTTAAGTTTTAGCTTATAGAGAGAATAATAACTTTTAATGCCTAATAACTATTCACATTACAGATTCGTATTAATTTCATTTATTCTTCAAGTTGTCTATTCAAATAACTATTTTAAAAGCTCCACACTTCTATTCCTGATAGGTGTAACATATGGTTCATCAAATGACTGAGAGCAATCTGATCAGCGCATACTGCGGAGAATCCCAGGCTCATATGAGATACCTCATTTTCGCTAAA
>JBFYNP010000092.1:0-10151 GCA_041304325.1 Candidatus Bathyarchaeota archaeon
TATAATATCGTCTTCGCTCAAAGCAGTCCCACCTTTAAAGAAAAGGTGGAAGATTAAAACTATGCGTCTGATTATTGAAGGATATTTAGAAGTGCAAGCGTGGCGTGGATTGCTTCTTCGGTTCGGACCGTTTCGCATCCTTGATCGGGAACAGTATTAAAGTTGTAATTGAAAGTTTCTTCTACTGTTTTTCTCTCCTGAGCTAGAATCTCCTGAAGACCATCTCTAGGGGAACCGAACGCAACTAAGATGCTTCGGGATTCAGCCATTTTTGCTTTAAGTTCATCCAGCTTATCGGCTACTGCTTTTCCTGTCCGACTCGTAGCAATTGATAAGTCATAGAGTCCTCCATGAGCAACTTCACCGATACTCTTGTTTAAAACTTGTATCTTGAAACCCCAGTAACCTGGGATCTCAGAAACTTTCGCGATTACTCCTTCCAGGTTAGGATGGATTTGAGTGACTTTTACTGTGAGGCGTGTTCCAGGGGAAGGCGCTTTTCCTAATAACTTTAGCATTTGATCAACCCCGATATCGATCCTGATTGCACCGTTCTGATCCTGAAAAAGGACCCCTTCACGATACTCACCGATGTGGAGGTTGGATACTCTGCTACCTAGGGGATGGTGTGGCGTTCTGAGTGGTGGCAGGATTCCCGCATATTGAAGTTCTGGTCGGACGTTGAAAAGATGTTTTCTTAGATATTGGGGTGTTTCCACGTAGTTAAGGAGTGTTTTAACAAGCTGTGCTTCGTTGGGCTCGTTAGGGTAGATGACTATTTCTTCAACCCGGAATACAGCAGCGCTTCTAGCAAGTCGTCCAACAATTTCAGTCTTCTCACGGAGTCCTTTGAACTCTGCGACAATTGAGGCTGGGATCGCGATCGTTAATCTAACTCTTCGTTTGGGCGTCAACTCTTTTCCCTCCTTAATCTTGGCCAAGACTTCCAACCCGTCTTCACAAGGTGTTCACGTTTCTCAAGGTCCTTGAATATCCACTCAAGGTAGCCTTTGAAGCTCCTAATCGCTTTCACATCGCTTAACGAGCCAACGTTAAGACGTACAAGGCTTTTAACGAATTCATCCTCCGCAAACTCTTGAGTAACACCAACTATTCGTGATGGTATAACTTTGAAGCCCTCATTTAGAAGGGCATTTCTTACACCTGAGAGAATATATCCAGTGCACACCCTAATAGGTTCATCCTGAGTTACGCCGAGGGCGACAACGCCTTCTCTAACGACTTTGAGTACTTCTAAAAGATACTGTTTATCTACGAATGCAGTTCCTTGAAATGCTTTTAATGAGATCTCACCTACAAAACGTTCATCCGATTCAATTCTTCTAAGTACTATAATAGCTCCACCTATCAGGTCTCCCCAGCCTGAATCATCGACCTCTATAACCATCCCGGCTCACTTCACTTGTGTTCGTTTCAATTCATTAATCGAGTCGATTGAACTAGGATTCCTCCCGTATAAGAGGCCAAGATAGGTACTTACGAAATCGCCGATATACAGCGCGCTCATTATTCGGCTTAAGCGGTCATTTCCACGGGCGTGGATTTCGATTAATCTTCCGAAACGACGTGACATTATTTCATGGAAAACCTGTATCTTAGCCGCTGTTTCTTTTTGTTCATATGGATCTATGAGAAATATTGCACATGCGTTTTTAAGAAGCTCTGAATCTGCCTCACTCGCCATTACCGCGTTATGGAATGCTTCAGGAAAACTACTGGAGCCCGCCGGGATTTTGCTGTTTTCATTTATCTGTGTGTTCCAGCGGTATGCAACTCCCTCATGGATGGAGGAGCCATAGATAAATGGAATGTATCCCTTGATCTGAAACGCGATCTGCTTGGCTAGATTACTAGCGTAAGGTGACTCTAGCTTCATCTCCGATCTTAGTGTACTCAATAGATTTACTGATTCATCCACCTCACTCCAAGCTCCATCAACCAAACCAATTTTACGAGCTATTGCGGCGAGGCTAAAGAATTGATATGGAATGGCGGCACGAGGTTGAAAACCTCCTGGCAGCTTCACACATGGAATACCTTCATGCTCCGCATAACTAGCCATTTTTCCTCCTGAAGTGAAAACTATTATTGATGATTGTTTTATTTTAGCTTCATTAAGGGCGCTTAAAGTCTCTTCTGTATTACCTGAGTAACTGACGGCAAGCAATAACGTATTTTCATTTACATATGATGGTAGTTTGTATTGTTTAGAAATAATTATTGGCGTATGGCAGGTAGGTTGAAGCCAGTCCCGTAAGAGAACCCCACCTATGGCTGAACCACCCATTCCGGCGATAACAACATTTCTGAAGTCTTTTTTATCAATTTTTAGATTATAGGTTTCAACGGTTTTTAATGCGTCGAGACTCATCTCTGGGAAAGATTCAATGACTTTCAACATCTCGTTTGTATCGAATCGCTTAATGAGGTCGAAATCATCGAGAGGATGGACCATGCTGTTAAGGAGTTATAGTCAGATAAATTAGCTTTCAGTTGTAATGGTGAGAAATTTTATTTTTCATTTAAATTTTTAAAATTTATTTTTATTTATCCCAAAAATAGATACCCCCTCCTTTATTGACAATTATTATTAACGATACACGAAATATTTCCCAAATGAAAAGATTTACTGGGATTTGATTACATCTCTTCCTTGACAGTAATCGCATCAACAGGGCAAGCTGGGATGCAACTCATACAGGCGACGCACTGCTCCATCTTAGAAATAGCGATGTGATCTCCCTCGTCGGAGTAAACCCCCCATGGGCAAATTGAGACACATGTTTTACAGTATATGCATTTCATCGTGTCGATTGATACTTCGTTCAAAGCTTGAACCTCTCCACCAATTTGGTTATTGGGAATTATTAGGATTACTATTAGGAGTAGGGGTTAATAGTCAGCGTGTATACGGGTTGCTCATATGTGTCTCGCTATACCCGGGAAGGTTGAGTCAATCTCAGGTCGGACTGCGATGATCGACTTTGGTGGTATTAAGCGAGAAGCCGTTATCGATCTGTTAGAAGCTGGTGCGATAAGCATTGGCACATGGGTTTTAGTTCATACTGGTTTCGTCATCCAAACTTTAGATGAGAAGGAGGCGCTTGAGACTCTTGAACTCTGGAAAGAGGTTCTTAGTAATGTCGAGAATTAGTGCACACAAGGTCTAAAAGCGATAAGGTAAGAACATATTCGATATTTATGGTTGATTACTGGCGCGACTTTCCAAGTGGTCCGGATTCGCCGAATCAGGTTCACGTTGTTACTGAGATAACCCGTGGAAGTAGAAACAAGTATGAATACGACGCAAAGAAAGGGGCCTTCGTACTCAATCGAGTATTATATACCTACTATCCATGTGATTATGGGTTCATACCTCAGACTCTAGACGATGATGGTGACCCTCTCGATGCCGTTCTGTTAATCAATGAACCAACCTTTACTGGCTGCGTTATTGTTGCTCGCCCGGTTGCCAATATTAAAATGTGGGATGGAGATCAAATCGATGATAAGATTGTTACTGTAAGCAGTACAGACCCTTTCTACAAACACATTAACTGCCTTGCAGATATTCCAAAGAGTATGATTGATGAGCTCAATTATTTCTATAACAATTACAAGAGTCCTGAGAATAAAGAAACCCATGTAGAAAATTGGGGGGATGTAGATGAATCTAAAAATATAATTAATAAATGCCAGCGTATATTTTGGGAAAATTACGCTAAACTAAAAGGATGAATTTAGTACGGAAAGATATTAATCATCTATGCTGAGTTTATGGTTCTAGGTGCGCATATTGGACCACGAGCGTGAGTTACTAATGATCCCAGGACCTACAATGGTATCTCCTAGGGTTCTTAGAGCCTTAAGTAAACCAATTCTCAGTCATAGTAGTGGTGAATTCACTGAAGCTTACTCCGAAGCTTTGAAAATGCAAAAAAATCTATTCATGACTACCGGGACTCCTTTCATGCTTTCGGGAAGCGGAACCCTTGGCATGGAAGCTGCCGCAGCGAACCTTGTAGAGAAGGGTGACACGATCCTATGTATTGAAAATGGCTTTTTTGGAGAAAAATGGCGTGATATAATACAAGGTCATGGAGGTACCCCCGACAGACTAACGTTTGAATGGGGTAAATCTGTTGATATTAAACTCGTGAAAGAAAAAATCGAAAAAGGCGGTTATAAAGCGGTCTGCGTTGAGCACGTCGACACAAGTACTGGTATCGCAAATCCTGTCGAGGAGATCGGGAAACTTGTGAAAAAGACTGATGCACTATACATCGTTGACTCCGTATGTGGACTCGGCGGGATGCCATTAAGAATGGATGAATGGGGAATTGACTTTTGCCTTAGCGGAAGCCAAAAAGCTATAGGTGCTCCTCCAGGACTCAGCTTATTTTGCCTAAATGAACAGGCTTGGAAAACTATTGAGACAAGAAAAACTCCTATCAGTGATTATTATACAAATCTAAAGAAGTGGCGTCCAATTATGGATGACCCCAAAAAGTATTTCGCTACTCCAGCAACTGGTATGGTTCTTGGAATGTATGAAGCGCTAAAAATCATACACGAGGAAGGACTTGAAGCTAGATGGGGAAGGCACGCCTTATTCAGTAAAGCTTTCCAAGCTGGATTAGAAGGTATGGGGCTCTCATCTTTCCCAGATAAACATAGCCTGGCACACACTCTAAGTGTCCCACTGCTTCCTGAGTCTGTAAAAGGAAGTGATCTTCGAGGCGCGATCAGTAAATTCAACGTGATAATCGCCGGAGGCTTAGGAGCAGTAGCAGAGAAGACTGTACGAATAGGGCATATGGGAAGCGCAATGATTAATGATATCACAGCGACGTTATCCGCGATGGAAATGGCGCTATACCAGCTAGGCTATGTTAAGGAAACAGGAGCAGGTGTAGGCGCTGCCATGAAAATCCTCTCAAAACCTTAGCCTATACACCTTTTTTTCAACCCTTTCTCGCATATTTCCCATTTTTAATTTCTTACATTAAAGGTGGATTTAACCCTATATTTTGAAGCCTAAAAAGGAAAGCTAAAACCAACGGGATTAGAACCGGAATAAAAGCAATAATGATAGCCCTTCTTTCTGAAACCTTATAGTTCTCCTTTACTGCTAACGCAGTCAAAGCGATTGCAGTGACACTAATAATCGTAAAGTAGTTGAGTAAGATCCTGACTACGCCGTTACCGATCGGTGTAAGATCTGTAGGATCATTGATTAAATAAAGTAAACAAAACGGAGTGCATGCTGCCCTAACATAGGCAAGGAAGCGTAACCTCCTAATGCCGCCATTCTTCTGATTTCACCTTGGTCTCTGAGCAACCGACTGAGGGTGTGATAGATCCCTATAGAGAAGCCAAATCCGACAAGAGTGGCAATAAAAGTAAATAGCTGATAAAATAGCTTGAAACATACCTCTGATCGCAAGATTAGGTAAACTTCCCCTCGACACTGTTAGATAGTTAGTCGCTGAAGCCAGAACGCCGGTTGCAATAACGAACATAATCCCTTTGACAAAATCCTTTTCGGTTATATTCGCAAAATGATCCAAGATATTCGCAATTAGGCTTTTTTGCTTCTTGTCGATCAATGTCTATACTCTACTCTTACAATGAGTCACTAAAATGGGTATATAACGGGTAATCTTCTGTATGCCAATTAATATTCCCGAAAGTGAAGTTTATCATCTATGTCTACAATCGACACCAGAAGCCATACTGCAATACATATCGTCAAAGGAGCAGTTGTAAAAGTACTTGGTGCAAAATGGTCGGCTAGTGCATACTCTTCAGGAGCCCACGGTGGCCTTACAGTTCAACTGGATCGAAAACCTACAGATGAAGAGATAAGATTAATCGAAGAAATGGCGAATAACAAGATCAAAGATAATCAGTCTATTGAGATCTATGAGATATCAAAGAAGGATGCTGAAGTTCGTTGGGGTGATGAAATATATGATCTCTTTCCATTACCCGAAGAACTTACTGATCTAAAGGTACTCTCCATTCCTAAATGGAACTTGAATACCTGTGGCAAACAGCACACTGCTACCACTGGAGAAGTCGGTGTAATAAGAATTGTAAAATGGCGCTATCGAGCGCAAAAATCTTTATTAGAATTAAGTTTTGATGTGGAAGATTAGAAATTCTACCTACCTTTACTCTTCGTCCTTTTTGGACGAAGGTTTAGGCTGTGACACTTACGGCACTTCGTTGCTGCCTTCGGGTTTGTGGCACCGCACTGCCTACAGACTGATTTATCTAGGTTATATTTGCGGGCTAGTTCTGTTTTGAAAGGGTCTCTAAGCGCCATTCATTTCACCTATGCTAGACGACTTCCACTGTATTGTATGGCGACTATATTATCCTTTCTAAGTTAGTGATTCATTAACCATTTCAATTGCAACCATAATATAGCCAAGGAAGTAGACAAGGAGATATAGTAGTATTCCGTAACTCCCATAAATATAGGCGAACATCAATCCCACTCCAGCGTACACAGCCATAAAGAGTTCCAACCAAGGGAGTTCCCGAAGGGTGTTGTATGCGCCTTCGATCCTCTGCCCAGGATGAATTAAATTAAATTTAGGAACTCGTATCCAGTCTCCTCCTTTCCGGAAGAACCCTTTTATCATCTCAATTGAAACCTTGGCTGAAATGCCGTACATCATAAGTGCTAAAATACCTGCATAAGGCCATTTTTTGAAGATGCTGAGTTTCTGAGCGCGGAGAGCTATGATGTAAAGGGTAAATGTGCTTATTCCAGCGAGACTAAACAGCGCCATAAATATTGGGTTATTAATATATGGAAACCTGTTGAGCGCAAGAAGTGGTACAGTAACGAGAAGACTAAGCCACATCCAGAGGCTAATTGTATAATAAGTTAGGTGAAGTGTTGCTTCGATTTTCTGGATCAAACTTTTTTTGCTACTCCAAACTGGGAGCAGTAGCTTTCTGGCGCATTGGACACTACCTCGAGCCCATCGTCCCTGCTGAATTCGAAATGCAGCAAGAGTTGGAGGCAATTCACCTGAGACAGGGAAGTCCCTAAGATAGAGTGAGCTCCATCCACACATCTGTATACGATAGCTAAGATCCATATCCTCACTTAGAGTATCCCAGCTCCATCCCCCGGACTCTCTTATAGCCTGGGTCCTGAGAATCCCTGCTGAACCATTAAAGTTCATGATAAGCCCTGTTGAGCTCCTTGCTGACTGCTCAACAATATGATAGCCATCGATGGCTATAGCGAAGGCTTCAGTATATCTATTATATCCTCGATTAATGTGCCCCCAACGAGCCTGAACAAATCCTATTCCTGGATCAATTTCAATTGCTGAAACTGTTCTCTCGAGGAAATCGCGAGGCGGTATAAAATCAGCATCAATAATAGCTATGTACTCGTTTTTAGTCTGATCAAGGGCATTCTGAAGAGCGCCAGCCTTGTAACCTATTCTTTCTTTCCGGCGTATCACCTTAATATCGAAGCCTTCTGTTTTTTTCAAGGCAATTTCTCTGTCTATTATGTCGCTAGTCTCGTCTGTACTATCATCGAGAACCATGATCTCGAGTTTATCTCTAGGCCAGTCCAGCTCGCAAACAGAATTTATGAGCCTAGAAACTACATATTTCTCGTTGTAAATTGGGAGCTGCATTGTGACGTTTTTATGATTCGATATTGGGTCAGGCCATTTCCAAACATACTTCTCAGCCCTATATATGAGGTAGAAAAGGTTGTAACCATATGGGAGAAGCAGTAAGCTGAAAACGAAATAGAGAGCTATAAAAATCTCTGTAAGCAGCTTTTCTCACCTAAGGTTATAAATTGAAGTCTAGGCTCAGAACAATAAGACTTCCGCTTATCTCACTGTAAAAAAGGATACTAAAACCTTAATTTACGTCTTTGTTGCCCTCATCTTAGAGAGTTACTATGTCTGTTAAAATGTATAGTGTTCTGAATCACCTAATGAGAAGCCCCGCTGTAACCGGTTTCGAAGAGCAGAGGAGGCAACGTGTAATCGAGCTTTTTTCAAACTACTGCGATTCAGTGTCAGTAGATGTAATTGGAAATGTCACTGGAGTCATCGGCTCTGGTGAAAAGTCTGTGATGTTAGCAGGTCATTACGACCAGATTGGGTTTATGGTTAAACATCTCGATGAGAAGGGATACATACTTTTTGACCAAGTGGGTGGCTGGGATCCCCGCGTTGCATATGGAACTCGCGTAAAGATCTGGATAGGTGATGGACCCGACGACTATATACTTGGAACTATAGGAACAAAAGCAGCCCATCTCACTGACCCAGCCGAGAGGGAGAAAACCCCTCAGCTTAAAGACATGAGAATAGATGTGGGTGTTTCAAGCGCTGATGATCTCGAAAAAATGGGCATAAAAATCGGTTGTCCAATAACCCCAGACTCTACGGTAGAATACCTTGGGAAGAAAGGAGCCGACCTTGTCATAGGACCTGCGTTCGATGATGTTTGCGCTGTGGCATCGTTCGTTGAAACCCTCGATATTCTGAGCAAGGATCCACCCAAGAACATAAAAATCCATGCTGTCGCCACGGTTCAGGAGGAGATTGGGCTTCGTGGAGCTAGTGTATCAGCATATAATATTCACCCATGGTGTAGTATAGCTGTAGACGTAACACATGCAGTCGCTCCCGGAGTGGAGCCCGGAAGAGTTAGCGGTGTCACGCTAGGTAAGGGTCCGGTAATTGGGATCGGAGCGAACTTCACTCGCTCCTTATGGGAGATGATGGAGGCACAGGCTAACCGGAATAGTATTCCCTATCAGCGGCAAGGGGTTCCTGGTGCGAGCGGTACTGACGCTTGGGCGATCCAGATTACCCGTGGGGGTACAATTAACGGTCTAATCTCTGTGCCTAATCGTTATATGCATAGTCCTAATGAGGTTGTTAGTCTAAGTGATCTTACAAATATCGGTCGCCTCATCGCAGCTACAATAAAAGAATTAGATGGAAGCGACATGAAGCATAATAATGAGGTGTACCGGAAATAACTTACAACCATTTTTAACCAAAGTTCTCCGGTATTCAATCGGGCTGAGATTGAAGAGATCATATCTGATCGGTAACCTGATGCTCATTGTTCAAATAGGAAGTTTTTTACTTCTTATTGCTTCTGGGCAAACTGTTTTCTCTATTCTGAATACAACGTTTTCTCAGGGTGGATCAGCACCAATTGAGGTAGATCCAATAACAAAGTTAGCTACTATCAGTTTCATCATAGAACCTAATAACTCAGGTTATTTGGAGTCTCATGTGACGATTAGTGTAAGAATGATCTCTGATCAGCAAAGCATCACCGAATCAAATACTACAACTTTTTCACTTCAACCCGGTGCAACTAAAAAGACGACTTTAATATTGAAAATATCTTCAGATAAACTACAACAGTATACGATAGGTGGCGCTAAACTTGAACTCACCACCGACATAAGGACACTTAACAACCTTGTCGGGTTAGAATACAAAGTACTCATATAGGAGATGTCTGGCCTTGAAAATAAAAACTGGCACAGTTATCAAAGCAATACTTACCTTAATTATTTTCGTTGTACTCCCTTTGGCCGGGCTGCGATATTTACCTAAAGATATTGAAGAAAAGCTTCAATCATCCGGCTTCGATACCCAAAGCTTCGCTGTTGAAACAGCCACAATCGGCTTTGTAGTTACAATGATAGTTCTAATAAAAGGTATAGTAGATCCATCAAGCGTCACATATCTTTTAGTTTCATTAGTCTCTAGTGGATTAAGTCTGATCTTCACATTAATCATCCTAGGCGTTGGTAGCATCCAAAATCTTGGGCTTACGAGCTTCAAAGTCATAGCCAATCAGGTAGAGACGTATATCAAATTAGATCTTCGAATTTTCATATGGATCATGACAGGAGTAGTTCTTTTTCAGATGGCTCAAGCTTACTTTGAGTGGCAAGAATTTAAGACCGAACAGAAAACTATCTAGAAATAAGTACAATTTTTATCCTAACACTCTATATCAGGGCAAATGGTTCGAGTCGTTGTCAGTGGTATCCCTCGTGGTTATCATTACCCTCGCCCTGATGGGAACTGGCTTCAAGAGAAACA
>JBFYNP010000093.1:0-9767 GCA_041304325.1 Candidatus Bathyarchaeota archaeon
GGTAGTACCAAGAATTCTGTTACGGTGTTGGTTTATCCGAATTACCGTGCATCGATTCAGAGTAATTATGGGAACTTTACAGGGTATGTTTTCTGGAAAGCTGCATTCGAGAATAATGTACCTACAATTTATTATAATGCTACCTACTCAAAGCAGCCCCGAGTTGTAGCTAGATTCGTCTATGTTGATGAAAACCAGGGTCATAAGATTGTTTCAGTTAATTTCCTGAATTCATCGTTTAATTTGAATATGCCTTGATTTTTCTTAATTATTTCCGTATTACAGTCATCTCAATTAGACTGTGTACCTATTTTTAGCGTGCGCTTTGAGATTGAATAGAAAAACATTATCTAATATTAGTATATCTAGTGAGTGATGAATAAACCGAAGGTTTACGTAACCAGGAAGCTGTTCAAGGAAGCCCTTGACATATTAGAAGAATATGTTGATGCTGAAATTTTTGAAGGCGATGAAGCCCCGATACCGAGAAGCCTCCTTCTTGAGAAAGTTAAGAACGTAGACGGATTGCTATGCCTTATTACCGAGAAGGTTGACAAAGAAATCCTTGACGCGGGAAAAAACCTAAAAGTAGTAGCAAACTGCGCTGTAGGGTACAATAACATAGATGTTACAGAAGCCACAAAGAGGAGAATATACGTCACAAATACCCCAGGGATTCTCACAGAGACAACTGCGGACTGCGCATTCGCCCTAATGATGGCTGTCGCGCGAAGGATAGTGGAAGGAGATACGAACATTCGAGAGAAGAAATGGGTCAACGCCTGGGGCTTAAGAATGTTTGTAGGAGCCGACATTCATGGCAAAACTCTGGGAATAGTTGGTTTAGGTAGAATTGGTGCCGCTATGACACAGAGAGCGAAAGGCTTCAACATGAAAGTACTCTATTATGATAGTTCCAGAAGAAAAGATTTGGAGACCCAAATGGGAATAGAGTATCTTCCTCTGGATGAGCTCCTGGCTAAATCGGACTTTGTTTCGGTTCATGTCCCTCTCACAGAAGAGACCACACACCTCATCGGTCGCAAAGAATTTGCGAAGATGAAGAAAACAGCTTACCTGATCAACACATCACGAGGAGCTGTTGTAGATGAAGCAGCTTTGTATGAGGCTTTGAGTAAAGGAGTCATCGCCGGTGCAGCTATTGATGTATTCGAGAAAGAGCCTATAGATGTCAAAAGCGGGCTCTTAGGCCTGAATAATATCGTTATGACTCCTCATATTGCTAGCGCGAGTATTGACACACGTACCGCTATGACTGTAATGGCCGCTAGAAATCTCGTAGCAGCTTTACAGGGTAAAGTGCCTCCCAACTGTGTAAATCCTGAGGCTCACGCTTGATTATTAGTATTAAGGAATAGTTGAAATGACATTGCCCGGGCAGACGAGGATCGTAATAAATCAGTTGACCGATGTTTTAAGCGAACGAATCATAAAAATAAATATTAATGACTAGTAATGCATACATTTAGTAAAGTTTTTATTACAATTTGTATGGTTTATTATACGTGGGTAATCTATGGAGTTAGAAACATACAGGAAAATGAGATCTGCAATAACAGCACTAATAGGGGTAACCGTCGCCTATGCAGTACTTCAGAATAACATCTTTACCGCTGTAGCCGGCGTCACCATCGGTTTAATGATCCTACTCGTGCTTAGGAGAAACGTAGCCGAAGTGATGCATGATGAGCGGTCCGCGTTGATCAATAATAAAGCAGCTTCAACAACTCTAGCAATATCAACAGTTGGATTAGCAGCTATGGGTCTGTTAATGGTTTTTCTTGGTAAACAGGGTATCGGTAACTTTGAGGAGACAGGATATATTATGGCATTTCTAGCCAATTTTATGCTGGGTTTGAACGTTCTGATAAGCTACTATTATTCTAGACGATTGGGGGGTTAATTCCCTTTGGAAAATAAACTCAGAGTTCTAAGAGCTATGAAAGACATCACTCAGGAAAACCTGGCGCATGAGCTTGGGGTTACTCGACAGACGATTCATGCAATAGAGGTTGGAAAGTATGATCCTTCTCTTGAGTTAGCTTTCAAGTTGGCACGTTTCTTTGAGACAGGGATTGAGGAGATCTTTCTCTATAAACCCTAATCTAAAAAAGAAAATGAGTGATTACACCGTTCCTCTTCTTTTATTTTTTTTACTGTAGCTCCAATGATTGAGAGGTATGGTAAATGATGAGAAATTTTTCAATTTCTAATAGCCAAACGAGCGGATAAGATAATGATTACAGTGAGGAACCAAGCGGCTAGCATCATTTCTTAAATAACGCAAGGAAACGACAATAATAGAGCCGATTGAAGATCAACGTAACAGGCGCAAGAGAACATAATCTGAAAGGCGTAGACGTTGAAATAGGAGACGGCCTAACGGTGGTGACCGGAGTTTCAGGCTCTGGGAAGACGAGTCTTGTCTTCGATACGATTTACAGGGAATCGCAGCACAGGTTCCAAGAGATATTCGCATTCGGAAGCCCCACACAGATTATAGCTCCAGCTAGAGTAGACTCAATAACTGGTCTCGGCCCTACTGTCGCTGTTGATCAGAATCACCTTAACAGAAATCCCAACAGCACTCTCGCAACCGCCTCAGGTTTACACGTTTTCCTCAGGCTTCTATATGCTAGATTCAGTGAAAGAATATGCCCGGTATGCGGGGAGCATATTCGAACGCTTACTGAGGACGAGATAATTGAAAGAGTTCAGAAAGAGAACAGCAGAAACGTGAAGTTATACGCCCCCCTAGTTAGGCACTCCAGTGGTAGCCACCGGACGTTGCTAAACTTTCTCGAATCAGAGTTTGGGAGACTAGCTATTCGAGTTGATGGATTTGAGTGGAGCGGTTCTCCTCTAGACCCAAAGCAGCTTCACAATCTCGAGATAAAAATCGCGGAACTTGAACCATTTAGTAGGATCCACATAATAAAAGAAGCAATTCAACGTGCAAAATCTCTGGGAGCCGACAACTTAAAAATCTATACAGATGAAAATGACTTCACACTTAGCTGCTCACCGGTATGCTCGCGGTGTGGTACATGGATCAAAGAGATGAAACCCCACCTCTTCAATATGAAATGCCCTAACTGCAATGGCGACGGATGCCCCCAATGCAGGCATACCGGGCTTACACCCGAAGTATCCGGAGTTACATACGCTGACAGAACTTTCAACGCACTTCTTCAATTAAATGTAGATGAAATATCGGCTCTATTCACGGAAAACCCGTTACCAGGTTCAGCACAACGATTAAATGAGGAGATTACTAAAAGACTTGACGCCTTAAAGAAAGTTGGTCTTGAATACATCTCACTAGACAGGTCTTCGCCAAGTCTTTCTCGAGGAGAGGCACAGAGAGTAAAACTCGCTGTAGCTCTCACAAGCAGACTTGAAGATATTTTACACGTCCTTGATGAACCCACGGTAGGACAACACCCAAACGACGTAGCGAGACTTCTCCCAGCGTTCCGGGAGCTAAAAGGACCTGTCATCTACGTGGAACATGACAGACTAGTTGCAGCTGATGCTGACAACGCTATCGACATGGGGCCAGGAGCGGGTTCATTAGGAGGAGAGGTAACATTCACAGGTACACCGCGAGAGCTCTGGGATGCCGACACCCCTACAGGTAGATATTTTAGCCTCAGGTCACGGGTGAAATCCCCAGCTAAGAGAAAAACTAAAAGTCGATTTATAAAAATCAGTGGAGCATACGCTCATAACCTATCCAACATTACAGTAAAAATCCCGTTAAACCGTTTAACCGTCGTCACTGGTGTATCTGGAAGCGGGAAGAGCACGCTTGTAGAGGACATACTCGTAAAATCACTCCAGGAAGGAAAACCTATAGGATGTATAGAGATTGAGGACCCAGGACTAGAAGGAGTGTTAGTTGACCAGAGCCCAATAGGAAAGAATCCACGATCCACACCAGCAACATACACTAAACTTAGTGATATCATCCGGAAATACTACTCACTTAAGACAGCCTTACATGAAAGCGCTTTTAGCTTCAACACCCCAGAGGGAGCCTGCCCCACATGCGAGGGAATGGGCTCCATCGAAGTAAAAATGAGGTATCTACCTAGCACCTGGACCAAATGCACTGACTGCGAAGGAAAAAGGTATAAAGACGAAATTCTGAACGCCAAAGTGGAGATGGGAGGACAAAACCTCTCCATCGCAGATTTTTATGAGCAGCCAATAAGTGAGTCATTTAAAGCTCTAAGCCACGCTGATATTGAATCAAAAACGAAAAAAATTGCCCTAGACATCTTCAGGGCTCTGATAGATATCGGTCTAGGTTACTTAAGCCTAAGCCAACCCAGTCCTTCTCTCTCGGGTGGTGAAGCTCAGAGGGTAAAGCTCGCAAAATACCTGGGAAGAGGTAAACTTGGAGACAAACTGATTGCACTGGATGAACCTAGCACGGGGCTACATCCAAAAGACGTAGAGAACCTAATCACGGTGCTTGACAATATTGTTGCGTCAGGAGCAACCGTTATCGTTGTTGAGCATAACACGGATTTAATCAGAGCATCTGACTGGATAGTTGATCTTGGCCCCGGAGCAGGACCAAAAGGTGGAAAGGTAGTTTACAACGGAGACTACGAGGGATTACTAAGATGCAGCGAATCCCTAACGGGAAAAGCGCTCCTGGAGGAGGATAGACTTGCCCCAAGATCAACCCCCGCATCAGGTTCCGCTTCCTCAGGTTCTATCAGTATCAGAGGAGCTAACGCGAATAACCTTAGAGACGTAGATATAGATTTTCCGAAGGGAGCTTTCACTGTAGTCACAGGACTATCCGGCAGTGGGAAGAGCAGCCTTGTCTCTGATATCCTTGAGACGGAAGCTCGAAGAAGATATCTTGAGACACTCAGTCTCTATGAAAGACAGGGTACAAAAGAGGGACCAGAAGCACCAGTTGAAAGCGTTACCGGTTTAGGTGTAACCGTCAGTGTCACCCCTGACAGAAAACTCTACAATAGGAGATCAACGGTTGGCACTGCAACAGAGATCAGTCCACACCTCACCGCTTTATTCAGCTCAGCTGGAGAGAGGACATGCCTAAGCTGTGGCTCCAAGATGATTAGAGAACAGATCTGGGTATGCCCTGGATGCGGCTCAACTGCCTCAATCGCCCCACCAAGACGTTTCAGTCCATTAACATACGCTGCAGCATGTACGGACTGCAACGGCGTTGGGAGTCTACAGAAACCGTTGACGGAGAAGCTCATTAGAAATCCTGAGAAACCACTCTGTGGAGGAGCAATGCATAGTCCAGGGTTTTTCCCCCAAGGTTACCTCTGCAAACCAGGAAATGGAGGATATGATGTTGTTCAGGCGTTTGCAGCTCGCCATGGCTTCGACCCGAAGAATACGCCGTGGAATAAGGTACCTGAGGTGGTACGGAAGATGTTCTACTTTGGAGACCCTGTACCTTTGGAGGTAGAATACAACTCTCCTCGAGGCAAAAGCATCATTAGAACTGTTAACTTTGCAGGATTCTATGGTTGGATACGCGACTGGGATGTAGGAGGAACATACTCGGAGAATATTGTTTGCCCAACCTGCAAAGGAACACGACTCCGATCCGAGTATCTTGCCGTTACACTAGGCGGATTCAACATTCACCAGCTCGGAGAAATGCCTCTGAAAAATGTTTTGGAAGTGTTGAATGGCTTAACTATCGACAAAAGTCATCCAGCTTATAGGAACATCGCTACTATACGAAACAGGTTAAAGTTCCTTCAGAATGTAGGCCTGAGTTATCTCAAGCTCAACAGGGTCTCTGCGACACTCAGCGCAGGAGAGGCGCAGAGAGTGAAGCTAGCGGGACTCTTAGGCAGCGGTATTACAAGTCTCACAGTTCTCATGGATGAACCCACGCGTGGTCTTCACCCTCGAGAGGTATCCGCCCTTTTAGACACCATCCATGAGCTAAGGGAGGAAGGAAACACTGTAATAGTGGTTGAGCATGAACCCATGATAATCCGCGGAGCAGATTATCTTGTAGACATGGGACCGGGACCGGGAACCCAAGGAGGGCAAATTGTGGCTAAAGGTAGCGTACCTGAGGTCTCAAACGCGAACACGATGACAGGTATTTGGCTTAGGGGAGAGCGAAAACCATCAATCAGAAAACAGCGACGAAAATGGATCAACGCAATGACGGTTACTGGAGCACGGGAAAACAACCTAAAGAACATCACAGTTAGCATACCCTTAGGAATCCTTGTCGGTGTTTGCGGCGTATCTGGTTCAGGTAAGAGCACCCTAATGATAGATACCATCGCAAGAGCGCTCAACCCTGTTAGACAGACAACGAGCGTCGCTTACGAGCCAGTGGATCCTGGAAAACATGACACGATAATAGGTGCTCCCCAAAGAACTCTCATCGTTGATCAATCGAATAGGGGAATAACTACCCCGGCTTCCTACCTCAACCTCAGCAAGCAGCTCAGAACAA
Source organism: Candidatus Bathyarchaeota archaeon (assembly GCA_041304325.1). Classification (GTDB taxonomy): domain Archaea; phylum Thermoproteota; class Bathyarchaeia; order TCS64; family TCS64; genus UBA8941. The sequence continues at coordinate 6,503 of JBFYNP010000093.1, forward strand.
TATATGTAGGGTCGGAGGATGCAGCCGTGCTGGAAATTACTGAAGATACTTTGAGTAAAGGCTGCACAGCCTGCAATGGTTCAGGTTACATTAAAACAGATATGGAGTTTCTACCAGACCTCTATAATGAATGCGAAACCTGTATGGGAACAGGCTACTCCCCCGAGGCTTGGGGAGTGAAGATCAATGGATACAGCCTACCAGAGCTAAACAACCTAACACTAAAACAGGTCTACGAATTGTTCAAAGATGAACCGACCATCGCGGAGCCCATCAAAGCCGCTATAGATGTCGGCTTGGGCTACCTCGTCCTCAAACAACCTGCATACACACTTTCAGGAGGAGAGTCACAGAGACTCAGGATTGCAGGAGAGTTATATAGAAAGAAGAAAAGCAACTCTCTCTATATCCTCGATGAGCCTACACTCGGGCAACACATGGAAGATGTTGAAAGGCTCGCAGGAGTGCTCCATAGGCTTGTGGATGAAGGCAACAGCGTCGTTGTGGTAGAGCATAACCCTAACCTCCTCGCCCAATGTGACTGGCTAATAGAGTTAGGGCCAGAAAGTGGCCCAGATGGCGGAGCCATTATAGCGGAGAATACACCTGAGGAACTAGCAAAAGGGAATACTCCAACAGCAATTTACATTAAACAAGCATTGGAGGCGTCTTATTGACCTGGATACCACTCCTGCTATCTGATCCATCACCATGCCTGAGATATATTGTGCTTAAAGATCTACTCAATAACGATGATGAAGCATCTGAACTTGAAGCACTCAGAGAAGAAGACCCTCTCGTTAAGGAGGTAGTTAAGCTCCAGAAGCCAAATGGCTCCTGGGGTAAGGAAGCTCAGCTAGGTAACGCTCCTGCAGATAATGTCCAGGTTACCTCCCAGATCCTTACCCGTTTAGGGTACTTGGGATTTGGAGCAGAATTCTCCCCCGTAGAAAGAGGAGTGGAGTATCTCTACTCCCAGCAGCTAGAAGATGGCTCCTGGCCCCTCCACAACTTGAGAGAGCAAGATGGAATGGACCATTACGACGTCATCAGCCTTCAGACAAGCATACCCCTTAAGGGGCTATCTTGGTGCGGTTACGCAGAGGATAAAAGATCCGAGAAAGCATATGATTGGCTTATGAAGCAGAGGCTAGAAGACGGAGCGTGGCCTACCGGCATCTCTCAAGGTGTCTATGGGGGAGTTGCAGGTTACAGACGCTTGGCACATAGCAGATGGGGGTGCAGAAGCAACACAATCAGTGCTGTAATGTGCCTCAGCCACCACACGGAGCGAAGAAGAGCACCCGAGACCAGAAAAGCTCTGGACCTACTGCTCGGCAGAGAGACGCGAGAGAGGCAATACCTTGGATACGAGGTAGCTAGAACCATAGGAGCTGAAGCTAACGCAGGCTTCCTAACACATTATCTCCGCTTCGACATAGCTCAGATACTTAACCTCTGCGCACGGACCAACCTCACGATCGATGACCCTCGAGTCAAAGAGATGGTAGAGTATGTGAAAACAGTCAAAGGAAAGTACGGTTTATGGATATATAGTCAAAAACCGCAAGCAAGCAGATGGGTTACAATGGATATTCTGAGAAGTTTAAGCGAATTGGATAAAGAATCCGATTGGGTAGGTGTCGAACCACGCACTCCGTTCCAACCCTATCCCCATAGACGCAAACGGTTCTGAGTAAGCTCGCTGAGGATGAAAAATATCATATGGAGGATTTCTCTCGTAACAAAAGCAATTTATCAAAATCTTTTTCTAGTAAGTATTGATAAGCTAATAATTTCCCGTCAAGGACTGTTCCAAAGACGCCATACGCCGAGGGGGATCGCTTCTGTACCTCTTTAGCGGTTTTCAATTCAAGTGACCTCGCTTGAATTCCTCGGTCTTTGGCGAAAGCTAGAATATCTCTAGCTCCGTTTTCGATGTATGGGCATTGTGGCGTTCGAATCACAGTTAAGCCGCTGCCAAACGCTTTCGCTCGTTCATCCCAATCCTCAGGAAGACTCGGAGAAACGGCATCCCTGAAGCTGGAAACCATTAATTGGAATGATGGTGGAGCCTGAGCTACTTCCTTGAAGCCATTTTGAAGAAAGATCTTCTTACCAGCAAGCCATGTACGATCACTTGTTAGCATCGCTACTCCAAGCATCTTCTGGGCTCGGGAGTCCGCTATACACTCCTGAATAAGACGACTCCCATATCCCTTACCTTTCCCTTTTCCAACGACCCAAAGGCAGTGAATGACCATATATCTAGGTGCATTAACAGCCCTCCAGGTGAACTCCCCAGGAATATACTCAATGAAGGCTACGTCACGTCCATTCTTCTCGTGTAAAATCTTTAGCTTCATTCCCTCTGAGAAGCGCTTCATCAACCATTCGTGTTTCTGTTTATAGCCCGGTTCTTTTCTTTTACTCATATAGCAGAAGAAACCGGTCTCATCAATGTTGCTTGCATCGACTGTTTTAATCTCGAAACCCTCGCTCACTCAATCACCTGTTATTCATGTATGTTTCATTTCGTGTGTGTAAATTCTTTTATTTATTTTACCTTATTTTTGTCTAATAATATTTTAGTCACATATACATTCATTCGGCTTTCTTCTATTGTGGTTTGATATCCATGTCGGTTTAGTTCGTTCATCGATTCGCGGAGGTATATGCCGAAGGTTTGGCTTTGAGCAATGTCGGGGTTCATTGTTGGTGAGTCTACCTTGTATTTGTCCGTGTAATATTTCAGGAGAATATATTTTGAAGCCCAATAATCTAAGGCTACAGGGTCATTGCTTGCGGCTATTACGTTTAAGCGTGTGGCTTTTTCATAGCTTGTTGATGGGCCGTTCATGGGGGAAGCGTTCACCCATATGGCATCTATGATGTTTAAAGTTGGAAACCTTGTTTCAACCATCAATGTTGCCATTCCTCCTTGCTTGATTAGATTGTGTGTCCTTGCCCCGAGTTGATTCGTGAGTTTGTCTGAGGGTACACCCATGTAATGCTTTATGGACGCTGTAACCCCGTAGTTACCATGTGTTTTCAGCACTGGTATATTAATCACTTTTAGTTTATTGCTATCGTATGTCTTATTATCGGGGTTCCAAATGCCGAGTTTGAAGCTGATGTATGTATCGTATTTTGTCTTGAATTTTGGATAGGAAACCATTACTCCTGTATCAGGGTCTCTGGTCTCGTTCACTATATATCCGTCCGTTGTGTCAGCTTCTGAGTATTCTCTTACTCTCGTTGTAGT
>JBFYNP010000094.1:0-39365 GCA_041304325.1 Candidatus Bathyarchaeota archaeon
CCTAAATGCGATGGTAGACGAAAGTGTACTAAACTACACCGAAATCACAGGCAAAGGCGGCCACAGGAGAATCTACTCCAACAAACTCAACGAAGCCCAATTCAAACAATATGTCGCCGAGACCGTTATCGGTAACCTTATGCGCGACTTCCCATCCGAAACAAAACAAGCCATCAGCCGCGTAAAGTAAACTCTACCATTTAGCATATTCCTTTTTTTAAACCAACCAATTTAGATCATAACACATATTTCTACATAAATAATAGCAGTGTCGTGAATCAGCTAAACAAAGCTATCGAACCCTAAATCAACAATTTCACCCTGGAACTCCTCCCAGCTGTTTTATATCAAAACCGACCACTATTCTCCTAGATTCTGATGACCAAAATAACAGAGGAGAAGAAGACAGCTTTCAAATGGATCGATGACAACTCCGAGAGAGCCAGCGACTTACACCAACTTATATGGCGATACGCGGAGACGAGCCTACGCGAGTATAAGAGCTGCGAAACTCTCGTAAAATTCCATCGAGATGAAGGATTCAGGGTGGAAGAAGGCATCGCCGGAATGCCTACAGCCTATGTAGCGACATGGGGAGAAGGAAAACCAGTGATCAGCACCTACACTGAGTACGATGCTGTGCCTGAGACTGCGCAGGAGCCCGTGACTCATCGTGAAACGGATAACCCATGGCAAGCTGGTCACACAGATCCTCATAGCGCTTTAGGAGTAGCAGCTGCAATCGGAGCACACGCCACAAAACATGCTTTGGAGAAGCATGGTCTCAAAGGTACCGTGAAGATATTCGGTGCCCCCGCGGAGAAGATATGTGTCGCAAAACCCTTCGAGGCTGCTCGTGGCTACTACGACGGTCTAGACGCTTGTGTAGCATGGCATCCACGTGGTTCCACAACTGTGATGTATGAAACCCAGTGGGGAAGTTACTGGTGCGTCGCATTTATCTTCACATGCACTGAACCTGAAAAATGGCTAAGCTATACTCCAGATCTACCGAATCAGGCACGATGCCCCGGAGCACTGGATGCTGTATGCCTAATGTATACAACAACGAAATACACTAAGGAAGCGATGCTTCCTCACACCGGTCTGTGGAGTATAAATGAGGCTATACTAGTCGCAGGTCAAGCGACCGCTGACAACATCCCACCGAAACTTGGCATAATAACTTACGCATGGAGGAGCCCAAGCCTCACCCAACAAGATCAGATCTGGAAAGTTCTACTGAACAACGCTGAAGCAGTGGCAAAGATAACAGGATGCCAAGTCACTCCACGGTGGGTCACCAAAACCCGAACAGGGCTATTCAACAAAGCACTCGCAGACCTAGCCTACGAGAATCTAGAACTCATTGGAGCCCCTAAATTCACCGAGGAAGATAAAGAGAAAGCCCGAGAGATCGTTCGCAAACTCGGATACATACCACCGCAGGAACCCTATAACGAGAAATTAACACCACCAGATGAATGGGAAAAAATGTGGAGGAACTCAATACCACCTCACCAGAAGAAATTCGGAAGCGACGACTACGTCGAGTTCACCTGGCATTGCCCCACAGTATGGATACAGGTTTACGTTCCAAGCGTCGGTGTTCCAGGGGTAAGGCTCCCGGTATGGACGCGCTACAGCCTCTGCGGTATGAAAGGAGTCATCGATAAAAGCATCAACACTGCAGGAAAAGCAATCAGCGGAACGATGATGGACTTAATCACAAACCCCTCCCGCCTAAATGCATGCAGGGATGAGTATATAGAGAGGACAAAAAACTACATGGAGAAGCCTCTACTTCCACGGGACTTGGAACCACCGATCGATCTTCCATGGCCAGAGTACAAGACAACAGTTAGAGGAAGAGAATGGAGCGTAGGTCCTTTCACACCTTAAGCCTCTGTTCTAAAATCCAGAACAACCGTTCTGAAGTGTGGGATTAATAGCTGCCATCATCAACTAACTATCGGTTAACATGATGAGCAGAACACAGCAAGCGGCATCCGTAGCCGCATTATGCCTCACCATCCTAATGGCGGGGCTATTCATCGCATATAAACCGGGAATGCCGGTTGATGATACAACAAAGACAGGCCCTATCATTCCAGGCACAGGGATTGGTTCAACTGGTTATAAAAGTATAACTGAGGGCACTACACCAGTCAAAACCATGTCTGTCTCAGGAACAGGCACAATCTCAGTTAAGGCAAACCAAGCAATAATTGTGCTAGGCGTTTATACTGAGGATAAATTAGCTAGCACCGCAATTGACGAAAACTCAGCACTCATGAATCAAGTTGTTAAAGCACTAAAAGCGGCAGGTATCTCCGAAGATAATATGCAGACTATGGGTTACAACGTAAACCCCGTCTACAACTGGGAAGTCAGGATGAACGTCGGTTACCAAGTAACCAACAGCCTTCAGATAAAGGTCAATGATCTAACAAAGGTTGGTGCAGTTATTGATGCGGCTTCAGCTGCTGGCGCTAACAAAGTTGATAGTGTAACCTTTACTCTAAGTGAGTCAGCTTCCAATACATTAAAGACGCAGGCTTATGAGAAAGCGATCGCTGACGTAAAAGCGAAGGCGAAGGTCCTCTCTGAAGGTTTCGGTATCAAGATCACCGGTGTGCAGTCAGTTGGTGAAAGCTACTACTCCCCACCGATCTATCGCAATAGCTACATTTCAGCAGATGCAGGCAAGTCATCGACTCCTATCATCGCAGGTAGTCTCGACGTGACGGTAAGTCTCAGTGTAGTTTACACCATAGAATCTATAGTTTAATACCTCTATTTTTGTAAAAAAATCTGCATTTATAATGCAGTTAATTAATTTTTAGTAATATTACATGAAAAATCTTTACTACTCTTAAGACATTTTTTCATATCAATGTATACTATAGCCTCAGTTACACCTACACTATCATCAGGAATACGATGACTTGATGCATAACTCCATGCCACGTGACCCGAACGCGATGAAGGCTTTCCAACGCTACTTAGCAAGTTTCTCAACATTCACTACCGCTTTCAACAGGAAGTATACTAATAAAAACTGCGTCGTTGTTTTCTGTCCAGATCATGGAACCCACATCGATCCAAAAAGCGGAAAGGGGTGTCATGGCACCGACTCTCCGGAAGATATGAAAGTCCGTTTCTTCTGGGGTTTATACTCTGCCAACACGAAATAGGAAAAGAACTATTAGCAACCAAAGCTTGTGAAGCATCCATGTACAAGGTTGTATTCACAGTTGTCGACGTTAAGCCACCTAAAAGCATCGATGGTGAGCCAACTCATGTCTCTGGCCCATGCAAGATCTATAAAATCGGAGACAAGATCACCATAACCAGCAACCCAGGGCGTCTCGTTCTAGAGGAGACCGATAGCGTTTGCCTCGCCGCGTTTAGCGCTATTCTTCCCCTCACCTCTGCGATGGAGAGAGAGGTCACTGAAAAATGGGACTACATCGACAAGATCAAATACTTCAGCTGCCCTGACTCAGAACGTCCAGTCACATTCAAAGTCGAACGTATTCCAGTTAAGCAGGGAGAGGTCCCCCTCCGAAATAAAAGCTAATTCTTAAGTTTTCTCAGGTAATCATCGATTAGCTCCGGCTGTCTTCTCACCCGTTCCATGTTCTCTCTCATCGAAGCTAGATATGCTTCACCTGCATCCGGAATCGTTGCAGTCAACGCAGCGTGATTCTGTTCTCCTCTCACCCTCGCATTGGGGCATGATGGGCTGCAAGGGAAAAAATAAGCCGTAAAGTAAACAAAAGGGTCACCGATCCCTACTTCAAGAAGTTGCGCAGCAGCTCTCTGCTCAGCGTTGACACCAGACTCACGGTCCTCCGCATATCGAGTGGAGCAGCACTCAGGGTAACCAAGTAGATGGCCCATCTGCAGGATCCATTGTGGGTTGAATTCCTCGGGATAGGCTATTTGGAGCTCTCCGCGGCTCATATTCGGTTTTTTAAGTGCCGTTGCACGAAGCTGCCCTCTCTCATGAACTAGCTTTTGAAGCTGATGCAGGGTTTCTTTATCGCGGTAAATATAATACTCGTGAACTGTAGGGCGTACCATAACTTGATTGACATGGAGTTCTAGCCTCTTCGTCCAGCTATTTAACGCTAGATACTCTTCAGATTCTTCGACATATTTCTCAAAACCTGAGGCCATGATTCGCTTCGCATCGTCTATTGCTTTCATTTTTTCTCTCGGTTCAGTCGTTAGCTGAACTTTGGAAATTGCATGTCTTGCCTTAGTATCAATTGTGGCGCCCATTATTGCTCCTGACGGGAGGTCTGCGGGGATGGTTGTTTGACTGCATAATCTTCTACCAAGAGCTACAAGCATGAAGTTCTCTAGTTTAACGCGTTCAAGTATTCGATTATCGTGGAGAAGTTTCTGGAAAACTTCATTCTTAGTCAAACTGATTATAACCAGGGTGCCCTGGTTTAAAACGATTAAGAAAAAAAGGTTTAAAGAGGGACTAGGCCGAGAACCTGGAGTATAAACTTCGCTCTCTCGGCTAGCATGCTGAATCTAAAGAGAACGGTGTTACCAAAGTATGCGCCTAGGCCGAGCATTATGAAGTATCTACCTAACTGAGTTACTGGCTTTAAGGGACCTTTGTGTTCGTATGTGAGCAGGAAGTACATGGTACTTGCAATACTGCCAACTGCGATAAATCCGAAACCAAACCAGTCTAAAGAGCTAGCACCGGGTTTCGGGACCGTTAGGGTACTAATTACTTGATTGACGATGCTCGGGAGCGGAGTACTGGCGATGCCTAAACCCATCGCAGAACCTACTATTATTGCGATAGGGTAGCGACTAACCCATCTCATACTAGGAACGAGTAAAAAGTACATTAGTAATCCCAGTATCAGTGGCACAATCATTACGTATTGTCCACCAACAAGAGGATTCCAAGCGGTTTTCCTGAGGCTATCGATATTCACAATTAGACCAATAGCGAGACTCGCGGCAACGAAAGTATGTTCGGCGAACCTGTATGCGGGGTTCTCTTTCCAGAGGGGGTAACTGTAGATTGCAAGCATGAGTGCGAGAGCGACCCATAGGCCAAGAATAGCTAAGGGGTCGGTCGGATAGGGTATAGTGATATTTGCTATCATTTTACTTCTTCTCCCTTGTGACTAAATAGCTGACGTTAGCTAATAGTATGGCTAGAACTAGTAGTAAATGGCTGACACTGATGCTATCCATGGTTACAGTGGCATCTCCTGGAGCTCCAACAAGTTTTTCAAGCTCCGCAGCACCGCGGCTACCTGCGACAAGCCCGAAGAGGTCCCCACTGAGGAAGAAAGGCATATCACCAGACTTGTTCATTGCAATGCCGATCTCAGCAACCGGAGTCTTGTACACGCTGTTTCGCCACTGGTTTATATAGTATCTTTGGGCATCTCCGGTGTCACTGCTTAGAACTAATTTGATATCCGCCGCACCTTTTACGTTCTTCATAAGTGGAATCTGGTCGAGGGGGACTTTTCGCATATCCTGTGTGAAAACTTTGCTGATGTCATCACGGAGGAGGGCAACGTTCGTCTCCTGGCTTGGCATATAACCGAAGTAAACATAGTCTTCACCTTCTTTGAGTTTCGCGAACTCAGGTGTTTTTTCCATAATTTTTGCCCAAGTGATGTCAGCGTCGGTAAATCCTACACTCCATACGACGAGTTTTCCCTGTTGCATTAATACTTGCTTGACGCTAGCAACCATCCCGGGGAGACAGTCCCCCCAACTGCTTACACCGCTGTTGATACTAAGCACAACGACTTCTCCCGCTTTGACACTTCGTAGACCCTCATACATCGCTTGAGTTGTAGGAGTAACCGTGATAGGTAAGTTGAGGGGGCTGAGGAATGGGAGAGCTAGACTGATAAAGAGGATCCAGTAGAAGACTCGACTGTCGAGGTTCTGGAGTCTATCAAAAATACCATTTCCCGCCATTAACCGGACACCTCCGAGTAAAAGCCCTTCTCCTTACCGATTAAAGCACGGAATCCATAAGCAAGGAGTCCAAGTGCTCCGGTTACGATAAAGGTACGCATAGCAGGGATCTGCCCAGTGTTGTTGAACCAGTTACCAATTGTTGGGAACCAAGGACTAAGGACCTCTCCGATTGGGGCATTGGCTAAGAGCACGAAAATACCTCCGATGAGGAGAATCGCAGCATCAAGATTTCTTGCCCTAAAAGCGCGGTATGCTGCCGAGAATATGTAGAATCCTGTGATAGCATAGAGAGTAGAGCTCAGCGCTGTGTAGACGTTGGCGAATATCCAAGTGTACGCAAAAGGTTCAACGCCGGTTCCGAGCTTCCAAATTCCTAGACCTGTAACGATAGCGAAGAAGATTAGGAACCATGCACTATAGGGCCTCAACTCGTTCTTTCGTTGAACGTTTCTAAGGTGAACCTGGATGAGGTTGATTGCTCCAAGGCCGATAGCCATGAGCTGGATGATCAACGCCCAGGTCTTGATCTGGTTAGCTATACCATCCTTTCCACCGACGCCGGGGATTGTGAAGAAATATTCCGCTATCATGATCAATGCAACGATACCGGTAACTACGAATACTAATTCACGTTTATAGATCTGAGACATAATTTATCACATCTTAAGTACGTCTATGATCGCCTTGTTTCCGGCGAGCACGAGCACGAAACCCACAATTGTCACTCCTAGGATTATGAACTTCATTAGGTCTTCACCTCTCAGGCTAGCTAAGACATCTGGGTTATCAGAGATCTCAGCACTAGCCGCGTAAAGCTCCTCCATTATTAGTGTATAATCACATGTAGCTACTAGGAATGGTAGCTGGTGAGTATTAGCGGATCCACCGACTTGCATTGCACCAATTGTATTCCCAGCCTCACCCAGAACAACAGACTCGTAGTAGAAACCGCCTATAAGGAAACTGCTTGCGGGTTTCTCACGCTGAATCCAACCGAGACTCGCTGAGATATACGGTGACTGCTCGTTCTGGAACGCAATTGCAGATGTTGCATCAAACTCCTCAGGCTTGCCTTCTTCAAGGTAAGCGGTGCGCATAGTCTCCTCGACGAGGGGAAGAGAGTCGGCAATGCATGTGAAGTAAGTAATCTTTACTCCGGCTCTTGCACATAAGCGAGTTGCGTATCCTAATATGCTGATGCCAGCCAAGGTTTGAATCCCGTTAGCGGGGTTATTAAGTGTCCCACCGCCATAACCCGTCGAGTAATAGACGGGACGGCCCATCTCCGCTGCTCGCCCGATTGCCTCAGGGATAGCGGCGACGGCCGGAAATGTTCGGGCTTTTATCTTGGTTCCACTCTTCGATGTAATCATATAATAATAGAAGAGTGCGAAAGAAAGCACCAGCAATATCAGCGATACAATCTTTCCGTCGTTGATTATTGCCATTTATTTTTTCTCCGTTTGTGGACCAATCGAGAGCTGATCCCGAAGCCAAGCACTTAATGGTGCATGGTATCGACTATCATCTCTAATTTTTAGAGAAGCGCCCCCTGATCTGGCTAGTAGACCACTAATATAGATTTATTATAAATCATTTTCTAGAAATTTGTTTCAAAACTCCCTTTTATTGAATAAATTCGGCGAGTTTTCAAGGTTTAAAAAAATAAGTCATGATAATCAGATAGTGTATTTAACCTAATTATTTACATCTATACGCACTTTGAATAGTTGATTTTAAACCAAACCTCGCTCTTATCTATCCATGCTAAATAGTCAAGTTCCTTCCCCAAAGGATCACCTGGGATTTAATGTAGGAGAGGATAGAAAACTAGCTGACTGGCCCGAGATAGTTGAATATTTCCGTAAAGTAGCCAATTCTTCGGATCGAGTCACCGTTGAAGACCTGGGGGATACAACCGAATGTAATTCATTTATTGTCGCAACAGTCACATCGCCTCAAAACCATAAGAATCTCGAGAAATTGAGAAAGACTCAGCTCAGGCTTCTTGATCCTGACGGGCTAAAATCGGAGGAAGCGGAGAAGTTCATAGCAGAGGGACGAACAATCGTTATCATCAGTTGCAGTATTCACTCAACGGAGGTAGGGGGGAGTCAAATGAGTATGGAATTACTTCATAGACTCTCAAAGGGCATCGACGCTGAGGTGGAGGAGATCCTCGATAACGTCATCCTTCTGTTAATCCCATCTCTGAACCCGGATGGTAACAGGATAGTTTATGATTGGTATCAGAAGCATCTCGGCACACCTTACGAAGGAACAAGCCCCCCCTGGCTCTACCACAAATACGCTGGTCACGATAACAATCGAGATTGGTTTATGTTTACTCTCCCCGAAACACGGATGACAGTCGAGAAAATTCACAACCGGTGGCATCCGCAGATAGTCTACGACATTCATCAAATGGGAAAGAAAGGCCCTCGATTCTATGTACCACCCTATATTGATCCCATAGACCCGAATGTTGACCCGGTGATCGCCTCTGGTTGCAGTTACATGGGGCTTACTATGGCAGACGCCCTTGCAGTAGCTGATAAAAAAGGAGTTACAGTTGCGTGGGAATTCGACGCTTGGACACCTGCAAGAGCATTTCAACATTATCACGGCGGGATCCGTATACTGAGTGAAGCAGCAAGCTGTGATATAGCGACACCAATAGAAGTGAAAGAATCGGAGCTGGAAGGCGAGCGCGGCTTTAAACCACGTGATGCTCGCTGGAGTCACGTCGCCCCTTGGAAAGGAGGCAAATGGAGCCTTCGTGATATAATTGACTACGAGTTCATCGCATCCATGGCTCTCCTGAGAAACGCTGCAAAGAACCGGGATCGGTGGGTTAGGGGCAGCTATGAGATAGGTAAACGCAGCCTCGCTCCGAGCAAACCATATGGATTCATAATTCCTAAAAAACAACATGATACAAGAGCTTCCTATGAGCTCCTTGAGATCCTACGGATCGGAGACGTCCGTCTTTACGAAGCAAAGAAAACATTCACCGCAGAAGGAATCGAGTACCCTAAAGGAAGCATCGTGGTCCCCATTGCTCAACCTTACGGTAGATTCGCTAAAACAATGCTAGAGAAACAGATCTATCCTGATCTTCGAAAGAACTCGATTGACCCACCTGAAATTCCTTACGATGTAACCGCCCAGTCTCTAGGCCTAATAATGGGTGTAGATGTCGTCCAAATACAAGAAATATTGGAAGTCGAAACAAAACCATACCTTAATGAGCCTCCTAAAGGAGCGGTATTGAGCTCCAGTAAAGCTTACTATGCTTTTAGCAGTAGCCTCCTTGCCTCAACAAAAGTAGCGAACAAGCTTCTAGTGAAGGGATTTACAGTCCATCGGAGTTCCGACTGGATCGAGGTAGAAGGAGAGGAGCTGAAACCCGGTTCATTCATAGTCGAGGACTCGAATGGACTAAATAAAATCCTGGAGGAAGGCATAAAGTTAGGCGTTGATTTCTACGGCATAGACAGTCTTCCGGAGATCGCTTTCCAAGTCACCAAACCCAGGGTTGGCGTATACAAAGGATGGGGTGGGAATGCAGATGAAGGTTGGCTTAGGATGGTTTTAGAGGAGTACGGTTTCGAATTCACAAGTCTAACTCCTCAGGAAATCCGTGAAGGTAGCCTATCTAAGAGTATTGATGTATTGATCTTCCCAGATCAGAGCCGAGACTCCATCATAGACGGTATGAAAGCTCAACGCGGTTCCGAACCTAACAGATATGAGCCAAAGTACCGCATTGGCGTCGGCGAAGAGGGCACAAGATCAATACAAGAGTTCATCGGCGACGGTGGAAGCGTAATTGCCTTCAACAAGGCATCAATGTACACAATAAAAGATCTACTAATCCCAGCGGAGAACCCACTAGAAGGACTAAAAGACCAAGAATTCTACATACCTGGAAGCATACTGAAAGTCAATCTAGATGAGACTCACCCCATCGCCTACGGCTATGGACGGGATGCAAGCATCTTCTTCATGAGTGGACCTGCATTCAAGCTAAAAGAGGGATATGCGGTAGCTAAGTACCCTGAGGCTAACCCACTTCAGAGCGGATGGATTCTAGGGGAAAAACAACTCCGCGGACTCGCAGCAGTTGCAGACATACCAGCAGGTCGAGGAAACATCATTCTATTCGGCTTTAGCCCTCACTTCAGAAATCAGACCAGAGGTACATTCAGAATGCTATTCAACGCAATATATTATGGAGCAGCATTCTAAATTTTTTCCTGTAACCACAATTTCACTTTTACTTCAGTTCCCGATTCGTAAAAGCATTTGATAACTTCTTTCCAACACTGTGGTAGGTACCTAATCCCGGACTGAAAATAATGGGTTTAACCTTCTCAATATCAATTTTACCTTCAGAGTTGAGTACTGACTCCTCAACCTTTACATCCATTATCTCACCGACAAACTGGGTATGGAGACCAAGCTCGTAAACCTCTCTAACGCGGCATTCAAGCACTACGGGGAACTCATCGACATACGGCGCATCAACCATAGACCCTTTTACAGGGGTGAGCTTAGCCACCGAAAACTTATCTACGTCGCGCCCAGAGGCAATCCCTATCCAATCCGCTTCGGCTAAATGCTTCTCAGAAGGAATGCTCACCGAGTAAGCTTTTCGAGCCATAATGTTACTATGGCTGTAAGTTGCTTTCCTAAGGCTTACATAGATACTTGCGGGACGAGAATTACAAATACCGCCCCAAGCCGCCGTCATAAGATTTGGTTTTCCTGCTGCATCATAGCTTCCAACGACCCAAACGGGGCAAGGTAGAGAGTAGGTGCCAATTCCTATTGATTTCTTCATAGAAACTGATGATCCCTCGAAGGTTAAACAGTTTTCCAAAAGGTGTAGCTAACAACCTTAAAAAATGGAGACTATTCCTCGATTATCTCAACATTTGCTCGAGGAATTGTTACACTTCTACCATCGTTGAGCTTAACAATGAGTACCCGGACGTAACTCTCCGACTCCATTGCTTGTAACTCAACGGGAAGGCGCTCCACTACACCAATACCACCGAAGTAAGGCTCACGGATAATACGCACCGGCGTCCCTGGAACCATACCAAGTGAAAGATGTTCAACCTCCTCTGCGATCTTTTCATCGTGAGGTATGATTATTTCTGGTCGCTGGACACCAGCTCTGATTTGAGTTGACCCGTTAACACAGGCAAGCTTCCCCTCGAAGCTCTTCAGGAGCTTGAAAGTATTGACGCTCATATTCATTTTTCCGAAACCTTCCGTAATAATGAGAGATAGCCCCACCTCCTCCTGGCCAGTTATGGCAACACCGATCTGTTGACCTGTGAACGTTGTTAGGTCCTGGTGGCGGACTCCTCCGACAACAATGGCGATTACTCCCACCTGGACTGCCTTCCTAAGTGCATCAAGGGTGACCATAGAACCACCTATGAGGACTGTTCCTTTGCAGTCAGGCCCGATATTGTCAACTCCTAGTACGTCTTCTGGGCTTGATACTGCAACCTTGAGGTTACCGTGTACCTCTCCGCCGATTCCAAATATTCCTTGTATGAAGGCTCCATTTGTCTCGATTACAGCACCTTCCCGGGGAAGGACTGTTTTAATTCTACCAGGTATGTAAGCGTCAACCTCAACCGGTATGGGAGAACCTCTAAGAATTACCTGACCTGTAACCTCACTCACACTCTCAATAGTGCCGTCGCGAGGACTCAGGACGTTTTTCTTTATCAAACCGAAAAAAGCTGAGTAGAAAGCAATACTCTCATCTTTCTTTATCTTATCCCCTAGTTTCTTTTTCATGTATTGAACCATGTCCTCAGGCTCAACACCGAGAACTAGGGCAACTTTAACGATCTCAGGGTCGCCGCTGATTTCAGTACGGGCTACCTTTTGATCAAACTTTACAGTATCACCTACTTTTACTAGAACTGAGCCAGGTATTGGTAGACGACGAAGCTTTTCGACCATCATGCTCCGCTTGACTTTAAGACCCGGAGTATAGGCGTTGGCTTCGCTGGACTCTTCCACACCATTCTTATTTTCGGATTTGCTTTGTCCCATCACATTCACCTCACAAGTGCCTTAAGCGGCTCCTCAGGGTATAGTTTGAGGGCGCTGAACCATTTGACAAGAAGATCACGTCGCTGAGAGTCATCTTCTGGCAAGTAGAGGGGGCGACCACGGGCATCCAGCAGGATACCAGCAACACCACCAATGATTTTCACATGCTTAATCTTACCTGATCCTTCGCCTACGTCGAAGTTCTTCGCTGGAGTTATGACCGCTTCGACTTCTACACCTTCTGGAAGAGGGATAAGTTTGATTTCACCGAATTTGATCGCTTCTTTAATGTCTTCACCTGTGGGTTTCTTGAACTCAACCGTCATGACGGGATCTCCAAGTTTTGCTGTTCCCACCGCTGCGATGCTTGTTCCGATGCGAACAAGACAATCCTTGTCAAAGATGCTCCAAGCGGGATCCCTAGCTACTGTACTTGTGACTCCTAGGTGAGGCATCATGAACACGCTGTCCTGTAACATACGTGTTACTCCCTCAGGAAGCCATGCGTCGCTTAGAATAAACATAGGCTGAATGCGACGCGGAGCATGACTGAGAAGCCCACCAGTTCCAGCGATTATATCTATTTTCATCATCTCGACGTAGCTCTCAGCAAGGCCTTGGTCAAACATATCTCCGACTGTACGCTGTGTTTGTATGCCTTTAAGACGCGTAGCGATGGTGCGGTGATGGGCAAGCCCCAGTCTAAGTGCTTCACGCGCGACAGCGTGCTCAACAATCAAGTCCTCAAGGGTTTGAGGAATAGTTGTGGGTCGGATCATCTTGTTCATGAGTCGACTTGCAACATCGTCTTCATCGATCTTGAAAGGGATCCATCTAACAATATTCTTGATACCCGCCTCTTTCATGACGTTTGTGACACTGTAACTCATGCCAAGGTTAGCTGATACACTTCGAACGAATCGGCCGTCTACAATGCTGTAAACGTTAGTTGTGGCCCCGCCAAGTCCAACGCCTAAGACATTCGATTTGAATGTGTCGGCTATGAGCTGTATTGCCATGCCCTCACCGGCAGGTGTTGGCATTATATCTATTGTAGTCCATTGCATGAGTTTGTTGTAACCAGGAGCGTGGCTCATCACATGCTCCATGAATAACTCATGGACGGCGCGTCGGGCCGGTTCTGTGTTTTCCACCTCTAAGGTAGGGCGGATGTTATCAACGAGATCAAGAGCAAATTCTCCTTTGAAGAGCCCCTCGATCTCCTTTCGGATCGTTTTATTCCCAGCGTAAACGATGGGAAGAGCATAACTGGAACCTAAACGAGCTTTCGGTTCAGCCGCTTTTATGAGTTCAGCGATCTCCATAACATGTTGACCAGCTCCACCATCGGTGCCTCCAGCGAGGAGAATCATATCTGGACGAAGATTGCGAATACGCTGAATCTTCTGGTAGGGCTGTCTACCATCATCGCGGGCAATTACGTCCATAACGATAGCTCCAGCGCCTAGAGCGGCTCTGTTTGCACTTTCAGCGGTCATGTTTTTGATAAGACCCGCGACCATCATCTGGAGTCCACCCCCTGCACTACTGGTGGTACAGTAGAGGTCGACCCCTCTTTTGCCATCGTATGGCATTATCAAACCCTTACCGTCTGGACTGAGAAGCTTATGCCCTGTAAGTTCTTCAATTTCACCTACCGCGTTTCGGACACCCATTGTGACATCTTCATATGGAGCTTCAACTGTTGTTGGCGCTTCCCCTGCAACATAGAAACGCCAGACGCCATCTTTTTTGTGGAAAAAGCGGGCTTTTGTTGTAGTACTTCCCACGTCGGTAGCTAGGATGAACTGCATCTCTTCGATGGGCTTAAGTTTATCCAAATTAGCAATCGAACAAATCACTTGCTCTCATGCCTTAAATCTTTCTGATGAGACTGAAGGAGAATTAGTATTTTGTTAAGTCACGATTCCGCCTTTTCAGCTGCTTTAATTTCAGCCTCTGCAGTCTTCTTAGCCTTTTTCTCCTCTTCCTTACGACGCTCATCCTCTTTAGCAATCTCTTCCAACATTTTCAGGAGCTTCTCAACGTTGCTCCTCTGTTCGAAGATCCGAAGGAATTTTTCAGATTTTACCCCCCAGCTCTCGCTGATAACTGGAATAAAAGGAGATATAAAGAATCTGCCGAGTTCCCCTCCGACCCATACCAGGGGTTTACTACTTTCAAGAATCAGAATTGCCGGAGTTTCCATACCAAATTGATGGATTTTCTCTGCTGTTTTACGGATGTACTCCGCCTCTTCCTCAGGAGTAACCTCAAGATCTCCGTAGATGCCCAAACTGATTCACCGAAATTAGTCTACCTAGAATGCTTTTAAGCGTTCTCGGTTACCTGATTAGGTTGATCATCAGATTTTGCCTCATCTTTTATTTGCTGTTTTAGTGAGTAGTATGCAGCTCCCAGCCCACCAACGAGGAAACACCCAAATAAAACAATAATTAACAACATATTTGGACCTTCCTGAAGGCCAAACATCATAAAGATAGTGATGATCCAAGAACCAACGCCAGCAATTACGCCCACCTTCAAGTGCTGCTTACTCGTTCGCTTCAATACAAGCCATGATGTAACGAACCCTACTGCTAAGAAAATTGGTATCGATAAGATCTCTAATGTAGGCAGAAAGCTTAGAATAACCTGCCAAAAGTATACTAGACCATTAGCAAGAATTCCTGCTGCTAGGTAATCGAATATCCTGGGAGATTTCTCCTCGGTCAAATCGCTCAAACAGTGTAGAGATGAAACAGATAAGAAGCTATTCCTGCTGAACCGGTTTAGGTTAAATATCGGATTGGTTCCATCAAGGTTGATTCGCAATGAGCAACCAGAGGACCCTTCGTAACTACGCTGCCGGAGCGGCAATCACCTTCGGTGTAGTCCTCTTCACCTTCCAACTTGCAGGTCTTCTTCTCGTGGGCAAAACCCCTGAAGAACTTCAAGCCCTTGATAATATACTCTTCACAGTATACATTGCTGTACACACAATCGGAGGTCTCGCAGGAGCATACCTTGTTGCACGCAGAGTGGAAGAGGACCATATACAAGTGGGTATAGTTACTGTAATTCTTGGATACGTCTTTGAATCCATATACTTCCTCATTTTCGGAGATAGACAGATAGTTGACATCTGGGTTCTCATCAGTCTCCTCATAGGAGGCATCATAGGAGCTGCCTTCGCAAAATCATGGAGACAGAAGCAAGGATTAGATACGCCTCAAACCAAACCAAAATCCACAGTAGCAACTCAACTAACACCAACGTCTAAAAATATTCAGGCGGAGAAGAAAGAAGCTGAAAACACAAACAAATAATCTAGTTCCATTTAGAACATAAACAAATCTTTTTAACTCATCTATGTCGCAAAGTATAAAACGCACTACACTTCCAAGCCACGTATTCACTGAGGAAAAGAAATGGCAAAAAAGAAGATAGTTCTCGCCTACAGCGGCGGCCTAGACACCAGCGTAATGCTCGTATGGCTCCAAGAACAATATAAAAGCGATGTAGTCAGCCTCACACTCGATGTCGGACAAGACGACGACTTTAAAAAAATCGAGGAAAAAGCGTGGAAGCTTGGAGTAGTTAACCACTACACTATGGACCTAAAGAAGGAATTCGCAACGGAGTACGTTTTCCCCGCAATCAAAGCGAACGCCCTATACATGGACACTTACCCAATCAGCAGCAGCCTATCTCGACCTCTAATAGGGAAAAAAATGGTTGAAGTCGCGGAAATGGAGGCTGCTGCTGCAGTCGCACACGGCTGCACTGGTAAAGGAAACGATCAGGTTCGCTTTGATGTCACTATCAAAGCCTTAAACCCTAAGCTCAAGATCATCGCTCCAGTTCGTGAATGGAAGTTCGATCGCCATAGTGAGATCGAATACGCGAAGGAGCATAACATTCCAGTACCCGTTACAATCGAATCACCGTTCAGCATCGACCAAAACCTTTGGGGTCGAAGCATCGAAGGCGGCGACCTCGAGTATCCAGAGAAGGAGGCACCGAAGGAGATCTGGGGCTGGACTAAAGAGATAGAAAATACACCAAACAAACCTGAATATGTCACCCTCGGTTTTCATAAAGGGGCCCCCGTAAGCATCGATGGAGTCGAGATGGATCCTGTCAGCCTAATAATGAAGATCAATGAGATGGGCTGCAAACATGGCATCGGCAGAGTAGAGCATATGGAGGACCGTACAGTTGGACTGAAAAGCCGTGAGACCTACGAAGTCCCAGCAGCTGAGATCATACTCACTGCTCACAAAGACCTTGAAAAAATGGTTCTAACAGTACATCAGATGCTAATGAAAAGGGAGATCGACCATAAATGGACCACCCTCGTCTATCAAGGTCTCTGGGTTGACCCACTCAAGAAAGACCTCGAAGCCTTCATCAACAGCAGCCAAGAAAACGTTACAGGCTGGGTTACAATGAAGCTCTTCAAGGGAACCGCAAAACCAGTGAAGAGAGGAAGCGAATATAGCCTCTACGATTACAACCTAACCAGTTTCGACGTCAATACAAAGTACGATCAGGGCGATGCAGTAGGCTTCATCGCGCTATGGGGTCTCCCCAGCGTTTCAAGTTGGAACCTGAAGAGGATGGTGTTAGAAAAGGAAGGGCAAAAGCAAGCTCAAAAAGTAGCCCCTACACAAAAGATCAAGAATAAATAAAAATTTCCGATGCAGATGCTTAATATATCCTAACTTTATAATCTTAATAAAAATTGACATTTTTTCGGTAATCTCACCTTATGCCCTTGTTAAGAACTATGGATCAACTAAATACGTCCATGTAAATTACACCATTGAAACTTTTTCACAGATTGTATCTTGAAAGTAAACTCAATAAATAACCATAATACCTTTACCTCTTTGACGGTAAGATAAATGAGGCTTATTCATGCCCAGCCAATTGGACAAGGTCCTTGACGAAAAGAGTCGCCTGAAACTGAATAATCTGGAAAACAAGCATATCACAGAGCAACTTGAGAAATTTGTGGCTATATGCAAACCAGACAAAATACTTGTGCTTTCAGATTCAGATGAGGATGTTGAGTACATTCGGAGGCTAGCGCTTCAGAACGGAGAAGAGATACCTCTTGCAACGAATGGCCATTCCATTCACTTCGATGGTATAAACGACCTCGCTCGAGATACAGGAAGCACTAAGGTCCTAACTCCGGCAGGCATGAGATTAAGCAGAAACATCAACACTATCAACCGAAGTGAAGGTCTGAACGAGATCTTAAGTCTCCTCACCGGCAGCATGGAAGGAAAAACAATGTTAGTTAAGTTCTACTGCCTTGGCCCTACAAAGAGTAGGTTTAGCCTTCCTGCAATGCAAGTAACCGACTCCGCATACGTCACCCATAGTGAGGACCTATTGTACCGTCAGGGCTACGGTCAATTCAAGGATCTAAAAGGCAGTAAAGAGTTCTTCACATTCCTCCACTCAGCAGGAGAACTTGACAAGAGAAACGTCACCAAGAACCATGAGAAGAGACGAATCTACATAGATGTCACAGATGGAAAAGTATACTCGGTGAACAACCAGTACGCGGGAAACAGTGTAGGGCTAAAAAAGCTAGCGCTACGCCTAGCACTCTACAAGGCAAATCATGAAGACTGGCTAGCAGAACACATGCTCGTTATGGGAATTCAACGCGAAGGCAAAGAACGCATCACATATTTCACAGGCGCATACCCATCGGCTTGCGGTAAAACAAGCACCGCCATGATTCCAGGGCAGAGCATCGTTGGAGACGATATAGCATACCTACGCATAGATGAAAACGGCGCCTGCCGCGCAGTAAACATTGAACAAGGAATCTTCGGGATAATCCAGGATGTAAACCCAACTGATGATCCACTAATATATCGAGCACTTACCACACCCAGAGAATTAATTTTCAGCAACGTCCTAGCTTCTGGAGGATTCACATACTGGCTCGGTATGGGGAGAAGCAATATCCCGGAGAGAGGTCTCAATTTCAGCGGTGAATGGTTTAAAGGTAGCAAAGACGCCGCTGGAAACGACATTCCTTACGCTCACAGCAATGCAAGGTATACAATGAGACTGAATGAGCTTGAGAATGTTGACACAAACCTCAACAACCCAGAGGGCGTAGTTGTGGATGGTATCTTTTACGGGGGTCGTGATAGTGATACGAACGTACCGATAGCGGAGGCTCTGAGCTGGGAACACGGAGTTTATATCGGCGCTACCCTCGAGTCTGAAACAACATCTGCAATCATAGGCAAAGCTGGTGTACGTCGTAGCGATCCCATGGCAAATATGGACTTTATAGTAATCCCCCTCGGACTCTACCTAAATAACCATATAAAATTCGGGCACAAGCTCAAACGGAAACCGCGAGTCTACACAACAAACTACTTCCTCAAACACGAAGGCAAATACACTAACACAAAACTCGATAAGAAGATCTGGGTTCTATGGGCTGAAGGCCGAGTTCACGAAGAATACGACGTTATAAAAACGCCCATAGGATACATACCACATTATGAAGACCTCCAGAAACTATTCAAACAGGTCTTCAGTCGAAGCTACTCTGAGGAAGAGTACATACAACAATTCAGTATTCGCATCAACAATCATCTTGAAAAGATTGCGAGAATGGAACAAATTTACAAAGAGGAGCAGGATATGCCAAGGGAGTTCTGGGAAATTCTAAACCAGCAGAAACGTGAACTTCAAGAACTCAAATTACGTACCGGAAAGGCAGTCCTTCCCCCCATCTCATTCATTCCTTAAATTCACTGGAAACTGTTTTACGGCTGCACCTGTTCAACTTACTTGATCAATATTGCCTAGCTATGCAATAAAAACAAAAAAATCTGAAATACTCTATGAGAGAGCTAGAAAAATTCTCCCAGGCGGTGTGACATATGGACTACGCGCTTTGCCACCGCATCCTTTCTATGTAGCAAAAGCTCAGGGGGTAAAACTCACCGACGTGGATGGTAACATTTACACTGACTACTGGGTAGGCCATGGCGCCATGATATTGGGTCATAGCCCCCGAAAAGTAATGGCTGCGGTGAAAAAACAGCTTCCAAATGGAACCCACTTCGGATTCGCTCACGAACTCGAAGTAGAACTTGCAGAAAAGATCTGTGAAGTAATGCCCTCCGCCGAGAGGGTAAGGTACACGAGCAGTGGAACCGAGGCGAACCTCTACACAGTTCGCCTTGTCCGAGCTCATACAGGCCGCCTCAAGATCATTAAGATGGAAGGAGGATGGCACGGCGGATACGATCCACTCCATAAGGCAGTTACTCCACCGTTCACACAACCCGAGTCTGCAGGCCTCGATCCTGCAGCACTTGAAAACACCATAGCCATACCTTTCAACAACCCTGAGGCCGCTAAGAAAGCCCTTATGAATCGCGATGTAGCCGCCCTCATCGTTGAGCCGATTCAAGGAGTCGCTGGTTTTGTTATGCCTGATAAAGGCTACCTGGCAGAGCTCAAGGAGCTTTGTGAACAGTATGGAACAGTCCTTGTCTTCGATGAAGTGATCACCGGATTCCGGATGGCGCCAGGTGGAGCTCAAGAATACTTTGGAGTAAAACCCGATATCACGGTGATAGGCAAGATCGTTGGAGGAGGATTTCCCGTTGGTGCACTCGTTGGGCGCAGAGAAATATTTGAAAGAATCGACCACATCAAATACCCTGTTCAGTCTGAACGTAGCGCGCAAGGAGGAACCTTCACAGGCAATCCCATCACTATGGTAGCTGGCTCCGCAACGCTTGATATCCTCAAAGGAGGACAAATCCATAAAAAAATCACACGAGTTGGAAACAAGATCAGGAAAGGAATAAAAGACATCGCTGACCGTAGCAAAATCCCCGCAACCGTCACAGGAGCATCAACCATCTTCGCAATCCATTTCATGGATAAAACCCCAAAGAACGCCACTGAAGCTGCTAAAGCAAATCTGAAAACCACGAAAGCTTTCTGGACACACATGTTGGAGAACAACATTGCCTATCTGAGCCCAACCAACTGCCATGCAATGCTTGCAGAACCACATAAAACAGAGGATGCAGATGCTTTCCTTACTGCTACCGAGGAATTCTTCCATTCTTACAAGCCTTAAGCGAGAGGCCTACCATACCGACCGAATATTTCTCTAACCTGATCTAGAGGCAGTCCGAATCTTGTATGCCCCTGGTACCCGATCATCGTCTCGGATTTAAAGAGAGCATTAACAACCGACTCCTCCGTTGCCTCTACAACAGCCTGATAAAGAACATTAAGGAATCCATCCCCCTGAACTCGTTTGCCTAAGGCCTCTTCAGGCGACTTGGCATCTGTAGTAAAAGCTAAGGCGAAGTCTCCACTCCCATTTCCTCCAAATGTACCTGTTCGCGCTAGACCGAGAACTGCACGCTTCGCTAACTTTGTGAGCTGCCTCGAGTCAAGAAGAACATTAGTTGCGACGATCATCATAATGCTATTTCCTGAACTCAGTTCAGGTTCCGGCACCTTAATCTCTCGCCCTACAGGAACACCTGCAATTGTAAGATCCTCTTTCTCGCCACAGTTGAGTTGAACAAGCACCCCAACAGTGACATCGCCTGAGATTCGGCTCGCAGTCCCGATACCTCCTTTGAAGCCGTATCCAGTCATTGGGGTTCCACCACCCACATTTCCCTCCTCAACTAGCCCACACCCCTCAGGGCTCGTTGCTTTTTTAATAGCTTCAAAGACCTCATGGTTTCCAATACGTCTGTTTAAATTATCTGTGAGGTATCCCCCGTTTGTCTCTCCGACAACAGGGTTGAAGGTTTTAATCCTATACCCACGCTCTTGTGAGTAGTATTCAAGAACTGAATTCGCTACTTGCCACGTATTCATCGTCTCAGTAAGCATTATAGGGGTCTCAATAACACCCTCAGACATGATTTGAGGAAAACCTGTAGCTTTTCCGTAGGGATTAAAGAGATCAACCGCAGCTGTGACTTTTCGTAAAAATACATCGTCTTGATGAGGAGCAATCGCAGTAACGCCAGTCCGAACACTATCACCCTCAACAACGGTGACATGCCCTACCCCAACACCTTCAACATCTGTGATTGCATTTAGCCTACCAGACTGAAGCCTTCCCAGCTTTACACCGAACTCACGGGCTCTTGGCCTGATCATAGCATCGGGGAATAATATATACAGTGTCACAGATAAAACCACCAACATTAATAACAAGACTTTGAGATACAAATCTAAAAGCGTCTTATAATTCCCTAAGATCTTTGCGAAGAATTAACAGCTCAATATGTCTACTTTTCGGTCTGATCGAACGTTATTGGAGATATTTAAAAACTAAAAATAGAAAGCTTTACGAGGTTATGTGTTGTATCGTCTCATCGCACCTGATTGGAGGTTAATGAATATTGAACACTTTTTTTTTGGAACGTTATCGAAGTATTGGTCATTCTTTAACGGGTAAGGAGAGGACACGTCAATCAATTAGAGTTAATACTCTTCGGACGTCAGGTGTGGAGCTCCAGAAGAGACTTACATTACGTGGGGCGAAGTTAAGTAAGATTCCTTGGCTCAGAGACGGATACACTGTTGAGGATTCAAAATTTAGTCTTGGCGCAAGTTTTGAGTATCTACTCGGACTTTATAGTCTGCAAGAAGCTGCAGCTCAGTACCCGGTGGAGGTCCTTGCGCCTCGCCCGGGAGAGCGGGTCCTCGATATGTGCGCTGCTCCAGGTGGAAAGACTACCCAAATATCGGCTTGGATGCAAGGTAATGGTATTCTTATCGCCTTTGACGCTAACAGGGAGCGCCTTTATGCGCTTGAGAACAACTTGGAGCGGAGTGGAGTTGAGAACTGTATTGTCTACCATGCTGATGCCATGGAAATGGAGCTTGGTGAATTCGATCGTGTTCTTTTAGATAGCCCATGCAGTGGCAATTATGTAACCGATGCTGACTGGTTTGAAAAGCGAAACCTTGAAGATGTTGAATTCAACGCGGCAAGACAGAAAAAACTCTTATCAGCCGCTGTCAGTAGTCTAAAACCGGGTGGAAGCCTTGTTTACACCACCTGTAGCTTAGAGCCGGAGGAGAATGAACTGAATGTTAACTGGCTACTCGCGAACCATTCGATTCGACTGGTAGAGGTTACAGGTCCGGGTTCACCTGGGTTGACCGAATTCAAAGGAGAAAAACTCAATCCGGATGTCGCGAAGACACGTCGATTCTGGCCTGATGAGACTGGTACTCAAGGTTTTTACTTGGCGAAGGCGGTGAAGAAATGAAGCAGCTTCAGGGTTTTCTTCAAAGCGTAGGTGCTGAGAATACATTCAGCGAGGAGGAGCTTATTCGGATCAACAATAAACGATTCATCACTACTGTGAAGCTCCGCTCCGAAATAAGTCGTAAGGACCGCCTCGTCTATGCGGGGATGTTTCTCGGAAAAACCAAGAATATCTGGGAACCAAGCTCAATTCTTCTCCGCCTTATCGCAGCACAGCCATACGTTCATAAGGTCTGGGTCGACGAAGCGGCTGCATGGCTATTCGTATGCGGACGGGATATCTTTACGGAACATATTCAACGGAATACTCCGGATCTTGTTGAAGGGGTTAACTACCTCATCATGCTTGGGGATGATTGCTTAGGGTATGCGCGTCTTGAGAAATTCCAAGATAAACTGATCCTTAAGAACCTCATTGACATCGGTGACTTTCTGCGTCGAGAGAAGTGGCGTGAGGAATAACTAAGTAAATAATTCAAAATACTCAGATAGAGATATGTTAGCCTTAGACTCGATTTTTGGTTACTATCTTTGAATAATATGGTATTGCGATATTCATGTTTTAGCGCAAACCCCTTATCTAGAATACGCTGATCGTAATGCATGTCAATATATTCTGAGTTCGGAGTTAAACGTGTAGTAAACGCTGCTTTCGCATTTACTCGTCTTGGTGGATCTACTCTCCCAAAGGAGGTGCAGGATGCAATGAATGAGGCTAATGAAAGCTGGGTGAGCATGTGGGACTTGATGGTGACTGGCTCACAATACATCGCCGAAAGAACCGGTGCTGATGCTGCATGGATAACCGGCGGTGGCTTCAACGGTCTCGTTCTCTCCACTGCTGCGTGTATGGCTGGAAAAGACCCAGAGAAGATGCGACGCCTCCCAGACACAACTGGAATGAAAAATGAGATCATTATCCAAAGAAACAATAGATTATGGGTCTACGATAGGGCAATGGAAGTTCCTGGGGGTAAATTCGTTTGTGTTGGCGATGAGAATTATGGGTGCGGAGCGAAGGAGATTGAGACTGCTATAACCGATAAAACTGCAGCAATCCACTACGCGTACCCGATGGGGTCAACAAGAAAAGGGGTTATCCCACTGAAGGATCTGCTCAAAGTGGCACATGCCCATGATGTCCCTGTTATAGTGGACTCCTGCGGAATAACATACCCTCCAAATAGTTTTAAAAAGTGGAAGGAGTGGGGCGTCGACCTTGCTTGCTTCGGTGGTAAATATATCCAAGGACCACAAGCTTGCGGTTTTATCCTAGGACGGAAAGACTTGATCGAGGCAGTAAGCCTTCACAGTTTCATTGGAGCAGAGTCAGGACCAGAAGATGCTGCAGGATACTATAGAAGTATAGGGCGAGGCTACAAGCTAGACAGACAAACCATCATAGGACTTTTAGTTGCATTCCGTAGGTGGATGCAGATGGACCATCAGAAGGAGAGGATCGACCCCGCTTGGGAGAAGACCCGATTTATTGAGAAGCGAATCAGGAAACTTCCGGGGCTTAAAGAAGCACGAATCAGTTATATCCCAAGAACGGGTGAGGGGATGGGTTACCATAGTATTGGTCTTTCGATCTGGTTCCCGGATAAAAGCCCGGAGGAGGTAACAGCATTGGTGAAAGCGCTCAGAGAGAAAGACCCAGAGGTTTGGGTTAGACACTACTCAGCTAACACTGAATTCGCGATCAACGCCCTCTACCTAAGTAAAGGTGAAGAAAAAATCCTTGCAGATCGTTTCTCCGAAGTATTTGGTTAACCAATTATATGATTAAGGAGTACTTGTATTCCTATTCCTATAAGGATTATTCCACCAATAATCTCAGCCCAACGACCAGCTTTTGTACCTACCCTTCTTCCTACGATGATACCAATAAATGTGAAAATGAGAGCAGTGACCCCAATTATTACTGCAGGGAGGAGTATCGGAACGTTTTCTAGACTAAAGCTTAAGCCGATTGCAACACTATCAATGCTGACTGCTAGACTAAATAGGAACAAACTTTTGTTCTCAAGGATTTTGTTTGTATCAGGCTCATCGTCTTTGCTATTTTTAATTCCATTTATGCACATTCTTCCGCCAACGAAAGCGAGGATAAGAAACGCAGCCCAGTGATCATATCTGCTTACTAAATCTATAAAAGCAGCTCCTATGGTCCAGCCAAGTATGGGCATGAGAAAATGAAAAGCACCAAAGCTGAATGCGATTTTAGCGATTTGATCTCTTCTAATATTTCTAACGCCGAAGCCTACAATACATGCTACACTAAAGACATCCATGCTGAGGCCAATAGAAAGGAGTATAAGAGATGAAAAGTCTAAGCCCGGCATATCGAACGATTTTACGTACCAGTGGGATAAACTTTCCGGAAGCAAAAAATAAATAAAAAAATAGGTCAGGGCGAGAGAATAGAGTAGGTTTACTCTGTCTTCTTCTCTTCTTTCTTCTTGCTTGCGCCGCATCCGCAGCCGCAGCCACAGCCTGATTTACTGGACATTGTGGTTCAAGGAGACGGTAACTCTGATCTTAATAAACCATTGTTTGAATAAGTGACTGACAAAAGATGGATTTCCAATTAAGTTTTAGAGCATATTCACTTGACTATTAATAAACAAAAAGGCATCCTAAGGTTAGTTTTAATCGCATTGAGAGCAATCCGTATGGGAGAGGTCGATTCATGAGATTCAGCGTTACCACTGATATGTTCAACTATTCGTTCAATCCCGGTCTCAAGGAGAAACTGAATCTTTTCAGGGAGCACGGCTTTGAATACATTCATTGGTGTGATGATTGGGACAACGATACCCTTTACTCTGTCAATGAAATTTCATTTTTTAAAAGGCAGATAAATGACTCAGGAATTATTTGTCAAGATGTCCATGGGACGTCGACAACCCAATACAGAATAGATTCACTTGAGTCTGAATATAGGGAATGTTACAGTAAATTACTAGAAAATCGTATTAAGCTCTGCTCAGAGTTAGGCGGTGACTGTGTTGTTGTTCACCCGCCGAGAACAGTAGATGGAAAACTCGATCTTAAATTAAAAAGTGCTATCGAAGCACTAAGAGATATACAAAAACTCTGCCGAGATTTAGGAATCCGGCTTGCTGTTGAGAACTGTTACAAAGGTGACGAGTTCTTCCTTAAAGGCTTCCTCGACGCATTCGAACCAGAGTTCCTTGGGATTTGCTTCGACTCAGGCCACGCAAATATCCTTGGTAACGTTGATGAAGTATTCAATCACAGGGAAAGGCTGCTGGCCACACACCTCCATGATAACAAAGGAGACCTAGATAGCCATCAACCTCCATTTTGGGGTACAGTAAATTGGGGAAATGTAATCAATCTTATCAGAACTTCTGGATATAGGAAGCCACTTAATCTAGAAGATACATACTATAAAGGCGTCTCCAAGGGATCAATGAGTGAATTTCTCACCATAAGTCATGCTGCTGCCGATAGACTTCTCCAAATGATGGCTCCAGAGTCTTAGCCCTAAAATCTCAAACTATTAAAATATTTCTTTACTTTACAATCTTAGTTACATCGCATTCATTTTAGTACCAAGACCCCCTCATCGTCTAGCATAGCTGGATTTATACACCTGATTCAGACTATACCCTCATGGCTAAAGAGACAGCATGGGACTGGATTGATAAAAACAGGGAGAAAATCATTCAGATAAGCGACAAAATATGGGAATACGCTGAACTAGGTCTCACAGAATTTAGGAGCAGTAAAATCCTAGCTGATGAGCTTGAAACACATGGATTCAAAGTGGAACACGGCGTTGCAGGTATGCCTACAGCCTTCACAGCGACCTGGGGTAGTGGTAAACCTGTTATAGGAGTCATGGGTGAGTTCGACGCCCTCCCGATGATAAGTAATAAGAAAGTGCCAGAGAAAACACCTCTTAGAGAAGGTGCTCCAGGTCATGGCTGTGGCCATAACATTCATGGAGCTAGCGGCGTTGCAGGAGCTATCGCAGCCCGATACGAGATGGAGAAAAGCGGTATTAAGGGAACTATCAAGTTCTTTGGAACACCGGCTGAAGAGAACTTTGCAGGAAAAGTCTTCATGGTTCGCGCTGGGTTATTTGATGGTGTCGACGCTGTAATCAGTCATCACCCAGACTCAATAAACTCGGCAAGTATTGGCAGCAGCACAGCTGTAAATGGAGTTAAATTTCACTACTATGGTAAAACCAGTCACGCCGCCGGCTCACCAGAACAGGGACGCTCAGCCTTAGATGCGGTTGAGCTAATGAACGTCGGTGTCAACTATCTTCGTGAACACGTTATTCAAGAAGCCCGTTTCCATTATGTCATCGAGGTAGGCGGAGGTCAGCCCAATGTTGTGCCAGACTACGCACGTAGTTGGTACTACATCAGAGCTCCTCAGAGAGACCAGCTCGACGAGATCTATAAGCGCATCATTAAGATAGCGGAGGGAGCTGCTCTGATGACTGAAACACAGCTCAAAGTCGAATTCATCATGGGTCTCTACAATTTACTTCCTAACAAGGGCTTAGCCGAAGTTATAGTCGCTAACATGAATGAGATCGGTGCTCCCACGTTCACGCCTGAGGAGAAAGAATACGCAAAGAAGATCAACATCGGTTTAATAACTGCTGATAAGGTCAACAACCTTCGTCGCCAAAAAGTTCCCAATCCGGAACAGTACATGAATGTCGATATGGCTGAGAACGTTCTCCCTGTTTACGGCGATGGTTATTGCGCTGCAGGTTCCACCGACGTTGGTGATGTTAGCTGGGTAACTCCAGCTGTTGAATATTCAACTGCAACATATCCCCTTGGAAGCCCTGGACACAGCTGGCAATGGGTTGCTTGTGGTGCTATGAGCCTTGGTCATAAAAGCCTCATATTCAGCAGTAAAGTTACAGCCGGGACGGTTCTTGACCTCCTCACTAAACATTCAGATCTTACAAAGATCCGGGATGAACATAAGAATCGCCTTGCAGGTCGGAAATATATTAGCCCCATCCCAATGGAGATCGGGCCAGCCCTTGAAACTGCGAAGATATACGCTGAAAAGAACAAGGGGAAAGAGTAACCTAAACACACCATTTTTTAGGGATAAAGACAATCTTTCAGGCGAGTGTCTTTCATGGGAAAAGAAACCGCTTGGAAATGGGTTGAGGATAACAAAAAGAGCCTAATCGAGGTCTCTGATAAGATATGGGAGTACGCGGAGATTGGTCTCGCGGAGGATCGTTCAAGTAGACTCCTTGCTGAGACTCTTGAAAAGAACGGATTCAAAGTGCAGATGGGTGTCGCAGAGATGCCCACGGCATTCGTCGCTACTTGGGGTAAAGGTAAACCTGTGATCGGTTTTCTTGGGGAGTTTGACGCTCTCCCTGGTATCAGTAACAAGAAAGTCCCTAGGAAAGAACCAGTTGTTGATGGCGCTCCGGGGCATGGCTGTGGTCATAATATTTATGGTACAACAGCGGTTGGAGCCGCTATTGCTGTTAAAACGGTAATGGAGAAAGAGGGGCTCAAGGGAACTCTCAAGGTCTTTGGTACCCCTGCAGAGGAGAATTATGCAGGTAAAACCTACATGGCCCGAGACGGCTTTTTCGATGACATAGACGCATGCTTTGGACACCATCCGGGCAGCCTCAATACTTCAAGCCTTGGAAGCAGTACAGCCGTTTTCGGTGTAAAGTTTCATTATTATGGTAAGACTAGCCACGCTGCTGGCTCTCCAGAGCAGGGGCGCTCAGCCCTCGACGCAATCGAGTTGATGAACGTTGGCGTCAACTATCTCCGTGAACATGTTATAGACAAGGCGCGTATCCATTATGTCATCGAGCAGGGAGGTGGACAACCTAATGTTGTGCCAGACTATGCGCGAAGCTGGTATTATATTCGAGCCCCTGAGATGGATCAATTACGCCCTATATATGATCGCATACTCAAGATTGCTGAGGGAGCTGCCCTTATGACGGAGACCACCCTCAAAGTTGAATTCATAGATGGGCTCAGTAACAAAATCCCGAACCGTATAATGGCGGAGCTCGTCGTAAAGAATATGCGTGAGGTTGGTTTCCCAGAACCTAGTAAAGAGGAGATCACCTTTGCAGCAGAGATCGCGAAGACAGTTCCTAAAGAGCAGAAGATCGATAATCTCCGTAAATCCAAAATTCCCAACTGGGAAAAATACATCGATGTAGATATAGTAACAGACATCCTTGATCCATTCAATGAAGGTGAGGTCATGGGTGGCTCAACTGATACTGGAGATGTAAGCTGGATCACACCAACAGCTGAGTTTGGGACTGCAGCTTTTGTACTTGGTGCACCCGGCCATGCTTGGCCTGCTGTTGCATGCAGTGGCACAGAAATGGGTCATAAAAGCCTCATATTCGCATCCAAAGTCGCTGCAGGAGCAGCCCTCGACGTAGTCATGGACCAAAGCATCATTAAACCAGCAAAAGAGGAGCTAAAGAAACGTCTCGCAGGACGCAAGTACACTGCACCACTACCTGAGGGACTTAAACCACCGGTAGAGATGGCCCGAGCCAACGCAGTCAAACAACCTAAACAATAACCCACTATTGCTATACAAGTCTTAATTTCAGGTATTAACAAATTATTCAGTTTTTTATATTCATTAGATCTACGCATTAAGAAATTAATATTAAAAAAAGGGAGAAAGTTTACTTCTTGTTCTTCTTGACGAAGCGCTCGATCCTATCACAGGCTTCGATACACTTGTCATATGGAACTACGAGAGCGAAACGGATGTGACCCTCACCGTTCGCACCATAACCTGATCCAGCTGCGCCGCGGATTGATTCGTCTTTGAAGAGACCCGCAGCAAAGTCTGCACTCTTCATACCTACTCCGCTAATATCTGGGAATACGTAGAATGTACCTTCAGGGTATGGACATGAAACTCCGGGCATCTCATTTAGACGCTTGACGAAAAGGTCAACGCGCTTCTGATACTCAGTACGCATCATGCCAACAAAGTCCCAACCCTCCTTACTAGTTAGCGCTTTAGCTGCAGCTACCTGGAATGGTACAGGCATTCCACAGATACCGATTGGAACCTGGTTAACGTACTTCATGATCTCGGGACCACCAAGCACGAAACCAGCGCGGAGGCCAGTCCAAGCGAAGGTCTTGCTGAAGCTCATGAGGACAAGACTTCTGTCCTCCATTCCCGGCATTCCGATGATGCCTTTATGCTTGTGGTTGCCCCAGAGGAACTCTACGTAGATCTCATCCGCGATGGCGATTATGTCTTTCTCGATGCAGATCTCTGCGATGTGCTTCAACTCGTCCTCAGTGTAGACTGTACCTGCAGGGTTGTCAGGGTTACAGTAAAGGAATGCTTTCGTTTTTGGTGTGATTGCCTTTCGCAGGTTCTCGATGCTGGGTCTATAAATACCGTCCTTCGCGATCTTCATGGGAGCCTTAACGACCTTTGCTCCGAAGAATGCGGCAGGTTGAGTATAGCCACCGTATGTGGGTTCATTTAATATTAGTTCATCGCCCGGGTTAAGGATTGCACCGAAAGCGCGGAAGATTGCCTGACTGCCTCCACTCTCAATTGCGATCTGACCTGAAGGATCCTTTATTGCATAACCAAACTTTGAGTAGTACTCAGCTATCGCCTTACGGAACTCAGGTACACCCCCGAACTCGTAGTGGGTTTTACCCTCCCTCATCGCATCGTAAACAGCTTTGTTGATAAACTCTGGTTGGTTGAAATCCGGATCACCTGCACCAAGGTTAATCAGCTTCGGATTGGGGGCGACATTCACACGTGTGCCAGAGCCGCCTCCCATCGCGAGGACCTCTTTTTTAATAAGTTTTTGTACGGACATACTAACCACCGTATCTCTTCATGAGAAGCGTGCTAGGCTTTTAACGTCTTTGATATCTATCGGAATAAAACTGATTGCTGAAAATGTAGGAAAGAAATAGCGATTAACCGATCAAAG
Source organism: Candidatus Bathyarchaeota archaeon (assembly GCA_041304325.1). GTDB lineage: Archaea > Thermoproteota > Bathyarchaeia > TCS64 > TCS64 > UBA8941. Next base: position 30,375 of record JBFYNP010000094.1, read on the forward strand.
CATTGAATAATAGCTTAAAGGTAGCGTCACTCTGAGCCCTAAAATTAACCGGGAACCCATAGAGAATAGCGCGCCCTTTGCCCTTCTTTGCCTCAATCATGGCGGCGCGGCGTGAGAGCTTCTCCTCACCTACTAGCCAACCGCTCTCCATAATCTGGCTGTCAGGGTAGCTAAGTACAACGCTAGTCTCCTCGTTGTGGTTAGTAGGTTTCACCTCAAATGCAGGGCTATTTCGGAAGATTATCAGTAAATCCTCCTGAACTCCCCAGGAAAGTGTGTTCTCCACATTGATTTTCACATGGAGCGTTGATCCTGGGCATGTAAAATCCTGAGGTTTAACATCTTGAAGTATGTTCTTTACAGGTAGCTTTAGCTGCTCTATAGTAAAGTCTGTGCTATCTCCGATTGCGATCAGAGTCCCACCTTCGTTAACGAATTCCATAAGTTTCTCTGCTCCCTCCTTCCCGATTCCGCTCCTGTAGTCATCAGGCCACTTTGGGAATGTCATCTGCCCCTGGAATCGTTTTTCGTAATACTCATCGATTCCTTCACCCAAGATCATCGCTTTAGCGTCTGAGGGGAGAATGATCACATCGTATTTGGATACGAGTTTTCCTTTCTTGATCTCCTTATCGTTGAGGCTCCGATAACTAAACCTGTACTGTTCAAGGAGCCATCTGGCCCAGCCCTCATCCATGTTACCGCCATAGAGGCGTTGATACATGCCAATGCGGAGCATACGGGCCGGTTTTTCTAAGAGTCCTATTGGTGCTGCGTCAAAAACGAGGTGATATCTCTTTGAAAGCTTCTCTAACTCTTCCTTAGCTTCGCGCTCGCCGATAATGTGCCATGATCCTATTTCATAATTATTCTCCCCCACCTTTACAGGGGCGAGGATTCTACGCACTTCAACTCCACGTCGCAAAAGCCTGTTTACAGCAGCGTATCCATCGTTTACCTTGACATCGAGAAGCCAACCGTTCGGTGCCGGGTCTGCGACATCTCCACGGGGGAACCTGATGCTCGGTAGGGGCTCAAATATGCCATCAATCTTCTGTTTAACTTCATGTAAACGGACACCCATAAACTCGGGGAGAGTATATGCAGCAAGATCGTAAGGAATCACAGGAGTGCCATCAGGTTTCTTACTGTAAGCACCAACGTGGTAGAAAGTCCTCTGAAGGAGGCTAAGTAAGTAAGGTCTGCACGGTTGTGATGTGAATATAGCGTGTGTGCCACGGGGGTATATGACGCCATCAGCGATAACCTCGCGTTGACTGCGCTGGACCTCCACCCCCATATCCATGAGAATTTTCAGTAATTTGTATGCGGTGAGCTCATCGTGTTGACCCGGTTTAATAATAAAAGCGTAAGGCGGCTCAGCTTCGCCTTTCTGTAAGCTACGGGTTGCTTTTGTATACATGTTCTTGAGGAGGATCTCACGGAAGTTGGAGGCAGCCTTCATCATTGCGAAGGCACTGATCTTTTGCTGTTCTACGATGTCTCGGAGCCTCCACCAGCCACCGGGCCAAGGATGAGGAAAACCCATTTGGACTCGGTATTCGGGGCGGCCTCGGCTGCTGCCTTTGAGCTGGTGAGGGTGAACATAGCTTGGGGTAGCCAATCCAGCACTCGCTGATTCTGTAAGCATCCCACAGATATTGTGCCAGCAGGGAACATAATTGAAAGTAGGCATAAATTCTCCGGGATATGTGGCGGCTGATTCGATCCCGGTTTTTCCCTCAGACTCAAGCATCACATGCATAAGGCCTCCGTAAAGCTCTTGTTCGGTCCAAATGAGGGGGTCTACATTCTCATCGATGGGGTTAGCAAAGGGTGGAATGTAAAAACGGGCACCATAATTTCCCATGTGGTGATAGTCGATATACGCTTGGGGGCTCCATTCTCTATATAGGACCTGGCTTACGTACTGACTCTCCACCATTGAATTATTGATGGCATCCCGGTTGTTATCGTGGCCGACATACTTGTGGTAAAGCCATGGTGGAGACAGCCCCTCATATTCGGTCCCTAGCCATTTGTTGTACCAGTCGGTAACCATTATTTGACCATCAGGATTAAAGCATGGGAACATAACTAGAACTGTGTTCTTGCGGATCTCATCATACTCGGGTTTTGTCGCGAGTTCGTAAGCGAGCTCAGGTGCCATCTGTGTGCCCCCAACTTCTGTGGCGTGGATACTCATGCTCATTGAGACCACCGCTCGACCCTCACTGATTATTTGCTTAACCTCCTCTTTCTCAAGCCCCTTAGGGTGTGCAATCCGGTAGCTCATTTTTCGGATCTTGTCTATATTTTTCAGGTTCTCGGGAGAGGTGATAAGAACTAAGAGGAAAGGGTTACCTTCCGTGGACTTACCTAGCTCTTCTACTTTAACACATGGACTCTGCTCCAACTCATGGAAGTATTCTACGATCTTATCCCAACGGGCGAGTTTCCGATCTGCGCCCATCTCATGACCAAAAAATTTTTCGGGGGATGGAATTGATTGAGACATGATTATAAATCAGGTTAATACTTTAAAAAACCATCTCATGATCTAAATTATTTACCTCAAAATAGGGGGATATTAATGGAATTTCGAGAAAAATGGTTTTAGTAGTTAATTTTACTCATTCAAAAATGTTTATGTGATCAGTCACATTGCGTATTATTCTAAAGTAATTGTGCTAACTTTTACGCTCTCTAGTAACACTCTTACTTGATTCGTAAAGGTTAACAGCCTAGCCTCAGAGACAGTATCACCCGCTGAGACGGCGCTCCATGCAGACGGACTCCGCTGAGGAACACCTGTGAAGATGGGGTTACCCAGTCATGGGACAGGCGGGGAGGCTAAGCGTCGAAACGCCTCGCAATTTGAGAGAGCTCGGCAGAGTGGAGCGTTGGCTCGGTACGGTGATGCCGAGAGTTTGTTGCGAGGGACAAGGGCGCTTAACCTCAAATTCTTTTTCTCTATCATAATTTTCATCAGCTGATACCTAAAATGACAAGTGTAGACAGCTAAAACTGTCCTCAATCCTTAAATCGACTGCCTCATTGAGATATCACGTTCAGGGCGAGAAAAAATGGACACTCAGACCCGATTCGAGATATGTTCAAGGAATCTTCAAGAGATCATTACCGAGGAGGAACTCCAAAACCTACTTCGGACAAACCTCAAACCACGTGGTTACGTAGGTTTCGAGCCTAGCGGAATGATGCACGCAGGAACAGGCTTGATTGTGGGTAAGAAGATGAAGGATTACGTCGAAGCTGGATTTCACTTCATTATATATCTAGCAGAGTGGCATGGGTGGATCAACAATAAGCTTGGAGGAGATCTGGAGAATATTAAGGCAGGCGCTGAGTATTTTAAAGACTGCTTCACAGCCCTAGGTTTACCTGAGGGAAAAGTTGAGTATCTTTGGGCTAGCGATATAGTCAGTCATAAAGATTACTGGGAGAAGGTGGTGCGGGTAATGAAGTCTATCTCAATGAAGAGGTCTCTACGTGCGATGCCTATTATGGGGCGCTCCTCTGAAGCAGAAGATGTTGAGTCGAGTTGGGTCTTATACCCTGCCCTCCAGACTAGCGATATATTCCAGATGGACTTGGACGCGGCTTGCGCAGGAATGGATCAGAGAAAGGTCCATATGCTTGCTCGTGAAGTCGCCCCCAAGCTCGGTTTTAAGACCCCAGTCTGCCTCCATAACCCTCTCTTACCTGGACTTCAGGATACAACAATACAGGGTGCATTCGATGAGGATGCGAACATTAACAAGACGATAACTAACAAGATGTCGAAGAGTGTAGCAAAAGGCGCTATCTGGATAAACGATGACCCAGTTGACATCAAAGCGAAGTACAAAGAGGCATTTTGCCCGCCAAAGCAGCTTGAAGGAAATCCAGTGCTGGAACATGCGCGGATGATTGTATTTCCACACCTGGGTAAACTTGAAGTAACCCGCTCCGCGAGGTTCGGAGGAGATATTACTTTTTCGAGTTACGCAGAGCTTGTAAAAGTGTATACCGAAGGTGGACTTCACCCTATGGACCTGAAAAATGCTACTGCCGAGGCAATGGTTAACCTACTCGAGCCCGTTCGTGAATACTTCAAGCAGAAGCCGGAGAACCTAGAAAAGATGAAAAAACTCAGGTTAACCCGGTAAAATAGGCTAAAATCCCATCTTCCCCATTTTTGCTGCTAACTCTGCGACTCGACAACTGTATCCATACTCGTTATCATACCACGCAACAACTTTTACGTTCTTGCCTCCAACTAGGGTTTGAGTGCCGTCTACTATAGCGCTGTAAGGGCTATTGACATAATCGATGCTTACGAGGGGCTCAGTATCGTATCCTAAAATGCCTTTCATCCGTCCTTTCGTTGCTTTCTGGAAGGAGTTGTTAACCTCCTCCACGGTCACAGTTTTTCCGAGAGTAGCATTGAAGTCAATAAGACTAACGTCTGGAGTGGGAACCCTAAAAGCTGTTCCGTTAACTTTTCCTTGAAGCTCTGGGAGAACTTCACCTATAGCGCTGGTCATCCCGGTTGACGTTGGGATGATGCTCATGGCTGCAGCTCGGGCTCTTCTTAGGTCCTTATCAGCGCGGTCGAGGATCATCTGGCTTGAAGTGTATGCGTGAATCGTCGAAACCATCGCGTATTCGATTCCAAAGGAATCGTTTAGAACTTTAGCAACTGGGGCGACACAGTTTGTTGTACAGCTTGCGTTGCTCACAAGGTTGTGTTTCTTAGGTTCGTATTTGTCATCGTTGACTCCCAGAACTACTGTTAAATCAAGTTTCTTTCCGGGAGCTCCGATTATAACCTTCTTGGCTCCGGCTTTAATGTGTTTTCCAGCGCTTTCACGGTCACGGAAAGCATCACTCGAGTCAATTACGATATCAACACCCATTTGCTTCCAAGGAAGCTTTTCGGCATCGCTCTCCTTCAATACTCGTACAGTTCTTTTCTTAGCTATTATTGTATCGCCCTCCCAAGTCACTGGGAAGGGTGATTTTCCATGTACGCTATCATATTTGAGGAGGTGCCCTAGGACTGCAGCGTCGCCGCGGTTCACAGCTACAATGTCGATATCAATCTTGCGCTCGAGAGCTGCTCGTAAAACAAGGCGGCCGGTTCTACCGAAGCCATTTATCGCAACTTTAACTGCCATTGGATAAACCTCAATAAAATTATACGGACTATCTTCTTAAAACTACCTTTATCCGGGAAGGTTTTTATCTCAAGACGGCTGTGTGTTAAGTCGCGTCAACAGACGTGGTTCAAAATCACCGTGGGTTGCTTTTGCGGGTGACACGTATAAGCCCCCTGATAAAGAGGAAAAACCCGGGTAACGAGTTCTCGGACCCAGGGGAAGTCCGTATAAGGACATCCCGCGGAGCATAGTGAACCCATTAAAAACAAAGAGTTGCACCATAATGGGTGAAAAAGATAACTACGTGGGAATAAAGTACAACATTCTAGCCCGATACACCATTGAAGGCGTTGTGGAACGTCATGACGTTGTCGGAGCAATATTCGGACAGACTGAAGGACTATTCCCTAAAGAATTCGAGCTACGTGAGCTTCAGCGTACCGGTAAGATCGGTCGCATAGACATCGAGCTCAAAACTTCTAACGATAAAACTACGGGCACTATATCGATTCCAAGCAGCTTAGATAAACCTGAGACCGCGATCATTGCAGCAGCAATAGAAACAGTTGATCGTATAGGTCCATGTGAATCCAAGATCAGTATCGAAGAGATTAAGGATGTAAGGCAGGAGAAGCTGAAACGGATTCAGGAACGCGCCAAGGAGCTGCTTCGCGACTGGAGGGTTAGAGACACCCAAGACATTGAGCAACTCATCGCGACGGTAAGTCAAGAGTCTCGTCACGTTGAGGCCATACACTATGGAAGGGAACGACTGGCAGCGTCCCCTGATGTCAACCAGATGAAGGAGCTAATCGTCGTTGAAGGAAGAGCAGATGTCATTAGTCTCCTAAGAGCCGGAATATCAGGAGTCATAGCTGTAGAGGGAGTTAAGATACCCCGAACAGTTCGTGACCTGGCTAAGAAGAAAGAACTAACAGCCTTCTTAGATGGAGACCGTGGTGGAGACCTTATCCTAAGGGAGATGATGCAGGTTGCAAAGCCAAAGTATGTTGCTCGCGCTCCATTGGGATCTGAAGTCGAAGAGCTAGATGCCTCACAGATCAAGGAGGCATTAGATGCAAGGGTACCGGTAGAGGAAGCGAAGTTCCTCATTGGTCCACCGGCGAGGGAGGAGAGACCTCAGCCAGTGATTGCACCGGAGCCCGCGAGACAGGTTCCGGAGGTCGAGGAAATAGCTGAGGCTCCACCGGTACCTGCTGGCCCAGATTTCAGCGAATACGTTACACTGACAAAAGAACTTAAGGGAAACTTAGAGGCTGTCCTCCTAAGTGAGGACGGAACGGTTAAGGAGAAGTTCCCAGTATCAGAGCTCGTAGGGAAAGTCAAGACCGCTGAGGGCGTTAAAGCTATAGTATTCGACGGAATTGTCACAGGACGGCTTATAGACGCTGCCGCGGAAAAAGGCATCAAGATCCTAATTGGTGAACGCCTAGCAGAGGGGATCAGATGGCCTCCAACTATGAATGTCCGGGCCTTCAAGGCCATATCCTAACCACTTTTTTTTAAATCATCCTTCTACGGAGAGCTGGTCTTTTAAAACTTAGTTCCTCCAATACCTTTCCAAAGCCCTCACCTGGGGCTAGGCTTCTTTTGAGGTAGACGCCGGTTCGACCAACCCGTTGCCGCCGTTCTAGGGTTCGAACTCTCTCGAGAACTATCCGTGTATCTATGTGGAGAAGTCGAGCAACTGTCCCCTCCCGACCCTGTACGGGGGATTCTAAATGTCCTTCCTGTGTAGGCTCTATAAGTAAAAGTCGTTTATCGACGCCTAGTATTCTACAACCTGATTTGAGATCAAGCCATAATGCTGATCCAGCGAATGTATAGAACTCTCGCTCAGAGGTGAGTAAGGTTGTTAGTGGAAAACTATAGCTTCGGAGCTCACCGACGTAAATATACCCTTTAGCAGCGTATCCTGGGGTCGCTTGAATTATCTCCCTGTTTGTCTCCTTAATGCCTTCACGTTCCAAAATAATTTCAATAAGGGCTGGATCAGGTGGAGCAGGAATGAAGATGTCGATATCGCTTTTGGCTGTAACGTCGCCTCGGGCAAGGCTACCGTATGTTAAGCACTCAATATGAGCTTTTTGAAGTGGTTCCATTAGGCTGATTGCCTCTTTGCGGAGTGCCTCAAGGTTTCTCCAGTGTGCTTCCGAGTAGGTTACAGCTGTCTGTTCAACCACATCCAGATAATAGTGAGCGGTCTCCTTAAATCCTCAGCTTAATAAGGAATTATAGAACAAGCATTGGACGCAGTAACAACTTTACTCATTATAATCGCTATTTGGTTTCTATTTTATGGCGCGGTTAAGTTGTTTAAAATGGAGAATGAGGGGTTAGAGGTTACACCATACTATGCGATTATAAAATCTACCGCATTAAACGGAGTGATAACTAAGCTGGCGCATTGGAAGCCAGGAGCTTGGAGGGTTCTTGGAAATATTGGCATCGTTTCGGCTGTAGGACAAGGTTTGTTTGCGACTTATATGCTTACATTAAATTTCCTAAGGTTTTTCGTTAGTCCCAGTACAGCCTCTCCTGTGCAACCGCTTATACCAGGGGTAACTATAAGCGCGTCGAGTCTCCCCTGGTTCCTCCTAGCTGCAGGGGTCGTTATACTCACTCACGAGTTGAGCCATGGTATTCAGTGTGTTATGGAGGGGGTTAGGGTTAAGTCCGCTGCTGCTCTCTATGCTGTGATTACCTTCGGTGGAGCTGTTGAACCCGACGAAGAGGATATGAACAAAGCTTCTCTCACTAGCCGTATGCGGATATTCGCGTCAGGGAGTCTTGTTAATCTTATTACGGGTATTCTAACAATTCTCGTAGGGATAGCAGTCGGTAAATTCCTGCCAGACTTTGCCGGAGTCTTCCTAGGTTGGCTCTATTTTGTCTCAATTAACCTTGCGGTAATGAACATGCTTCCCCTAGGTCCACTGGATGGAGGTCAGATGTGGAAAGCAGCGACTGATAACATGAAGTATGGAAAACAATTCCAGTTAACCGCAACCTATGGTATCCTCTTTCTCATAGTCGGCAATATCGCGATGAGTTTAGGGAAGTTTGGGCTTATACCGATTTAGATATAATGGTTTATTATAGCTGTGAGGTTCGATTAACCTTTCTTGACTATTTTTGTTGGCTCAGGAACCCCGAACTGAACTATGAGAAAAGCTACTCCAGCCATCACCGCTGCAGCTAGAAATACGATATTCCAGCCCATTGTATCGATTAAATATCCTCCCAGGATGGCTCCTAGTGTAGAACTCTCTTGGCTTATAGTGGATTGAAGCCCCATTCCAAAGCCCCTAACTTGCGGCGCTAGAAGATCAGCGGTATAAGTTCGGATAGAGTTCATGAGTATGACCATCGCAATTGCATCCAACCCTCTTACAAGGTAGATATCGTTTGTACCTCTCATCTGGGTGTAACCAAATAGAGCGATCACTGTAAGCGCCATTCCTACTAGGAAGGTTGGTTTTCGACCATAGCGATCAGCCATATATCCTGCAATTGGAGCGAAAGTTAAAGTGCAGATCGCTCTTAAGGCGAAAAGGTAACTTGTTGCAGATAGATCTAGTTTGAGAATATCTTTAAGGTATATACTGAAGAAAGGATCGATCATCGTATAGCCTGAACGGTATACGAGTATTGCTGCGAGGAAGACGCCGAAAGCAATACCGAGTGCCTTAACTGAGTTGATGAATCCCGTGATTATTGCTAGTCCTTTCTTACCGGGTTCTCGTTTGACTTGTTTCTCTTTTGGCAGGGTCTCTTTTACTAGAAACATCATTCCGAGGCAGCTTAA
>JBFYNP010000095.1:0-10842 GCA_041304325.1 Candidatus Bathyarchaeota archaeon
GAGCTCTTCCTATCACGGTCATTATACTCGTCGCAGAACCCCTGAACCTTTTCCACGATATCCTCCTTAGACAGTTTCACGAACTCATCTGGAGATAACTTGGAGTAAGCAGTGAACCAAGCAAGGTACTTGAAGTAACCAGTCATAGTCGAGTTGGAGCCCTTTCTACGTAGTGTCTTAACCCATTTTTGCACGCTCGCGTATTGAGATGTCTTTAACTCGTGATCGAGAGCCAGCACACCTACGTAGAAGCCCATTCAACATCACTTGATAGAATGTAACCGCACTATTAAAAAGTAACTAACCTCTGGTGGCTGGTGTGCCGGGTGTAACCCACCTTCTGTTCCTAGGCAGCATTCAGCTATACGGGCTACCCGCGCCTCTTGCAGTAGGTCGTTGGCGCCTATTTGCCCTTTCACCCTGCGGGTCGGCCGTCTCAACCCTTCCCTAAAGCGTCCTCGCCCCTGACCGGGGTTCACCGCTATGCTATTGGGAGGTACCGTTTCTGTCCGGAGCCAGCGTTCTCACGCTACGTCTCGCGGCGTCGCAGTTCTGCATGGTGGATGGAGTTTCCTCAGACCCTTTCAGGCCCGGCGGCTGCCCACCGGCTCACCAACCAAGACCGATACAGGCATTCGTCTCTATAAAGTCTACTTCTTTGGCTGTGTTACAACAAATAGACAGTGGGGATCATCCTTAGTCAGTATCTCGGGGATCTGGACATCGATGTCGGATCGATATGTTTGCCAGAAGGCGTGATGAAAGTTCTGGCAGTAGATGAGACCTAGGTCGTTTCCATCGTTAGCTCTCCAAACCTTCTCGTACGGGCATTCGAAGGTATAGCTTACAAGTCGATCGTCTTCGAATACCTTCCTCTCTTTCCGAGTTCCCGGCGTGCCGGGTAGGTCGTAGTGCTCAAACAGGGATCGCATTGTTATGGGGAGCCCCTGCTCTTCATGCCTCCTTCGAAGGCGCTCTCCGCGTGCTTTCCCGTATGCGCGTACAGCTCGTGCTAGCGACTTTTTCCCTTCCTCTCCGAAGCTATCAACCATCTCTTTGGCGAAGATGATGTACATAAGGCTCCAAAGGTCACCGAATTCAGCTAAGTCATTCTCAGAAACCATGTGTTACCACGTTTCCGTGGGTTTTTAGAGTTATAACAGCTTCGGAGGTTAGATGCTGAGAAGCTGCTCAGGATTAGTTTTCACAGTCTTCCTGATATCGTTTGGGTGCACCCCTAGATCGAGGAGGCAGGCGATGAACTCACGCAGCCCTTCAACTGGCTGGGGTAGAGTATAGACTCCGAGATCAGTTGCCACTATACAGTGATCGGCCCCATAGCGACGAATATGATCTGCTACGGTAGCGATGGTGAATTTAGGGTAGTTGCCTGGAATAGGGTCGCTAGCGTACTCTAGCTCAACGTAGTAGTCTGTTTTTCTGGTTCCTGTGCTGTGAGTGTAACCTGCTAAAGTGTACTCTAGATAAGCACCGAGGTCAACCATCCGTTTCAGTTGCTCCGTGGTAGCAAGTTTAGGCACCGTGCTACTTACAACCGTTTTCTGGATCCCATACTCCTTTGCTAGCTCGCAGAGCCGTAAAGCCTCAGGGGCAGAGACGTGGCCAGTAATAAGATAGGTCCTAGGGTTGTCAGCGATCAGCTTGAGTATCTCATCCATTTCGGGTGTTGGCTTACCATCGGGGATTCGGATACTCCTTGCTAGTTCCTCGTCTCTGAACTTGGGGAACCTAATATGGCTTGGATTCCAAATCCCATCAATATATTGGCCTTCCCGGCTAGTCATCCAATGAGTACTGTGGGTACCGAAGGCTACGTATCTTGCGCCATCTCCATAACTGAGGGCAGTCTTCACTGCTCGGGGATTAACACCATCGTAGACTGTGTTGAGGTTGATGCCTCCAAAGGTCTGGAAGTCTTTGATAACTCGATTTACTATCCAGCTTGTTCCATTACTCAATTCGAAGACATCCATAAAGACGATCGCCTTCATCCCCGCGTCCCGAGCCTGTGTAGCTGCCTGGAAAGGATCTACACTACGAGGGCTTGTCTTGAGGTGAGGCCCCGCGTGAATATGGATATCGATAGCTCCCTTTAGGAGTTCTTCACTCAGCTCGTAGCTTCGTCCTTCAGGTAGCATTAGGAGGCCTCCAGCCCAAGAAGTTTCTCGGGATTACTCTTCACGAGCTTTCGAATCTCGGTTGAGGGTAGACCCAAATCGAGTAGGCAGGCGATGAACTCGCGTAGACCCTCTACGGGCTCTGGGAGTGTGTAGACGCCAAAATCTGTGCAGATTATGCATCGGTCAGAACCGATCCGCTGGATCTGTTCAGCAGCTTGTCGTATGCCTCCTCCGGGCTCCCCGCTCATGCCCTCGTCGATGCTCGCGTACTCTTGCTCAACATAGTAGTGGGTCTTCGGTATCGTAGTTGTGTGAGTGTACGCTGCGAGTGTGTACTCGATGTAGGCGTGTTTAGCCATCTCATGTAGCTGAGCATCAGTTGCTTCTTTCGTGACTGCGGAGGAGACAACCATCTGCTTTATCCCCTTTTGTTTTCCAAGTTCGATGAGACGTATAGCTTCAGGTACAGAGGTATGCCCAGTTATCATATAGACCCCAGGAGTATCTGCGATAAGGCCGAGGATCTCATCCAGCCGCGGATCCTGTGTCTGACCCTCAAGAGGGATCCTGACAGTCGTGCGTAATTCCTCTTTGAACTTTGGGTAAATATCGCTAAGTGGCACAAACTTTCCATCAATTAGCCTACCTTCCCGCGCCGCTTGGTAGTATGTGCTGTGAGCCCCGAAACTCACATATTTCGCGCCTTCGCCGTAGCTGAGAGCAGTCTTCACTGCACGTGGATTCAATCCTCCGTAGACTGTGTTTAGGATAATCCCTCCATACGATTGAAAGCCTTTGACAACCTTGTTGACAAGCCAGGCGGTTCCGTTGCTCATCTCAAATACGTCCATGTAGACGATAGCACGCATCCCTGCGTCCCGAGCCTGCTGCGCTGCTTCGACAGGGTCAACACGGCGGGGGCTACTGAATATATGTGGCCCAGCATGGACGTGTATGTCAATGGCTCCTTTTAGGAGGTCCTTCGATAGAGTTAATGTTCTTCCATCCGGTAGCATGTTGATATGTAAATCACATACATGATTAAAAATCCGTCTTATGAGACTGAAATATTTTTACAAATATCATGTCATCGGTTAATGAATCAACCTGTGTTTGTAGCCCCATGATTAATATCAATGCCTGTATCGCTGCGAAAGGGGCTGTGATTAGTGTGGATGAAAGCGATGAAAGTTTAAAGTGGCTTTAGTTTTTGGAGAGCGTTATCCATTCTATCGATTGCTTCGTTCATGATCTTTTCACTCGTCGCGAAGTTGATCCTTTGGAAGCTTTCTCCGCGGGAACCGAAGCTTGAACCAGAGCTCACAGCTACTTTTGCATTCTTCAACAAGTATTCGCTCATGTCATTGCTGCTCATTTTGTAGTTGAACTTGCAGAATGGGACGTATGTGCCATCGAAGTCCCGGAACTCGACTCCGGGGATCTTGTTCATTCGCTTCAACATCAACGTCTTGATTTTAGTGAGGTGTTTAACCATGTCTCTGCGCCACCAGTCGAGTTTTTTGCTAAGCATTATGTTCGCTGAGATACGGCTCAGAGAGGTGGTGCCTCGCTGAATGCTTGTTGCGAGTTTCTTGTAACTATCCATAGTTGCTTTATCGGTTGAGCAGAGGTATCCGATTTGGAGACCGGCGACCCCGAAAGTTTTACTGCATCCCCAGCTTGTGGTAGTTAACGCCGCTACTTCAGGGCTTATAGACGCTAATGAGACGTGGGGCTTCTCACCGAATCTGACATCCTCCCAGAGCTCATCAACTATGACCTTGATCTTATTATCGACGGCAATGTCGGCTAAGATTTTCAGCTCCTCTCGCGTCATCACTCTTCCAGTTGGGTTGTGGGGGTTGCAGACTGTAATTAGTTTCGTTTTAGCTGTGATTAGTTTCTTTAGCTTCTCCTCATCGAAACTATATCCGTCTGAGTACTCTAAGGGCCAGACGATGGCTTTTCCCTGTACAGAGTCTGCAACACCTCGAAGTGGAGAATACATCGGATCGTTAACGATTATCTCATCTCCAGGTCGACATGCGTTGTGGGCGGCAAGCCAGATGGAGGGATCGACTCCCTGTATGATCATAACGTTATCAGGGGTTGCAGGGATCTTGTTGAACCTCGTGATCTTATCTGCCATAGCTTCCTTTGTGGAGGTGTCGGAGGAGTAGCTCAGATCCTCAGCCTCAACAGCGTCGAGGAGAGCTTGCTTGATCTCAGGAGCTATGGGAAAGTCGGGAGATGCGATCCAAAGCGGGATTACATCCTTCGGATACCTTGTCCATTTCAAGTGTTTGGACTTTGACCACTCCTCGACCGTGGCAGAGTTGAACAAGTCGCTTCTAGGCATAACCAATACTTGACTCTTCTAGTATAAAATTGAGACTTAATATGCAGAATATACTCAGAGAGTAGTAAGTATTCTAGGTGATAGAGAACAACCATAAAGAAACTAGTACATACTAGAAAATCACCAACTAACCATAGAGAATGAAAATTTAGATTGTACGATAAAAGGTGCTCAACCCCCTTTTACCTACATTGAGGCCCAGAAAATTTACATCAAGTGCAACTCAAGAAATCCCAGTACCCCCCCCCCCCACCATAGTCGTTTGGGTTAGTAGTACCCACCAAATTGCTGAAACTTAAAGTGAGAAATATTAAGAACTCAGAGAGGTAAGTTGTTTGGTAGGTAGGTCGACTAACCAGCTAGTAGTTAGCTAGGTTAACTAGTTAGGCAGCTGAGCCGTTTAGGACACCAGCTATCATTGGTGAGAATAAGGTAGAGGTAGGTGCACTATTCAACCATAAACTCCTAGTGGATCTATAAAAAAATAGATTAAGTCCCTCCTCAAGTACCCCTAGTACCTACCCTCAAGCTACATCCTCTAGTACCTCAACCCCAACTACCTCTAGAGTAGGTACGCTAACCTATAGTACGGTAGGTTACGCTAGCCTAGGGTAGGGGGGGTAGGGTAGGTAGCTGGGTCGACTTGCCAACCAACTTGACAACTAACTAGGCAACCAACTACCATGAACGATAAGGGGAATACTATACAGGAAGGCACTCGTAGTTAGCACCACGTATCTGGTAAGGAATTTCGGTATCCAAATGCAAGTACGCCCTTAATGTACGCACGGCTTAGAACCAATGTCGAGTACTAGGAGGACCTCGATGTTCCCCAATCAGAAGGGTAATACGGGGAATCAATTTATGGGGTTGTTAGATAGATCAGTGGTTCCCCGTGAAGAGGGGTTACCCTAATCGATGGGGAACTTGAGAAACTGGTCGGAAACTCACAGGGAGAGGTCATCAAGGTTGACCCTGTCAAAAGAACCTACGAGACTCTAGACTATGATAAGGAGGGTGTTGAATCAAAAGTTATCATGGATGATGCCAGAATGAAGACCCTGAGCCTCTACAATTAGGTGGTTCTCAACCTAGAGCTCAATTTGATACACCTTACTGATTGATATGATTAACTAATATGGGGAAACCTTCGTATTGGCCTCTCAATTGGATTTTCCTTTCCGCGATATTCAAATATTACTATGGGCAGTACTGAGTCTAAATTTTCGCTTATTAGAATACACTATGATGATATGAAAGAAGGGAAGTAAATATATTAGGCAAGTAAAGTTTGAGCGGTTATCACTAGTATCCTGCATAATGCTAAGCAACAGGTTCCGATTTTTTGAGCTGCTTCATTGTATCAATGTCGATCGAGAGCTCAGTCTCATTTAGGGAAGTGAAGTGGACGCGTATTCCCATTTCCATCTCTATACCGCGTGTAAGTTCATCAATCGTTAGCTGCTTCATATAGTTTCGAGATAACATGGAAATTCCTAAAAGTAATTTCTTTTTCCTAGCGAAGAGATGGAGAGCCAGTATTCTTGCATATAACTTGTTGTAAAACCGTTTCCTAGTTCGGAATATCTCCTCTATGACTTCGATTTCGTCGCTTAAGTCTTCGTAAGTTTTATGGGATAGGATAATACCATGACGTATATCCACTGCTTGGTTAATTTCGAGTTGTGCGCAGTTTAGTGTAACAATGCTCTGGGGAGCATACCAATCACCGAGATCGTTAAGGTATATTGACCAGAAGGACCTTGATGGATATTTTTCCCTCAGCAATTTCCTTTTAATGAAGGTTATTGTGCAGCAAGCATCCTGTGGACAACCTTGCTCAATGAACGCGTTGAAATTGCTGGCGGTGGCATAGGGTAGATCACAGGGTACAAAGATGATGTTAAGTCCTTTAAACCTCGATCCCCCATAGTGCTTGAAGACCTCCATAATGGAGTAGGAGAGGCTGGAGGCTAGATCGTTCGGTAAAGTATCGCACTCAATAAATGTGTTTTTAGAGTTAGATGATGCTTTTTCCTCAAGTCTTTGCCCATATTCCTGGAGTGTGAATATTCTCTCTACATGTGAAGACTGCAAAGCATTCAACGGATAATCGAATAAGGGTTTACCCCTGAATAGCGTTGATGAATTTAGATTATTATCTTTATCAGAACCAAATATTTTACCTCTAGTGAGAAGCACTGCCACTGTTGGACGTTCCATCTGCATCCCATTATCACATCAAGGGGAAACTTTTAGAGCAGAATAATTATTTTGTAGTACCTTTAATCAGCAGTTTACCTTGACTCATTGTTACACTTTTCAAGTCTATATTCTCGGTTAAACCTTGCATATTGTAATCCGCAGACGCTGTATCTCCTGAAATCTTGAGGTTTCCAGCGACATAATTATTCGTGCCTTGAGTAAAGCTTGCTGAATTTGATCCCCCGAAACGCTTGATAGCCTCATCCTTCACAAAATCAGGGATATATATGTTTCCAGCTTGGTATTTGTCCACGATTTTTCTAGGTTTTCCATTGATGATCTCTGTATGCTGTTTTGCAGCAACCATAATGTTTACTCCACCGACTGTGACATAGCCTGACACGAGCGCCTTGTTGTTTATATAGTTGATTTGGACACCCGAGGCACTCGTGACTAGGCCATTGCTATATTGGATAATCTGTTGTTTAATGCCACTTGGAGAGTTGTCATTTAGGATGTCTTCGAGTGTCTTTGAAGCGATGGCGGTTGCCTCTGCTTCAGTTATTTCAAGTTGAACATCTTTCTTGATCCCGAGTCTCCGTGCTTCCGAAATTTCTGTCAAGAACTGACCGTTTTTTATTTCCCAAGATTTAACATCTGAATTTGACCAAGTCACCTGATGCATTTCTTGTACAATGCTCGGTTTGCCTGTGACGTAAATGAATCCTGCAGCTAGGACTATTAATATCGCGAGTATAAAGATCCAGAGCTTCTTCATATCGATTCCTCCAGAGTATTCTTACTATCCTTTATCTCGAATGATTGAAAAAGCTTTTTTAAAAATATTTATGGATGTTATAAGAAGGGAGATTTTTTAAAACATCTCCCTAAATAATTAGTTTAACATACTAGTTAAATAAAAGTAACATCGTATCTGGGATTACTTAAGAGAAATATACTTTGAAGAGTCTTAGAGATCAGAAGGAATTCGGAAAATTTACTCTCGGCGGAGAATCATTCCCGGCGTTGCCCCAGTATGTTCTCCTTCCCTAATAACGAGCTTACCATTGACAATTACGTAAGGTATACCTTCAGGGTAAGCGGCGGGATTCTGAGGAGTACATTTCTCAGTTATTGTCTCTGGGTTGAAGAGTGTGATGTCGGCATGGTATCCGGGTTTCAGTTCTCCCCTCTCTTTTAATTTGAATTTTGCAGCTGGTGAGCCTGTTGCTTTGTAGACAGCCTGCTCTAGAGTGAGTAGTTTCTGCTCCCTGACAGCGAGATGCCAGTACATCGCCCAGCCATTGAAGCTATTTTCACTAGGTAGGGGCCATGGCGGTGTTGTGCTTCGCCAAGTGGAGTCGATGGCGAGGGTGTCGATGCCTATCATGCTTCTGGGGTGCTGATAGAAAAGTGGCTTTGTGCCGCTCTCCATTGCTGAGCCTCCGACTTTAGCGTCTGGGTCGGCTGATATGGCGTCGAATAATGTGTTGAAGTTTGTCTGTCCCTGTTCTTTAGCGGCTTGCCCTATGCTTTTACCTTGGAAAGCCACATCCTTGTGCTCTGTGACTCTTATGCTGTTAGCCCATCCAGGATTAGTGTTCGGGTTTAGACCATAATACTTGCCACTCATACATGTTGCTTCAATTTCTTTCCGCAGTTCCGGCATTCTCAGTGCTTTTGCGAGTTGATCTCTGCTTCCAGCTACTTTTAGCCAGGGAGTTAGAGCTCCAGCGAGGTATTGAGCCTGGGTTAAGCCAAAAGCTTTTACACCTGGGATGAGGTCGAAGCTCACGTCGATGCCTTCTGCGTTAGCGTCATCCACTATCTTAAGCGTCGCCTTCGCTGCTGCTTCAGCGAGAACCTTGTCACCGGGAGGAATGACATCGTATAGGGCTCCTAGATGGCTTATCTGTACAGGGACCTTTGCTTTTCGCCCAACATCTATTGTTTCGAGAAGCCCGTTTATTTTTACAGGCGGTTGCTCTCCAGGGCGACGCTCTCGCCTTAGCCCCGTGCGGAGGCTGTGCGCTGCATATATGCCTCCGAACTTAGCTGAGATTTTCGCTAACGCTACCAACTCGTTAAGGTCTGCGAAGTAGCTCGGCTCATAGTCCCTTCCCGCACTTAAACCACGGCAGCCATCCAGCATAGCCTGCTCTAAATGCTTCTCCATCGCCTTCACTTCCTTTGAGGTAGCTTTTCGCTTATTGTTGAGGCCCATCACGATTGTTCGAATAGAATGGTGACCCGCTAAGGGGACGTAGTTAGGGCTTATTTTTTTCTTTTCCAGCTTGGTGAAGAACTCGCCTAAGGTATGCCAATCAATCTCCCAGCCGTACTTTTTCATGTGAGCAGGGTTAACAAGGTCACGAGGAAGGTTATGCTCTGGATAGTACATATCAGGGGCAAGTTCATCGAGGAGATCATCGGCCATCATTCCAAGGTTGATGAGTTCGCCATAAGGTCCAGGGCTTGACCCACATTGACCGCCGATGAACGTGGTTATGCCTTGCCGGAGGAAGCCGTCTGCTTTAGGGTAATATATTATAGTCATGTCCCCGTGGTTATGGACATCAATCCATCCAGGTGAAGCAGCGAGACCCTTGCCGTTAATCACGGTTTTTGCGTCGCCCTTTACCTCGCCTAAAGCGTCTATCCTACCGTCCTTCACTGCAACTGAGCTTTTATATGGGGTGGCACCTGTGCCGTCGACGATAAGCGTGTTTTTAATAAGGATGTCGAACTCTACCATGATATAGAATAGTGCCTATTCTGGTTTAACGTTTGAGCCCCAGAATTCCTCCGGCATCTGGTGGACCGGCGATGCGCTGTAGGGGCACGTTGTTATGCAGTTGCTGCAGTCCATGCCGTTCTCAAGCCAGAAGCCATAGCATTTCTCCCCATCCACATACCATTTGAGGGCACCCGGATTGCTACTGCTGCATGCGGGTTTCCAGTCGGGCTCATCTGCAAAGCTGATGGCATAGATGGGGCATGCCATTGCGCAGCGTTTACACACCATACAGAACCATGGAGCTCGAAAGTCAATGGGTTTGTCTGTCTCTAGAGGTAGGTCCGTGTAGACCTTGAAGAGACGGATTCGTGACCCGTACTCTGGGGTTATGAGCAATCCATTTCTACCGAGCTGACCAAGTCCTGCGTCTATAGCTTCAGGTATGCTGAGTCCAACGTCGTTACCCGCGCAAACGGCTGTATATCCGAGGTTCCTAACGAACTCGGCAATGGTGGCACCGATGAAGGCCAT
The DNA here is from genome assembly GCA_041304325.1 of Candidatus Bathyarchaeota archaeon. Classification (GTDB taxonomy): domain Archaea; phylum Thermoproteota; class Bathyarchaeia; order TCS64; family TCS64; genus UBA8941. The sequence goes on from JBFYNP010000095.1 coordinate 9,974, forward strand.
TTTCGAGTACCCGAGCCCAGTCGCTGCACCTGCGATTACGTTAGGGGACCCTGAGAGCGCCTCCTCATCCATTTCCACTGCGCAAACGATGACTCTGTTAACTCCTTCATGCATTTCAAGGGGCTCAAGTGTCCTCCGGGTGTTTTCCTGCATCCAGAGAGGGTTATATTCAGCGATCCCAACGAGGTCTGCTCCAAAAAACTTCGCTGCCTTCTTCACGATGCGGCTCATCTCCACAGGGTTTTCGACAGTTACTTTCTCCCGATACCATTCTGATCCCATTAGACTTGGACCATAGGTGCGCTTAAGCCTCTGAGAACCGAATGCCTCGCTCCAGCAGTCGTGGGCAGTCCAAGCTGCTTCGGAGAGAGCATAATCAATCCGGGTGTAGCCTGATTTCTCTGCAGCGATGTTACGGAGTCCGACTTCGTCTTCTCCTCGCATATAACCTTCGAATTCAGGGTCAATTATTGCTCTGTTGAATATCATCTTCCGTTGGTCGTATCGTTTGATCTTCGTTTTATCGACGCGGTAGGTGGGCTTATCCACCTCCTTAACGTTATGCATCTTTCGGCGCTCTTCAGCCAACGCGTATCAGGGTACGAAAGTAACCCCAGCTTAACAGATTAACGTTTATTGGGATAGAGGTTTTTTAAAATGATTTACAGAAACGCCGAGTTCGAACAAATATGTACGCGCTTTTTTACATTAACTTACGCGAGCTTTTATTTTTCAAGATGATTGTTGTTATTGTTAGAGCGAAAATAACTGATAGGTAGGGGAAGCTCGGTATACCTTGGGATTTGGAAAGTAACACAGTAGCCTCAATCGACTCATTTGAAACAACAACCACAGAATTCTTTCCAGAC
>JBFYNP010000096.1:0-28737 GCA_041304325.1 Candidatus Bathyarchaeota archaeon
ACGTGTGCTTCTACGCCGCACCTTATGGGGTAATACCTGAGCATCTTGCGGAGACATACCCATTAAGCCAGTATGAAATCGCAACACCACTTGACCTAGAGACTATTCGCTTCACAGCTAATCAAGTCGCAGAGTACATTAAAAATAGCGGATACCGCTCCGTAATTCTTTACCGAACTCGCGGGGATTTAGAAGAAGCTATAGAGAGTGCAGTAATGGATGCGTGCGAACCAACTCCGAGAACCTTCATATCCATTTGGAACAACAATCCTTGGAATTTGGATGCCTTCGAAACACTTAAAGAAGCATTAAAAATGACTGGCCCTCCCACAAACTAACCGATGGTAAACTCCATAACCTTTTTATCACCGTAAGTAAAAGGAAAAAGAATAAAAGCAGGAAAAATTACTTTCCTCCGTCCCCCTAGGAGATCTTAAAAATCTCAGGGAAAGGACTAAACGACCCTCGGGCACAGCTCTCGAGTATAAGGTCGCTTCGTACTAGGAATAGATAGACAGTATGGTTAAACTCAGTTTCATGGGTGGAACCCATGAAGTAGGTCGTAATGCGGTTCTCGTCGCCAGTGACGAGGCTAAACTTTTACTCGAATATGGTGTAAAGATTGGCGAGCCAACCGAGTTTCCCGCTCATGTTAGGGCGAAAGAACTCGATGGAATAATCATCGCCCACGCCCACCTCGATCATAGTGGTGGTGTCCCGATGTTTTATCTCTCAGAGAAGAAACCTCTCTTCTGCACTTCAACGACAGCAGATCTCTGCAAAATTCTAATCGAAGATATGATTAAGCTAAACAACTATTACCTCCCCTTCGAGTACATCGAGCTCGATACAATGCTTAAACAACGAAATGACCTTGTATACGGGCAACAAGTAAAACTCAAAGATATCAATTTCGAACTGCTCAACGCAGGCCATATCCCAGGATCCGCTATGGTCGACCTTGAGATTGGGGGCAAGAACATTCTATACACAAGTGACTTCAATGCGGTAGAGACAAGAATCTGTAACGCAGCTCGTCTCCCAAAGAAAAAGTATGATGCCGTGATAATTGAAGCAACTTACGCAACACATGAACACCCCGAAAGAAAACAGCTCGAACAAGATTTTGTAAAAGCGATAAAAGACACTATTAATGATGGAGGAAAAGTCCTCATACCTGCATTCGCTGTAGGACGAAGCCAAGAGATGTACAGCATTCTTGACGCCCATAAATTCCAAGGACATATAGTCGTTGATGGAATGGCACGAAGTGTAAACAAGATCCTTCTTAACCGACCAGACTCTGTGAAAACTCCAGCAGCTTTCGAACAAGCTAGCAATAAAGTTGAGGAGATAAGAGGGTGGAGAGATAGACGAAGAGCAATCGACAGAGCAGATGTAATCATAGCCCCCAGTGGAATGCTTCAGGGAGGTACAGCTGTTTTTTACATGGAGAAATTAGGTTTTAACCCTAAAAACGCAGTCTTCCTCGTAAGCTTCCAGGTTCCAGGCACAAACGGCTCTAAACTAATGGAGAAGGGTACCTTCCCAGTTGCTGATAAGGAAGAAAAAGTTACCGCGAAGGTTCAACACTTTGATTTTAGCAGTCACACAGGTTCAAGCCATCTCCAGAGTTTTATCAAGGGTTTGAAAGGAAAGCCAAAAGTTTACGTCATACATGGAGAGTCTGAAAGCTGTGAATTCCTTGCTCAATGGTGCCGCGATGAGGCAAATCTAGATGCAGCCGCTCCAAAGCAGAGCGAAGAGTTCCAGATCTAGATTTTTCTCGGTTAAATCCGAAAAAGCTAAAAAAGGGGCATGACCCCACAATGACGACAACCAGGTGCAATAGATGCCCAAAGAGATAATCAACGCAGAAGAGTTTCAGAAACTAGCTGAGAAAGCAACCGAGTGCAGAATCAAAAAACTCGGAGATCAAACCAAGCTCAAAATTAGGACCGCTTCGATCCTCTACACAATTAAACTTGAAGCAAAAGCAGCTGAGGAACTCCTCGGCAAGATCAGCTGCCCTAAAAAAGAGATCTAGCTCCAAAATACCATTCCCAGTTAGAAACTATTACGAAAGTAGGTTAATTCTATTATTTTTTCTCGAGGTAAGCGGTATTGTTTATTACAGATATCTCAATTTTTTCGTTAAGGACGCGGGCATCGATCCTCTTTTTTAGTTGGGTTCTGAGATAATTAGCATCCTTATCACTACCCTCAACTTTAACTAGGTCGTGCTTTGCACTTAGGAACTTATCAATGATTGGATCGTATTTGCTACCTTTTCTATACTTTCTAATTGGTTTTTTATCTACAGGGTTAAGATCAAACTTTAGGTCGATCATGAATAAACTCCATTTAATAAACTATAAATAAGTAATTAAAGTTTTTTAGTATAATAAAAACACCATATATTAATATCTAAGTTAACTATAAAAAAAATACCTTTTTTTAGGCTCAAATATTTAAGTAAAAAAATTATTTATCAAAGACATACCTGTTTTATAGTTTCTTTAAAGGTTTTTACTCCTAACTCAAGTTGTTTGACAGATATGAATTCATCTGGTTGGTGAGCTTGATCTATGCTTCCAGGTCCACATATAATTGTAGGTATACCACTGGCCGTGTAATTTACAGCTTCAGTGTAATACGGCACACCTATTGGCTCTTTCCCAAGAATATTTTTCAGGAGCTGAATTACTTCACTGTTTTGTGGAACATCAAGAGGGGTTCCTCCATTAACACTAATAATCTCGGCTTTAAACTGGGGATCCTTTTTAGAGAGATTTTTAATAATCAATTCCATCCACTTCTGAGTTACTTCAGGTTTTTTGTGACGTGGTATGAGCCTATTATTAATCGAGAGCTCACATTGATCTGGAATGATGTTACCTCTGAGCCCGCCATTAATTAAAGTACATTCAACTGTAGTGGGGCCAAGAAGAGGGTGAGGACTCCTATCAAGCTTTTTCTGCAGCTTACGTAATTCGTACAGGAAGTCAGCTGACTTTTGAATTGCGTTTACGCCAAGGTGGGGAGTGCTACTGTGGGCTGCTTGGCCCACGATCTTTACTTTTGCTCCTCCTGCTCCCTTATGGCATCTAACGATCTCCATCATACTCGGTTCAGATATGATGCCGAATTTTGCTTCTTTCTTGGTGACTTTTTTTTCTGAGAGGATTTTAGTAACGAACCAACCACCCGTATCTTCACCAGCTGTGAAGACGAGAGTAAGCTGCTTTTTGAATTTCTCCTTAGAGAGTTGTTTCGCTGATTCGAGGAATGTAGCGCATGGACCTTTCATATCGCACGCACCTCGACCATATAAGTTACCGTTCTTAAGTATCGGATCGAAGGGTTGACCTATCTTCCAGAGGCTAAGCTCTCCAGGCACAACAGTATCTATATGACCTGAGAGAACAAGACCCGGCCCTTTACCATACCCGAATTTACCTATGGCATTCGCTCGGTTTGGAGCGACGACCTGGAGCTCAGCTTCCGCACCCATATCTTCAAGATAGTCTACCACCCACTTAGCGCAAGACTGCTCCATATTTGTCGATGTGTCATATTTGATAAGCTCCTTTGCAGTTTCAACGACATCCATACGTGTCATGATTCTGAATAGCATAAAGGTGTATATTAGATGCGGCTGTTTATTTGGTGCTCCCGCCGGGATTTGAACCCGGGATCCCTGACTCGAAAGGCCAGTATGCTTGTCCGGTCTACACCACGGGAGCTGTTGCAGATTCATATCCGGAAGCGATTTATAATCATTGTCCAAGAAGTTCGGGTAGAGTTTTTATATTCTCATCACTGGTTTACCTGTTGCACGGGCCCGTAGCTCAGTCTGGCTAGAGCACCCGGCTCATAACCGGGTGGTGATGGGTTCAAATCCCATCGGGCCCACCAAATACTCTTTTCATGTAAAATGAGATGAACTTCAAGTTCGTATCCATTTAAAAACTATAAAAAATATATGTATAACATCGGATAACCCAAGCAAAGAGAATCGTTGAAGAAAAGAATCGTGTGTCTTGGCTGTTAATGCGTGAAACGAGTAAGGAGAATGAGGTAAATGGATGACAACTTGACGCTGAAAGCTTTGCACTTGGGCTTAGATCGATTAACCCAGAGCGAAAATGAGGAACAGATTTTTAGTGTCGCTTTGGATTGTGCTATTAAAGCTGATCTCAATAATTTTTTCATCGGTATTCTAGAGGATGAAGAGATTTTCTTCAAGTATCGGTCAAACAAGTCAATTATTACGGATGATATCAAAGAACCAATATCAAGAAATGAAAAAGGCGTAATTAGTCGCGCTTTAAGAGAGATGAACTCTCAGATTAACGATGACACTCGACTAAATCAGGGAATATCCTCTCCTAAATTAACTGGTGGTGAAGAGGTTCTGGCGGAGCTCGCCGTCCCGATTATTATAAAGGGAACTGTCTTCGGCATTATCTACTCCACCTCGCCAAAACCTGCAGCTTTCACAATCAACAATATTCATTTTGTTGAAACGCTTTCTTTTAGCATTAGTTTCGCTTTAGATAACATTAGACTTCGTCGCAATGAAAATAGGTGCCTCGACATGTTGAAGGCACTTAGCCATCATACTGCAAAATTAATGAAAGCTAAGAACCGGACGGAGATTTTTGAGACTTCTGTAAGCATGCTACATAATGCATTAGGTTATGAGTGGACAGGAGTGGCAGTCCTTATGAATGGATTGCCCCAATACGTTAGTTCCGCCGGTACCTATCCTGCATTTAATGCCCCAATATTAACTGGATTTGAAAATGATCCTAGTATTCCTAATTCACTGTCTCCTTCTAGCAAAATACTGAAGGAGTTAGTAACTCCTGTCATAGTTGACAGTAGAACCGAAGCGCTACTTTCTGTTAAGAGCGGGAGAAAGAACGTCTTCCCAAATGAAGACCAGATGCTCGCAGAGACACTTGCCATTCAAATAGGTTGTTATCTAGAAATATTACTAGAGAAGAACCTCCTTTCTACCAGCAACGACGTCCAAACGAAGGAAATTATGACTAGTGCAAATAGAATATCAAACTTGATCCGACACGACCTCCGTGTACCGCTTCAAACTATTAAAAGCGCAGCTTACCTACTTGAGAAGCGACCAGAAAAGGCAGCTGACATGAGAGTGATCATTGATAATAGCATAGATTACGCTACTAGAATTATTAACGAGTTAGACCTTGCAGGTCCAATGGAATTGAAAAGAGAGGAAATCGATCTCAAAAACCTCGTAGGACAAAGTATTGATAGTATTCAAATTCCGCAAATAATTGAGATCCGAAAGAATTTTGGGGCTGACGTAAACAGTGTTTTTATTGATAGCGTAAAAATGAGGAGAACCATCGTGAATCTAATTAAGAATGCTATCGAAGCTATGCCAAACGGTGGAATACTTACTTTATCTGCGGTCAAAACTGACGACGAACACGTGATCTCAGTAACCGACACAGGTTTAGGAATGTCCCCAGATGTAAAGACCAATCTATTCAAACCATTCTATACAACAAAGCGTTGGGGAACAGGCCTCGGACTTACAATCTGTAAGCAGGTAGCTGAAGCCCATGGAGGCTCTATATCAGTAGAGTCAGAATTAGGAAAAGGATCTACCTTTACCATTAAGATACCAACGCGAACGACGAAATAGAGTTTTTAAAGAGGTCTAAGGATTTCTAAGAGTTCTTCTCGACTCCAAGATTTTTCACCCTCAAGCTCTTCATCCATGATCCCATTGATGATCTTTCGCTTTCGTTTGATAAGAGCATCTATTTTTTCCTCAAGAGTGTTCTCCACAAGTATTTTGTGGATATAGACTGTTCGAGCTTGGCCTATACGGTGAACTCGATCGGTGGCTTGATCCTCCACAGCTGGGCTAAACCAGTTATCAACATGAATGACATGGTTTGCTGCAACTAGATTTATACCATGCCCAGATGCGAGAACGCTGCATAGAGCAGCAGCGTGGCCTCCTGAGTTGAACTTATCGATAAGCTCTTGTCGGTTCTGGGTTTGACCATCAATACGGATGTAGATTAGTCCAAGATCTTTTAGTTGATCCTCAAGTAAATTTAGCGTACCAATGAAGTTAGTGAAAACAACACAGCTCTCTCCTCCCTCCCAGATCTCTTGGATTTTCTCGATAACGAGATCGAATTTTTGACTTCGACCGAGAGCGGGTGCCCATTGATGGTTGATCATTGCGGGGTGGTCACAAAGTTGACGAAGCTTCATGATGACAGGAAGTAGATGCTCTATGGTTCCGACTCGTTGTCCGGAGAGGATTTTTTCGCGCATTGGCGCTATTTCAGATTCTTGAATGTGCATATAGATTAGCTTCTGCTCATCTGTGAGTTCTACCCAGTATCCCATCTCAATTTTTTCTGGAAGGTCAGGAGCTACCTGACTCTTCTTTCTTCGAAGGATGAAGGGTTTGATGCGTTGCTTTAATTCATCTATCTGCTCCTGGTTACCCTCCATTATTGGTTTCTCGTACCGCCATAGAAATTCACTGTATTTACCAAGGTGATCACGCATAAGAAAATCGAAGAGGCTCCAGAGCTCTGCAGGGCGATTCTCTATTGGAGTACCACTTAGGCTTAATTTATGTGCTCCATTCAATTGTTTTATTGCAGCGCTACGCTGTGTTCCAGGATTCTTTATCTTTGTTCCTTCATCAAGTATTACAAAAAACCAGGGAACCTTTCCCATCTCGGCAATGTCAGCAACGACAGTGTCATAACTTGAAATGAAGATGGTGCGCTTTCCTTTTTGATGTAAACGCGCTTCCTCCCTTTTCTGACCATGATGAATGACGACATCAGTATCTCGACTGAATACAGTTCTGATCTCATTCTCCCAGTGACGGATAACAGCGACTGGGCATATTATTAGACTAGGCTCTTTTGATCCATTTTCATCGTAAATACACCGCATAGAGGCGAGGGTTTGAAGAGTTTTCCCGAGACCCATATCGTCCGCAAGTAGACCGTGGAGATTGTGCTTAAAGATCCAGTTAAGCCACTGAATCCCTGTGCGCTGATAAGGAAATAGATCTCTACCATTCTTTTTAAGAGTTGATTCAATCTTCTCGGGGAGAATATACCCTTCGTCAGCCCGGAATTCGGTAATTTGGTTTAGAAATTCGATATATTGTTCAGAAGCTTCCTGAACACCTCCTATCTGCTGAATAAAATCTTCAAGGCTTTTATAGGAGTGTAGTCCAAGGCGATATCCTTTTTCGGTTCTACTAGCACCGAGCTTTTTAAGAATCTGTTCATCATCCTGATGGCGCTTATCTACTTTTTTTAACCAGGAGTAATCATCTGCACGAACAAAGCTACCATCGGTGTTTATGGGGAGACCACTCTGGACATTGTATGGATCATACACTATATTGAAGTCGAGCCACCCGGGTTCATCATAGTTGATTAAAATCGTTGGAGGGATGTCCTCTTCTTTAATACTGATCTTCTTTGCCTCATCAGTAAGAACTGCTGTAAAATTACTTTTGAGAATAACAAGATCACGGAGGAAGAATTGAGGAATATCACCAATAGCTATCGTTTTTCTCTCAAGATCTAGGACTTGTTGAGTGCTATCATCTACGAGGTAAAATGTCTCATCAATTTTTAGATAACCATTACCGCGTTCAATATGTTTGGATTCTTCTCGCTGCCCTTCCGCGTTTGCATAAACAGGGCGAACCGTAACACCTTTGCTAGGATCAAAGTCAACTTCTACAGTCTTGAAAGGACTAATCGCTTTGAATAATATCTGTTTTGACCTATCCGATTCCAAGACTCGAACAAAACTGCGGAGCTTTTGAAGTGTTGAGAGGTTAAAGGGGTAAACGAGCACCCCTCTTTTAATGGAGGGGTTGAGTGATACCATTTTTCTTAAAATCTCGAGCCCTTCAATACCAATGGATAAGCTTACTCCATTTAGGTTCACTGAACCTGAAATTGTGTTTATAGTTTCTGCCCCTAAACGATTTCCCGCCAAATAGTCCTTTGAGGAATAAAGCTCAATCACATGGTTGCCATCGATATCTAAATCGAGAATGAAACGGAGGTCAATGAAATGTTGAGGTATATTACGATCTGATATGAGCTCTGTAATCTTACGCGCTGAACTATACTTTGTTACGGCTGGCGGTTTTTCAGTTGGGATAGCGTTTTCACATGGCGCTAGACATTTGATCATAGCCTGGGTATTTCTAACCCAATAGAGGTATCTGTTACTACACCTCATGCACCGGTTGATGTTCCGGGGTTTGATCAATATAGGCTCCCTCGACATTACGGGACCTTAACCTGCGATCCTCCGTTAAAAACGGTGCGGAGATGTCACGTCATTAAAATTAAATAGAGATTTACAGAAATCCTTTAAACTCGGTACCGTACTTAGCTTCGTGAATCCCCCAGATAAACGGGGACTATAAGTCATAAACTTTCAGAGTGTTCAGACATGAGCGAAGATAAGAAGCCCACTGAGGAGATCAAGCAAGAAAAGGTAGAGGTCCCAGTGACCGAAGCCAAATCTGATGAGGTTAAGGCGGAAGTCCAGGCAGAAATACCGGTCACTGAAGCAAAACCCGACGAGGTTATGGCGGAGGTTAAGGCCGAGACTCCTGAGATCGAGAAGCCGATTGAAGAGCCGCGTATAGAGGGTGCGGTTAACAAAGGTGATTTCATCCTCATGGAAATGACTGGGAAAGCGGAGACTGGTGAAGTCTTCGATGCTACAAGCGAAGATCTCGCAAAAGAGAAGGGTATCCATCGTGAGGACCGTGTATACGGTGCGCGTCTTGTGGTTGTTGGAGAAGGAATGGTGCTCAAAGGGCTTGATAACCGTCTTCGTGGTGTTAAGCCGAATGAAACAACTAACATAGAAATCTTGGCGGGCGAAGCTTTTGGTGAACGAGATGCGAGCTTAATGCAGCTTATCCCATTCAGACTCCTTCGAAGTAAAGGTATTAATCCAGTACCAGGTGCAGAGCTTGAGATCGATGGACGTCAAGCCATAATCCGTAGTGTAGGTGCAGGTCGCGTTCAAGTAGACTATAACCATCCACTTGCTGGTCGCAAGGTAATCTATGAGATTAAGGTTAATGAGATTATTGAAGATGAGAATGCAAAGATTAAAGCACTCATTAGCCGCCGTTTCGTTGGAATTGAAGCCGAAAAATTCAAGACTAAAAAAACAGCTAAGAAACTAGTTGTTGATATTCCTGACGAGATCTTTTTCGGAGAGAATATCCAAGTCGCGAAGCGTGGACTTGCCATGGATCTTTTAAAATACTTCCCAGAGGTAGAAGAAGTAGAGTTTAAAGAAGTCGTTAAACGCTAAAAAAGTTTGGAGGCCGGATATTGGCCGATGCTTTGGTGATAGGCGCAGGTCCGGCCGGACTTATAGCTGCTAGAACTATTGCTGAGCATAATTTCTCAGTAACTGTTTTCGAGGAACATGAACAGATCGGTGTTCCCAATCACTGTGCTGGTTTACTGAGCATAGAAGGTCTAAAACGCCTCGGTGTTGAGCCAGACTCTTCATATATCCAAAATACGATCTCAGGTGGACGTATTTACTCTCCAGACGGGACATGTATAGAAATCAGGGATAGTAAAACTCGTGCATATGTCGTCGATAGGGCAAGATTAGACAAACTCCTCTCCGTTCAGGCTGAGAACGCTGGAGCTACACTATGTATGGGAACCCGTGTGAAGTCATTAAACATAGAGAATGGTAGTATCAGTGGAGTAACGACAACAAAGCTTTCCGTAAACGGAAGAATTACTTTAGATGCAGAAGGTCCATCAAGACGACTTCTGAAAAATGCTCACCTAATAAAAAATAAAATACAGCCTTTGATAGGTATTAACGTCGAAGCCGAAGCGGAAATAGATTCAGGCATAGTTGAGCTGTGGTTTAAAAAAGAGTATTCTAAAGGACTTTTCGCCTGGGTCATACCGATAGGAGAGAAATCAGTAAGGATTGGACTCGCTACACGGGATGGAGAGGCACATTCGAACCTTTTAAAGTTCATCCGTCGCCGTTTTGGAGATATAAAACTGGGAAAAATTCACACAGGATTAGTCCTGACAGATGGTCCTCTCCCAAGAACTAGTTTTGGAGGTCTACTTCTCGTTGGCGACGCTGCGGGTCATGTTAAGCCTACCACCGGTGGTGGTGTAATAATGGGAGGGCTTTGTAGTAGACAAGCGGGATTAACAGCTGTAAAACTTCTCGAGGATAACGACTTCTCTGAGACCTATACAAGGAGATATGATGCAGTTTGGAGGCGTAAGTATGAAGCAGAGTTCACGAGTATGCTAAAAATCCGTCAATTTGTTGATAACTTAGGTGACCAATCGATAGATCATGCTTTCCATGCTGTAAAAGAAGAGAACTTTAATTCAATTCTCACCGACCTTATAAAAAATGGGGATATGGATCTGCAAGGAGAAGTAATAAAGAAGGCTTTATTGAATCCCCGTGTTGCGGCTTTACTTCTTAAAGTCGCGGGCAGATATGCTCTATCCGAGCTCGTTGGTCTCGTCAATGTTTAAATATTGAGTCTTGCATGTGAATGGGCGAGCAATATGAGTATATGCGTATCATGCGGACGTAAGGTCGCTCCTGATGAGAAGGCTGTTAAAATGAACTGCCCCCAGTGTGGTGCTGTTACCCTCTGGCGCTGCGAAAAGTGCAGGCTCTTTGGCAGGACCTACAAGTGCCCCGCTTGTGGTTTTAGTGGACCATAAGAATTAATCTTTTCGAAAAGAATACAATTCTTAGTGTATGAATATATCATCAGATTTACTGCGTAAAAATATATTAAAATTATAGTTTTTACGAGGTTTTTGGAATCAGGTTAAATCATCGTGAAGAGTTTTCCTTCTAGGAGACGCATATGGATAAAGAATACTCAAAGTACTGGAGAAGTTATCTAACCTACAAAGAGTTAACAAACGCCTTACGAGATATTTGTGCTGATCACCCAGATAAAACGGAACTCTTTAGTATCGGCAGAAGCTTACAGGAACGAGAGCTTTGGACTATTGAAGTCACCAATAAGGCCACGGGACCGGCGAGAGAAAAACCAGCGCTCTGGATCGACGGAAATACGCATAGTAGTGAGGTGACAGGGAGTGCTGTATGTATTAGAACTCTCAGCTACCTCCTGAATAGCTATGGTAAAGAAGAGGCAGTAACCGAGATTCTTGACAACAAAGTAATATATATTCTACCGAGAGTCAATCCTGACGGTGCTGAAGTATTTCTTACCCAACCATACCATAGCACAGCAGCAGGAATTCCCAACCCCGCATTTTCAGATAGTGAGGGACATTATGAAGAGGATATCGATGGGGATAGAAAAATTACCTATATGAGGATCCAAGATGAGAATGGAGACTGGAAAATCAGCGGAAAGGATCCCCGCCTCATGCTGAAGAGGCAAGCAGAGGATCAGAAAGGTCCTTTTTATCGAGTTCTAAGAGAAGGTATGTTCCTCAAATATAAACCAGGAAAAGGTGTAACAATGGCGTCACCCAGGTTCCTAGGTGGCACCAATCGAAACTATCCTGCATACTGGGAGCCAGGAGGTCTGCCTTTAGGAGGAGCAGGAGCTTTCCCATTACAAGAAGTGGAGCCTCGCGCAATTGCAGACTTTTGGGGGAGGCATCCCAACTTGTCTGGAATGCATACTTTTCATACCAATGCAGGACTAATTCTTAGAGAAAGCACAGTCCATCCAGATAGCTGGTTCATCGACCAAGATCTTAAACAAGATCTTGAGGTTTACAAGTATATCGCCAAGATCGGTGAGGAGGTAACAGGTTATCCTTGCCTAAGTGTTTTCGAGGAGTTCACATTTGAGGATGATCGCCCTTTCCGTAGGGGGTGCAGTTTAAGCTTCTTCTATGAGCACCTAGGTGCATTCAATTATAGCATAGAACTCTGGGAGTTAGAGTATCATCTTGGTTTTGGGCACTTCCGTGAGCGAGGCGGAGTAGGCTTCAGCTATACGAAGCTGAGTGAAGAGGAACAAATGAAAGAGCTTCAATGGATAGATAGACACTACCCTGAAGGTTTTGTCAATTGGCATGCATTTAATCATCCTCAGCTAGGTTATGTAGAAGTTGGAGGTATTAATACCAAATATACCCGTCGGAATCCACCCCCAGGAGATTGGCTAGAGAAGGAGTGCGATCAAGCGCTTCCATTTGCGCTTCGTCATGCATCTTTACTTCCCCTTATTCGCATTACTGAGGTAAAAGCGATAAAGGTTATCGATGGTATATATAAGGTGGAGGCAAAAATTGTGAACACCGGCTGGTTACCGACAAATGTAACTGAGATCGCGATTAAGATCAAAAAGGCCTCACCTGTTGTAGCCGAAGTAAAACTTCCAGAAGGTGCTCAGCTTGTAATCGGACAAGAGAAAATCAATCTCGGTCATCTAGATGGACGGAGTTCTAAGATTCTTGCACCGAGAGTAGTGGGTGGAGAGGTGATTGATAGGACACGAGCAAGTGTTGAGTGGGTTGTGAAGACCGAGAAACCACTAGAGATAATCGTTGAGGCAAGATGTGCTCGAGCAGGGACACATCGTAAAAAAATTAGTTAAATAACCTCTACTTAAGTAGAGGTAGATCACCAGTAATCTTGTCAATTTTATCAGCACGATCAGGGCCAATTCCGAGAACTGTAATAGTGCCAGGCGCGATCTCTGTAAGACCTCTATCTTGAATCAACACGTTAACAACATCGAGTTCATCAGCTTTCTCAGCAAGCATCCCCAGCTCCTTAAGGTCATCAGCTTGGAGAACAACCTTTTTTGCACCTTCGTCATGCCATTTCTTCCAAGCATTATGGTTTTCCTGCTTTGTCCTCTCGGATACATCTACTGCTGCATGGCAAGCTTGGGCGATAATTTTTCCTGTGCTTAGTTTCAAATCAGCACGGGTAACGATGATAAGTTTGTACTCAAACTGGCTCTGTCGACTCAAGGTTGCAGCCTCTCTCTATCACGAGGAAACATTGCGCACTCACGGATGTTTGTCATACCGGTAATGATCATGGTGATACGTTCAAGTCCAATACTCCAGCCTGCGTGAGGTGGCGCACCGTAAGCGAAAGCTTCTATATAACTCTCAAAATTTTCCGGATTAAGTCCTTTAAAACGGATCCGTTCTCGGAGAAGATCTGGGATATGGATGCGCTGAGTACCTGAACTAATCTCTATGCCGCCATAAATGCAATCGAAAGCATGAACCACTTCAGGATTATCTTTATAGGGCATTGAGTAAAACGCCTTTTGGGAACCAGGCCAATCCTTAAGGAAGAAGGCTTGCTCACCAACTAGCTCCATCATTAACCGCTCTTGAGGTTTTGTGAAGTCGTCGCCCCATTTTATCGTCTCTCCTGCATCTTGAAGCATCTTCACAGCCTCTGTATATGTTACACGAGGGAAGGGTAGCTTTGGAACCTCCAGGTTTTCTCTCTTTAGTAGCTTCATCTCTTCAGAGCAGTGTTTCTTGACTTCCGAAATTATATGTGCCAAGACACGCTCAAGCACCTGCATCACGGTCTCATCGTCTGCGAATGCCTGCTCGATATCCATCTGTCTAACCTCGTTAAGATGAGTCGGAGTGTTAAATTTCTCTGCGCGCCAGATAGGAGTCACAGTGAATACTTTCTCGAAGCTAATAGCGGCCATCTGTTTGTAAAGCTGGGGACTTTGAGCAAGGAACGCCTTTTTCTCGAAGTATGGAAGAGAAAATAGATCAGCACCACCCTCCGATGCGCTACTGATAATACATGGAGGCTGTAATTCGAGATATTCGTTGTCAGATAGATACCCACGGAACGCTGTAAGGATCCTACTCTGGATCTTGAATACCGCTTGTGTTTGAGGATTCCTAAAATCAAGGAAACGCCAGTTAAGCCTTGTCTCAAGCTCTGACTGAGTTTGATCTGTAATATCCACCGGAAGGGGCTGCTTTGACCTGTTTACGACTTCTATTTTAACAGGGATAAATTCGACACCAGCATTCGCTATCTTGCTATTAACAATTTTCCCTGTTACTTTGATAACGTCCTCCCTACTCAGGCCTTCCTTAGGGTAAATCTCCTGATCCTTTACAGTGATCTGGATCTCGCCTGTTAAATCTCTTAATATTATGAACTTAATTTTAGCTAAATCACGAGTTCGGCTCACCCAGCCGGCTAAGGTTACGGTTTCCTCAAGCCTTCGTTTAGCATCCTTAACATAGACTCTATCAGACATAAAACGCCCTCAAGCTAACTAACCGACTACAGTCGAGAGAGGAAATAAGTGTTATTAAGTTAATGCCATCATTTATAACATTAAATTTTCGTTTTAAAGGCTCTTTTAACCTCTTTTAGTAAGTATTCTCGGAATACTTACTAACATAAATTATTGTAATATAAATATGGGTTAACATTAAAGGAAATGAACTGACTTTAAACCGTATACTCGACTCGGAGATCCATATTACGAACCTTTTTAGATATATCAACGAGACCCTGAATACGTTTTTTACTAAGTTTTTTTGAGCCGCTTGAATTTAGAACCGCTCGAGTTTCAGTACTTCCATCAGGAAGCCAAATGATGTTTATCGTCACGATCTGCTGTCCAGCGAAAAGTTCTTCCAGAAATTTACGGTCATTCATACCAGTCTCGATAACTAAAAGACGTTTATCTATAGAGTCACCGAATTCTCGCACAAATTTTTGATTCGCATTAAACTTGTTAGAGTCCCCTTTACCTACAACCAGAACCAGAAAGCCTCCTGCGTCAACAGCATTATTTAGAGATACTGATTGTAAAAACTGATTTTGTGGCTCTAAGCTAAGGAGTTTCTTCGCTGTATCAATATACTCACTACTTACTACACCAGTCTTTAGCTTGGTTTGGCATTTGGAACAGAGCATTCCGCTCTTCAGGCAGAATTCGCATAGCTGCGTTTGCACTTAGTGGTCCTCCGTTTGTTCGAAGGAGTCACTCGTGAGAGTTAACCAGATCCTAAGGCTTGAGTACTATTTCGATAGTACTTACGTTGCTAGGCTGGCTTCGTTCTTCAGACTGAACCTGTTCGGTACCAATCTTTATCTCAACTATTTCAATGCTTGGCATGAATCGATTTCTAAGCACCTCTACAGCATCGACTGCTCGGCTAATTGACTGCCCTCTGGCTTTAACGAGCACATTTTCTTGGCCACTCTTGAAGAGGGTCATGCAAGCAAGTACATAGTTGAGAACTGGTTTTCGTCCGATGTAAACTGTATTTGATCTCTCCACTTTGACTCCCTCTGACATTGCTTTTCTGTAGGCGAGGTATTAAATGTCGTAAGAGTTAAAAGGTTATCGGGATTGAGGCAAAAATGAGTGTTTTATAGTTAAGACTTTTTTTCAATGCTGAGCAAATAACATAATTTTCTTATTTTAAAAGAATTTGAACCTGTCATTATCCCAAGGGTTAGCAGTATTACTATATCCACTTCGCTCCCAGAAACCTAGCCGATCTCGAGTTAGAAACGTAATCTGGTTTAGCCACATCGCTGACTTGTATGCGTACTTATCGGGGACTACAAGACGCATTGGCCCACCGAGAGGTTGAGATAAATCTTCTCCATTTAGCTTGTGAGCAAGAATAATATCATTCCCTTGAAGCTCTGCAACAGGCATACTTGTAGTATAACCGTCGTAGCAGGTAAAGAGAGCGAACTGTGCAGTGCTCTTCATTTTTACTCGTTTAGTAAGTTCTCGAAAACAGACACCCTCCCAGCGTTGCTTTAGAACGCTCCATCCTTCGACACAATGAAAGTTGCCTACAGTTTCAACTTGAGGAAGAGCTTGGAAATCAATCCATGAATATTTAATTGGAGATTCGACTTCACCATCGACGGTTAGATTCCACTCCTCCTTAGTTATTTTTGGGAGCATATGAGTGATTCCGGGATGGTCTATACCCCAACTCAATATTTTAGGAGTGGGACTCTGATTTGGAGGGAGTTCGCTCTTCTCCGGGGACTTCTTCTTCCAGAACATGATTATGATAATTGAGTAGTGAGGAATAAAGTTTCGGCGGTGGAGTTAAACATGTAGAATCTATATATGGTTCATGTCAGATGCTGAAAGAGCCGACAAGATGCTGGTTATTCTCGAAAAGGAGTACCCAGCGACAACTGGTACTTTCCTTAAGTGGAAAACTCCACTTGACCTTTTAGTTGCGACAATCCTCTCTGCGCAGAGTACTGATGAGCAAATTAACAAGATTACCGTAAATCTTTTCAAAAAATATAAGACTACCACAGATTACATTAATGCGAATCTGTATGTATTCGAAGAAGAGATAAGAAGTAGCGGGTTTTATCACCGTAAAGCGGAGCTTATTCAGACAGCATGTAAACAAATCGTGGAGGAGTTCGGGGGGAAGGTTCCCAATACAATGGAAGACCTCCTAAAGTTGAAAGGTGTTGCAAGAAAGACTGCGAATATCGTGCTAGCAAACGCTTTCGGAGTTGTGGAAGGTGTTGCAGTTGATACTCACGTAATGAGGCTTAGTCAACGCATGGGTTTTAGTGAAAATTCAGACAGGGATAAAATTGAGCGGGATCTCATGGAGCTCTTTCCCAAAGAAAAATGGCATGAACTCAACTACATTTTGATTGAGCATGGTCGCCAGATCTGTGACGCGAAAAAAGCCTTATGCGATAGATGCTGTGTAAAAGAGCTTTGCCCTTCAGCTTTCAAATTTAGACATTATGCTTAGAGCGTCTTAGCGTAAATCTGCTTATAGATCTTCGCTTTAGCAACGGTTCGCTCATGTTCTTTTTTCATATACTGCACGTTTGCTTCGTTTACTTCTCCTTTGATCTCCGCGGGTATACCCATAGCGATTGTTCTTGGGGGGACTATCTTCCTAGGACCAACTAAGGCACCTGCACCGATCATGGCTCCTTCACCAATCTCTGCTTTATCAAGCACTATAGCTTGAATACCAATCACTACCCCATCACCAATTTTTGCTCCATGGACTGTAGCACCGTGACTTACTATGACATCGCTTCCAATGGAAACTGGATTACCGGTGGGGGCTTCAACAAGACATCCTTCTAATATTGTGGTTCTAGCTCCAATGACAATTTTATCATCGTCTCCCCGTACGATGGCGTTGGTCCAGATGTTTACTTCTTCTTCAAGAGTGACATCGCCAATTACCCATGCACCTGGAGCTATGAATACAGATGGATGGACTTTTGGCTTCTTACCCTCAAACTCAATAATAGACATACCTAGGAGGATTGAGAGGGAGTTGAAAAAGATTTATCGTTAATCACTAAATGAGTAAAAGCGTTCACTCTATAAGCATAAAAATCAACTATCAAGATATTTCAAAAAAAATTTCCAAATTTTTGATATTGAATCTCATAGATCTATGTAACACTTTTCATTGAAAGGCACTTCGCTTTCTTATCAGTTAGAACTTACGCCTAAACATAATTTTTAGGTAAATTATTTATCCTCAAGAGGTTAGTTGACGGGCAGTGATGCAATATGGTGGATTACAGAAGATACCTGCTTGAACTCGGTACAGGCGTAGATATGCATGGTGAAGACGAGACTAAAGCGGCTAAAAAGGCGGTTAAGGATGCGATTAGTCACTGCAGCATGGTAGGTTTAAGCCAGCTTTTCAAAGTGGGGAGCTTTAAGGAAATGGAGTCAGCCCTCTTGGTGGATGTCACCATAGCGACGCCAAACCCTGACAAGATCGAAGGTGAGGAAGTTCTTAGAGAACTTCCTGAGGGTAATCGTAGAATTCGTGTAGTTAAAGGAGGACTTCGTTTCCCCCCTGAAGGTACACCGGATGAGGCGAAAACCCATGGGGTAACTATTGTGAATGCTGTGCTGGTCGTTCTTGTAGATGTAGATAAGGTTGAGCGAAGGTAATTACTTCAACTCTTTTCCACATTTCATACAATATTTAGCTGTTTGATTATTTTCACTACCACACGCTATACAGTATAATGAAACAGATTGCTCTCTGCTTTTACCACGAGCCATTCGAACCTCTTCATCAACTCTTATCGCCACATCGTGTAATGCTATCTGCGCTATCTTTACACCCTCATCAATCGCTTTAGATGCTTGTGCGAGCGCTCTCTCGATATCCACTTTCACCTGAGTCTCGCTGAAAGGAATTGTCACTCCATCCTTCACTGCTTTCGCAGTGCGTGTTCCGCATTTGGGGCAAAAGTTAGCTTCATCGTCAATTTGTTTTCCACAGCTCGCACAATAAATCATGGGGATACCACTAATAATTTGGGGATAGAGTAGCGAATTAACCTTTTCGAACATATACTCCAAATTACTTACGCATCAAATAAAACAAAAATTCATGATTACTCGGAATTCTCTATAAATTAATTACGTCAATTTTTTCTTTAATAGACTGAATTGTAAGAGGGTGATTATCCCAAGCCCCCATATTTACCATTTGAATTTTCGAGGGAATTTTTATTGCGTAGACGAGGTCAGGAACGTCACATACGCTATGAATAGCATCGGCGCTGATGCAAGCTGAATAGAAAAGGATCTTCTCAACTCCATTAGCTATCAAGGTTTTAATCACAGTGGCCGGCTTTGGCTCCTTGAACTCCATCCAAGCAACAGCTAGATTTTTAGGGTTGTAACCGTTTTTTTCAAACTGATTCAAAATACGACGGCGGAACTCTTGCTCTTGCTGGGTTTCCGTCGGCCACTCTCGATCCCATTCGTCGGGCTGTCCATGCCCAACAAGGAGAATCCCCACCCTGTCCTTTGGGGTATTTCCTACTACCAGATTAGCTCTATCCACAAACATATTTTGAAGAGTATCTGAGTCCCATAAGGGACCAGTATAAAGTACATCCACACCGTAATCAGGAATATTAAGTGCCTCCACTAATTCCTCACCTTCCCGGGTGTGATTACTTATCGTTACAAATACCTCAGAGAGAATTATCCTACTTGCCCCCTCGTTTAACGCTTGAATTGCAGCTACATCTGGCCGGGGGTTGTCATCAAGAAAACTTATATAAAATCTAGTTGACTCATCCCCAAGTTTTCTATAAACCTGTTCAAGGTCTTTAAGCCGAAGGAGATGCATTAACTTGTGGTCACTTTTTCCAGCTCGCATATATCTTTGTCGAAGCCCATATAGAAAGAAGGGGCGTGCCAACCATGGAATGAAGCTGATGCCCTGCTTATCGAACTCCTGGAACTGGTTTATCCAGCTTTGGGGTGTGTAAGTTTCCGGCTCACCGTGAGTGAAGTAAATGATAGCGGTATGGCCGAGACCCTTATCACCCTTCACTCGATGAATTTTAGGCATAAACCTCTTTTCTTTAGTGGCAAGCACCCCATAGGCCATTAAAACGTATCCTGCGAGGAAGGAAGCGATAACCGAAAAAAGCGTTATTACTGCATCAAGTATTGTAAATGGAAAACCAACCCCGAGTACATATAATATAATAGAAAAAAGGAAACACGTCAAAGCCAAATACATGCTCATTCTTAAAGGGTGAACTACAAGGTAGCCTACGAATAATATACCTGTAAGAAAAGCTAGGGCAACCGGGATTATCAAAGTAAGAATATCCATGGTCAAGAAAAATGGAACTTAATGCCTTAAAAATATTTAAAAAAATTTTCAACATTAACCATTCAGGCCGATAGAATACACAAACGACTTTGACGAACGGTTTGAATTCTCTTTGATCACCTGAATATTTAGATAAGTTCATTCAATTCTATTTTGAATCAAGAATGAAACCACTAATTTTCGAAGCCTACCCGGGGCTTGCCAAGCTACCGTGGATGGAGCTTGGAGAATTTCCGACACCTATCAACAAACTGGAAAACCTAGGTAATGATTTAGGGTTTCGTAATCTCTATGTAAAGAGAGATGACCTTAGTTGTAGGTATTATGGTGGCAATAAAGTTCGGAAGCTGGAATGGGTTCTAGCAGACGCGAAGGCTAAGGAGAGGAAAACGCTACTAACTATCGGAGGAATCGGATCAAACCAAGTTCTAGCAACAGCAATCTATGGTCAAAAGGCGGGGTTTAAAGTAGTAGGGCTAATTTTTGACCAATTAAACGCAGATTATGTTCGACGGAATCTCCTTCTTGACTATAAGTATAACGTGGAGTTCGTTTATGCCTCTAACATTGTCTTAGAGCTTTTCAATTTTGGTCTACAATACGTTGTACGTTACATTAAGGGGGAGGCACCTTATTACGTTCCCGGCGGCGCCAGCAGTTCAATAGGTAATATGGGATATGTTAATGCTGCATTCGAATTACGCGATCAGATTAAGCAAGGAATTTTTCCTGAACCTGACTATATTCTCGCTGCTGCCGGTAGTCTAGGCACTGCTCCAGGACTTCAATTAGGCTGTATGCTTGCTGGTTTAAAATCTAGGGTTATTGGAGTCCGCGTCTCAATGCCCTGGTATATTACCACTAAAAAATATGCAGATCGCATTAATGAGCTTAATCGATTCATGCGGGAAATCGATACGACCGTCCCTTTGAAGAAAGTAGTCTCCGGAGATCTTATTCTTTTAGAGGATTATTTAGGAAAAGAGTATGCAGCCTTCACTGATGGGGCTCAGGCTATGATAAAAAAAGTAAAAGAATTGGAGGGACTTATGCTAGATCCTACGTATACAGCGAAGACACTTTTCGGGGGACTTGACTGGTTAAAAAAGCAAGGTGAACAAGATAAAACAGTATTATTTCTCAACACATTCAACAGTGTCGATCTCACAGATCAATTCAAAGATATAAAATACCAAGTTCTTCCGAGAAAACTTTACAAGTACTTCGAGAGACCAACGCAGGAGGAAAAAGCTAAGTTAGATTTTGGAGATAGTCAGCGATGATAACGTGAACGGGTATCCCGGTAGCATCCATTAGAGCTTTATATCCTGGGAAACAGTTCGCCTCCAGAACATAAGGATCACCATTTTCACTAGGAAGAATATCTATACCTGCTATCTTAAGTTCAGCGCGATTAGCGACTTCTAGGGCAAGTTTGTCGTAAACTGGATCATTAAAAGC
The DNA here is from genome assembly GCA_041304325.1 of Candidatus Bathyarchaeota archaeon. Lineage (GTDB taxonomy): Archaea > Thermoproteota > Bathyarchaeia > TCS64 > TCS64 > UBA8941. The sequence goes on from JBFYNP010000096.1 coordinate 21,180, forward strand.
CTCAGCTGATCCCCCTACACTAACATTATACCTGAAATCCTCGGGGTTGTATCGTTTCTCCCTTCCGACTACTTCACCGTCAACGATTAGGATTCTTATATCATGTCCTTTATTTGGGATAAATTCTTGAAGATAGTAAACTCCTTCAGCATGCTCCCTAGAGTACCAAGCGAGGAACTGGAGAAGGTCTCCTCGACTCCGAATACCGCTTAACTTGATTACACCGACACCACGAGCCTTACAGATTGGTTTGATTACAACATCGCGCTTAGATTTCAGGAGACTGGAGGCAAATCTAAAAGCTTCATCAATGTTCTCAGTAACAAGTGTTTTTGGGGTCAAAATATTAGTATTATATAATTTTAATGTTAGAGTTTCCTTTGAGTAATGGAGCATAGAGTCGACCGGATTAACAACTTTAGACTTCTTCTCCAGTTCACGTAGAATTAAAAGCCTGTGAAGTAGCTCGAATGTGCTACCTCTATGGAGCATATTACTTGGTACATAAGCTGCATCAAATGTAATATCCGGAAATTCCGGGAGGTTAACATCCCATGGGGCAAGAAAATGGATTTTAACACCTCGCTCCTGGAGTTCTTTCATCACAAGCCGTATCTCCAGAACATTTGGGTTATCCGTGAATACAAGTATACTCAAACAGTGCTCAACTCAAGGAAGATGATCGAGACCTTAAACGCTTTCTAATGACAAAACCCCCTTCATCAAATGTAAGAATTAGTGAACCAGATAATCAATCATCTTGGGAGGAGTGCAGAAAAAATCAAATCCATGTAGAAAGAGCGTACGCAATATATCAATAGTATTTGAGTTAACAATAATAACGACTTAACAGGAATTAATCCGGATCCCAATGGCTCAGGTTGATCGCCGTATTGTACTTCTTGTAGTTACGCTGACGAGCTTCCTAACGCCATTTAGCAGCAGCAGCTTCAATATAGCTCTCCCAAGCATTAGCAAAGAGTTCACGTTAGATGCTATTACAATGAGTTGGGCTAGCCTTTCCTATTTACTTACCTCAGCAATGTTTCTTGTACCTTTTGGGCGTTTCGCAGACATCTTTGGTAGAAAAAAGCTGTATGTTGCTGGCACATTCATATTCTCAATAGCAAGTTTTCTTCTTGGCATTTACCCATCGGCAGGGATCATAGTAATACTTCGCGCAATCCAAGGCTTCGGCACCGCGATGATATTCGGAACTGGCATCGCAATCCTCGTTTCTGTAACGCCCCCAAAAGAGAAAGGAACTATCCTAGGAATTAACGCTGCATCTGTTTATGTAGGATTAAGCGCAGGACCTTTCATTGGGGGTATGATTACCCAAAACTTTGGATGGAGAAGTTTACTCTTCACGGCTGGCATACTTGGATTAATAAGTCTAGTTGTTACGGTTCTGAAACTTGAGGGAGAATGGGCTGAAGCTCGAGGGGAAAATTTTGATGTTCGAGGCTCAGTTGTATACTCAGGGACGCTGCTTGCGTTAATGTACGGATTCAGTTTACTCCCTGCCATAATTGCCATCATCCCCATTGCTGTCGGCTTAGCAGGAGCTGCAATATTTATTTGGGTTGAGAACAGAACTGAGCAACCAATTCTACCAATCAAGCTCTTCAATGAAAATCCTGCTTTCGCTTTCAACAACCTCGCAGCTCTCATAAATTTCAGCAGTACCTACTCCGTGACCTTCATGTTGAGCATCTATCTACAATACATTCGAGGATTTTCTCCTCAGGATGCAGGATTAATAATGATCGCATCACCAGTCGTGCAAGCCGTGTTATCGCCCATAACTGGAAAACTCTCCGATAAGATTGATCCTCAAAAAGTTGCATCAATCGGAATGGCGGTTACAGGTGTTGGTCTCGCCTCATTCACATTCCTCGATGAGATAACACTTGTTTGGAGTATTATCGCAAGCCTAGTACTATTAGGAAGTGGCCTTGCATTTTTCAGCAGTCCAAATACTAATGCAGTGATGAGTAGTGTTGATCGTCGCTTGTACGGTGTCGCTTCTAGCACCTTGGGAACAATGCGCCTCATTGGACAGATGACAAGTATGGGTATTACCATGATTATTCTCGCGGTACTGATCGGGCACGTTGAGATTACCCCCGCAGTCTACCACGAGCTTCTAGGAGGAGCCAAGATCGTTTTCACAGTCTCCGCGTTGCTCTGCGTTTTAGGAGTATGGGCTAGTTTACAGAAGAAAAAAGAGAAAAAGAATACGTCAACAACAGTAGCAATGTAAATCTTATATCTGTTTTTCAACTAACTTAACCTGGTGCATGTTTGTCGAATCCATACCTCGAAATCGACAAGAAGATAGTATCTGAGATCTACACAGATTCAGAACCCATGGAAAATTTGAAGGTTCTATGCGATGTTCATGATAGCAGATTCCCGGGAACCCCCGGAGATCTTGCATCCGTCAAATACATGGTTAAGAAGATGGAAGAATACGGTTTAGAGGCAAAATATGAACCTTTTAAAATCCCAGGCTGGAAGAGAGGCCCTGCCAAGCTCACTATGACCCTCCCCCAGAAAAAGGCCTTTGAGGTAATTAGTCTTCCCCACAGTATCGCTGGGGAGGTCGAAGGCAAACTAATCTGGCTTGGAGAAGGTGGCGTTGATATCTATGAGAAACGAAAAGATGAGATCAACGGAAATATTGTACTTGTAAGTAGCGCTAACCCCCCAAACGCCCCAAGGAGTCTACACAGGAGCGAAAAATTCCTTCGCAGTATACTTGCAGGTGCAAAAGGTTGGATATTTATGAATCAATATCCAGGTTACGGGCCACAGACAGGTGGAATTAGCCCAGTGATCCCATCCATTAGCTGCGACTATGAAACCGGTATGTTCCTTGTACGCACTATCGAAAGAGAAGGAACCGTCAAAGTCAACATTAAAACCGCGGACAAAAATATGGAAGTCACCACCTACGATGTCATCGGAGATGTACTCGGAACAAGAAAGAGCAAAGAGCATGTAATCGTGGGATGTCATTATGATGGTCACGACATTAGTCAGGGTGCAGTTGATCCTGCGTCAGGTACAGTAACAGTAATGGAGATAGGTCGTCTTCTCAGCCTGGTAAAAAACAATCTCAAACACCGGGTACGATGCGTATGTTTTGGAGCTGAAGAGACAGGCCTATACGGCTCTTACTACTACACTGCTTCTCACGCTAAGGAGCTCAACGACTGTCGATTCATGCTCAACCTTGACTCTGCAGGTGGAGCGGGTAAAAAGGGTGTTACACTTCACGACCATCCCGAACTTGAGCCTTTCATGAAGCAGTGCTCATCTGAAATGAAAGCGGATCTTCCATTCAAACAAAGCGTCGGTCCATATAGTGACCACTGGCCATTCTATCTCAAAGGTGTCCCTTGTGGGAGCAATGGTGGAGATCCATATGCGTTAAACACTGGACGAGGTTATGGACATAGTAAATATGACACCCTTGATAAGGTGGAACTCTCCAACCTCCGAGAAGCCGCAAGCAACTACTCTCGTTTAATTCTCCGTGTTGCCAACGCTGACAAGTGGCCTGCTAGAAGAAAAACCCAAATTGAGATCCAAGAATTCATAAAAAAGCAAGGCTATGAGCAGACAATCAAACTTGCTGATCAGGTAAAAGAATACGTAAATAAATGGTCGAATCTTCACCCCGATACTAAAGCGTGGATAACAAGCAAGTCAGATTGGTAAATCTAAACATGAGGTTTAGGAAGAAGCTCCACAAGCTTCGCTTTTTTAATTTTCTCCACCAGCTCAATTATCTCAATTGTATATTCTTCAAGGATCTTCTTCCCAATTTCTTGTGTCGCTTCAGTTGCTTTAATGGTTTTTCCAGCCGCACCAAAAACTCCTGTTGGGCTAAGATCTATTGTATCATATCCGAATTCAGCTGGATCTATTCGCTGCGCTTTCATAGGTATGCCTGCTAGGTCACTATGCTGAGTTGTTTCAGGAGCGAGATCCATGTATACTAGGTTGGGATGAATGTGGAGCATTATACTAGTTTCATCACGTCCTGCATGACCATCCATTTTTGGAGGGTAAGCATTCACAACAGCAGCAAAAATTCCGTGATAACGACGAAGTTCCTCACAAACCTCGTGCAGGCTTGGAGAGTTCCCACCATGCCCGTTTACGATGAGGATCTTCTGCCAACCATGGCTAGCTGCAGACAGGATTACAGCCATCATATAATCGTGAAAAAGTCGTGAAGGTATCCAGAGAGTTCCGGTGAACTGGCGATGATGATCTGAAACTCCAATCGGAATCGTAGGTAGAACTATTACGCTAGTTTTTTCAGCGATGAGATTGGCCACAAAATCTGCTGTATATGTGTCTGTACCAAGAGGAGCGTGAGGACCATGCTGCTCTGTACTCCCCACCGGCACAAGAAGAGTATCAATACTTTCCAAAAACTTGTCAGCAACCATCCAACTTATATCAGTTAACCTTACCAAACAGAATCCTCACCCTCAACCTAACTTTACCGTATTTAACAGAAACGATTAAAATAATTTTACTAACGAGCTGTAAAAGTTAAAATCAAAAGTTTTTCGATGTATTTGAGGGACTTTTAATGATTGAGTTCCCGACCAAGATCCAGAATAAAAGCATTTAACTCTTTTTTCGGGATTTTGGCACCAGCAGCACGATTGTGTCCTCCACCAAAACCCCCATACTTCTCAGAAAGCTTTGATAAAACTTCACCTAAATGCTCAGCTAGACGACGCTCACCACGAAGGCTTATGTTAACAGAATCCTCCTCGATCTTATAACACATCCCAACATCAACCCCCAATGTGTCCATAATTATATTAGCCACTTCTCCTGTGGAGAAACTACTATTACACTCAAGATAAGCGAGTCTACCATTCCTCGTAGTCTTCTCCGGAATCATACGCCTCATATCCACTATGCGCCCTAATTGTTTGAGAGCTGTCTCAGGTGCCTCTGCTATTTGGTGAGGATAAGCGTATGATGCTAAACTATTGACGATATTGCGTTTAAACGACTCAGATTGGTCACAGCCCAATGCATGGTTTAAGATCAGAGCCTCATGCTGAGCGAATTTCCGGTCCATATGGTCCAGAATGACCGCAGCTATTGGGCCCTCTTCAAACATATCGGTAATCGCTGCATATGAGGCTATTCTAGCTGCGTCCTGATCGAGCATTTCTCTAAAGTAATGATACACTAGGATACTTGCACAGTCACGGGTGTCGTGAAGTACTCTAACACCTAGCTCTATGAGTTTTGTTTTAACAACATCGCGCATAGGGTGATGATCGATGAGAGTAACTGCAGCGTGCCCTCGTATCCGTTGTATCTGTGGAAGAAGAGCCTCACGGAGGTTCAGATCGGTTATGTATAGATGAGTGACGTCGGAAGCTACTTCTGCAAGTATCTTCTCCAGATCATCATAATTCGCTAGTACTACCTTTGCCTTAAATAGACGATAGAGGAGAGCAGCAGAGGTTAACCCATCTGTGTCGTCTCCATGAGTGATACTTACAATCAAAGAGGCACGCTTCAAGAAAGGGCTGCGGATCACTGTTTTAAACCCGTCGCTTAGAAGACTCTACGGCCAAACGATGTGCTCGAGGAGACTTCCTCGAAGTACTCCTGAATAAACCTAGTAGCTTTCGTAAGTTCAGAAATCGTCTGGAACATGTGTTTATCACTAATAGGGATATGTTTTGCGAAAACGGTTACAGCATACGGACGATTAGGCTGGAAAACGAGACCGATGTCACATGTTGCCCCGCTAAGCCAACCAGATTTATTCGCAACCGGAACCTGATCAGGGATCGAATTCCGAATTACTCCCTGAATCAATCCTTCCTTTGAAAACTTCATTACTCGAAGGGTCTGCTCGCATGCAAATGGTGTAAGTTTGTCGTGGCGATATATGCTATCAATTAGTCGTATCATCTCAATAGGGGTCGTGAGGAACTCATGTCCTGCTCGAGCAGCGTCCATATCCATCATTTTACGGGTCAATCTAGTAACCTTCAAGCCAATCTGCTCCAGATTCAAATTGATTTTCTCCATGGTGAGAAGGTCAATTAGTATATTTGTAGCCGAGTTATCGCTTACAGTCATCATCAATGTGACATAATCTATCAAAGGCATAGTCACCGAACCTTCGCTTAACATTTTTAGAACGCCACTACCTGCAGCTTTATTCTTAGAGTGAAAGACGAGCAGCTCGCTTGGGTTAAGGCTCATCTCTTCAACTCGGTGGTAAAATTCCAGTAATATCGAGACTTTAATTGTACTCGCTGCTGGGAAGATTTCGCTACCATTTACAGTGATCTCCTCCCCAGTTATCAGATCTTTTACAGCGAACCCGAAAATAGCATCCGTATCATCAGCTATCTTTTGAAGTCGGTTGTTGAGTTTTTCATAAAGAAGATTCATGATTAATGAACAGAGATTCGACAGAAAATCGTTGCGGATCAGTAGCCTCGACGTGGATCACATATATTCTGGAGTTTGCTGCCGTTCACGTATCTCCGCAAATTCTCACAAAACTGGTCCACGAGTCTATCACCGATCTTAGGTGAACTGTGGCTATCGTGTGGAACTAAAAAGACGTTTTCAAGTCGCCAGAAAGGGTGACTATTTGGAAGAGGTTCTACACCAAAACAATCAAGATAGGCACCTGAGATCCTTTTCTCCTTAAGTATATCTATGAGAGCATTCTCATCAGCAACGCGTCCCCTCCCGACATTGATAAAGTAGCTTGTTTTCTTCATTTTATTGAGCAGCTCCCGGCTGAGGAGACCTTCAGTCTCTGGAGTTAAGGGTGAAACAACCACGATAAAATCTGCTTGAGGTATAAATAGAGCGAGTTCATCATTTGGGAATACAATATCCACATTTGGCACTGGTTCACTTCTTCTTCGAGTTCCAATTACATTCATTCCAAAAGCCTTGCAGAGCATAGCAATACGCCCACCGATGTTTCCAAGGCCAATTAGGAGTATAGTTGATCCTTCCAAATCGTTACATTTGACTTGACGCCATAATCTGTTTGCTTGATCTAAACGACGTTGACCAAATTTCTTAGCATGCTCCAGCATCGCAGCGACTACACTCTCAGCAATAGGAATTGTGTGAATCCCAGGACTATTCGTCAGCGTTGTCAGCCCATTAATAATCTCAGGAGTAATATTATCGCTGAATCCTGTGCTACATAATTGAACCCATTTAAGCTGAGGTGTGAAAAATTTACAATAGTCTTCCCAGTCAAGCTCACCTTCATAATGATCCCTGTTACCACCTTCAGCTAGTAAAACATCGAAACCCTTCAAAACACCTTTATGATTCATTACTTGATTAGCGGGTATTTCTAAGAGCTCGATCTCGGGCGATAATGCCTTAATCTGTGTAATATGTTTCTCTTGAAGCCAGTTCCCATCAGGGCGAGGGTAATGATAACCACGAGGGATACCACTGACAACGACTCGAACCATTTGCCCTGATATAGAGTGTTAGGATAAAAATTGTACTTATT
>JBFYNP010000097.1:0-9689 GCA_041304325.1 Candidatus Bathyarchaeota archaeon
CCGACTCCTGGACCTTTTAATACCCTATCCGAATGTACTCCAAGGTACGGCAAAACGCACAGTTTAAGCACGTCGGTCGGGACCTTCCCGGACACTAGTCTGCTAACCCGAGGCATCGCAACCGATACGATGATCAACAAGCTGGCTTAAAACATACAGCTATTAAAAATAGGAAATGAACACACAATTTTTATTATTTATTAGCTAATCCAGAAAACTTAAGCCCAACTAATCTTCTAGCTATTATTACCCACTCGTAAAAGGTTGTTTTAATTTGGATCAAAGAGGAAAAACCATTTTCAGGAGTTCGCTGCTGCTCATGGTTTTCCTCTTTCAGGTATTTTTTACGCTTAACCCTCAACCCTTCTGGATACATTTCTCAGTTCTATCGATTTACCTAATCATAGCCTCGTTAGCTTGGATCAGGTTCGGAGAAGGCAACTCCTTATTCCAGAGACTTAACCTAAGCTCCCATGGAGTGGTTCTACTCTCATATTCTATACTTCTTGGGGTTCTATTTTACTACACCCAGAATAACTTTCCTCAAGCATCATTAATTGCGGGAGGAAGTCTAGTTCTACCTGTTTTAGAGGAATTATTCTTCAGGGTCACGCTATTGGGTTCCGTTTTTATTGGAAAGCCAACTTTCCGAAGTCTCAATCAACATGAGCGGCTCCCATTTTTTAAAAGAGCCATCCTGCCAATCGTATTAACTAGCTTTGCTTTCGCCTTATGTCATGGAGATGTCGTCTCAGCTCTTCTCGGTGTATCATCCCCTTCTCCAGGAATCTTTGCTATAATCTTAATCAGAGCGGTTTTCGGGTGGGCAGTTGCTGACCTTTATCTGTACAGCCCAGGATTAGCTCTCCCCGCCTCTTTCCATATTGCTTTCAATCTAATAGTAGTCTTAATTGCAGGCTAAATGCCGATTCAAATACCTTAAACATAAATAATCGAGCCCCGGTTAATTCTGCGGTGGGGCCGGTCGTCCAGCTAGGTAGGACGCCGCCCTTACGCGGCGGAAGTCGCCGGTTCAAGTCCAGCCCGGCCCACCAACATTCAACACATGACATTAATTAAATCGGGGAAAACCATGCGCACCGACCAAGACATCATAATATGGGATACAAGATTCCCGCTTCTTACTAACCGGTACTTCATGTGGGACATGATCAAGGTTCTAGGAATAGCTAGCACTATCCTCTTAGCCCTGATGATAGTTATCACGAGGGATTTAGTTATGGCAATCCAGTTCTCTGGTTTAATTGGAGGTATAATGCTAGTGGTAATGTCAATCGCCTGCCTAATCTTAGGGAACGGCTTCGACGCCAGGTTCTCTGTAGGGCAAAAAGGTGTATCATACGAATCGGGTAGCACGGGTAAAAAGTGGAATAAGGCAGCTATCGTACTTGGAGTACTTGCCGGTAAGCCAGGCACTGTAGGTGCCGGAGCTCTAGCTATGAGTGGAGAAGCTGGAAGCTACTCTTGGAGTGAAATAGTGAAGATTACTGTTGACGAGAAGCGGCACATCATTAGTCTCCATAATAATTGGAGAACTTTGAATAGGCTCTACTGTCTTGAAAGCAATTTTGACAAGGTACTACAGGTGTTCAGAGGTAAACTCGATCAAGTTAAAATCGTTATGAAATAGAGACTAATATTTCCAAAGTACATATCGAGCACTGTATCCCAAAAACTCCTGAATAATTAAATTATATCTGGATCTAAGATTTTCTCGTTAGTCAATGGACATCTTACTACAAATCCCATAATAACTTGTTAACCTACATTTTTTGAAGAAATGTATCTCCCAGTTTTTATTTGGTGTCTCCAAATCGTTAGGTGGTACCTTTTTTATCCGTTAATGCTGTACATCATCTATGGCTCCTAGAAGCTATCTTTCATTGACTAAAGACGAGTTAGCGCATGCAGAAGCACTCCATAAAGACAACGTGGTTATTGATACGAGCATTGTTGCCTTCATTGAAGGCGTAGGAGAAGACATGATGCTCGAGGACCTGTTAAAGGGTGGTGTAACAGCGAGTAACGCTACAGTTTGTATGCAGCGTACCCTTTCAGAAGCAATGGCTGAGGTCGCAGAATACCACACCTGGGCTGAGAAGAAGAAAGCTAAAACCCTAATCATCCGGACAGCGGAAGACATAATCAAAGCAAAGAAGGAGGGAAAGACCGCAATCATACTCGGCCCCCAGGATAGCCTCTTCTTAGAAGCAAAAACTGCCTTCTTGGAGATTGCTTGGCAGATGGGTGTAAGGATCATGCAGCTTAGCTACAATCGAAGCGACGCCGCAGATGGCTGCTGGGACCGAGTCGATGGCGGCTTAACCAATTTCGGTGTATCCCTCGTCGAGTCTATGAACAAACGTGGAATGCTAATCGATCTCAGTCATGTTGGTGATAAGAGCACCATGGAAACCATCGAACTGAGTAAGCAACCAGTAAGCTTCACTCACGTAATTCCGAGAGCTACAACCCCTAGAGATCACAGTCCATACGCTAAGTGGGCTGGTGGAGATAAATTCGTCAAGATTGCCTTAGGCAGAGGTCGCACAGATGAGGCTTTGAAAGCATGCGCTGAGAAAGCAGGTATGATAGGGGTGACGCCGTTCTTTGCTAAGAAGGGCGGACAAACCACTCTCACAGATGATCTCATGGATCAAGTGGATTACGTCGTTAATCTCGTCGGTGCGGAGCACGTTGGCTTCGGATCAGACCTTGATTACAGAAACTCTGTCACCCGAGGCTGCTATATCTGGAAGTTCCCGGACAGAATAGATAAGACGTATCATACAGCTATGGATAAGAGCTGGGGATATGGCTGGCTAGAGCACATACCCAATTTCACTAAAGGGCTAGTATCTCGTGGCTACAGCGATAATGAAATCAAGGGGATCCTCGGAGTGAATTGGGTTAATCTCTTTAAGAAAGTGTGGAAATAGAGACATTTCTTGAAGATATTTAATAAACGGGATTATTGAAGAATTATTTTAATCACTTTCTTTAAAGCTGTTTATGTTCTTTAATCATTTATGGCTGACATATTGATCAAGGGTGGTACCGTAATAACGATGAACTCTCGTAGAGAGGTAATCGAGAACGGTGCCGTGGCGATTGAGAAAAACCATATCCTAGATGTAGGTGACTCAGCAAGGCTCTTGGATGCATATGACGCCAATATCATCATTGACGCTAAAAAGAAAATTATTCTACCCGGGTTGATGGACGGGCATGCACATGCTGGTCATAGCCTGCTGAGAGGACTCGGGATGCACAATGATGTATGGTATAAAGCGTGTGAGGTGTTCTATTCCCAAGCTTCAAACGAGGATTTTTGGTATGCAGATGGCTTACTTCTCAACCTTGAGCGGCTAAAATTCGGTACAACTACAGGCATGACGTTTATGGGTGGAGGTGACTCGGTTATGCGCGTCGATGATCCAGTGTATACTTTACTACACTGCAAGGCGGCTGAAGAGATAGGTGTAAGGGAGTACGTTGCCGTTGGACCTAGAAGACCGCCCTATCCGAGCTTATACTCTAACTGGTCGGGTGACGCGAGACGGGATCACATGATCAGCTTCGAGGAGCAGATCACAACATGCAATAAAATTGTATCAGAGAGAAAACAAGGTGAGATAGTGAAAGTATCTCTAATGTTCCCCACATCACACCCTGAAATTAAACCTATCACAGGTGTTCACCTTGTCGACTTAAAGGAGCAGGCTAACATTATTCGCGATATATCAAGGCGTAACAAATTGCTCTTTACACAGGATGGTCACAGTAGGGGTACAATAAAGTTCTGCCACGATGAGCTAGGATTCACCGGCCCGGATGCCCTCTTATCACATTCAACAGAACTCACTGCTGAGGAGATCAGGATATGTGCTGAAACGGGCACAAAAATTGTTCATAACCCTAGTGCTGTTGCCTCAATAATGGGGAGGTGCCCGGTTCCGGAGCTCATCGATGCTGGTGTGACTGTGATGTTGGGTAGCGACGCTGGAGCCCCTGACCGGAGCTTTGACATGTTCCGTCACATGTTCCAATCTATGAGGTATCACCGCCGACACTACCGCGATGACCGCATACTTCCACCAGGGAAAGTGCTTGAGATGGCGACAATCGACGCTGCAAAAGGATTTGGAGTCGAAAAGGAACTCGGAAGCATCGAGTCAGGAAAGAAGGCTGACTTGTTAATTCTTGACGCTTACAAGCCGCATCTCTACCCACTTAACATGCCGGTTGATCGAGTCACATATTTCGCAAGTGGATCGGATGTTGATACAGTCATAGTTGATGGCAATATTTTGATGGAAGGGAGGAAAGTTCTCACCATAGATGAGTATCGTATCCTTGATTTAGCACAGGAGCAGTTGGAGGCAGCTGTTGGCAGAAGTAAGCTGAAGAATCTCTTCGATTTAACTGAAGGTTACTGGGGGAAAAGCAGGTATTGAGATAGAGTTTTTAAGAACACTACCTTAACCAGTGAACCTCAGATATTTCTTAAAAACTAATTTACCTTAGTTGTGTTTTCCCGTTTCGCATGAGCATCCAGGCTAACGGCAGCATCGTCAAAGCTAATCCCGATAAGAGCCTATATAGAAGTGGTGGACCGTAGACCTCAGCTACAGCGCCACCTACTAAAGGTCCAAGGCACATACCCACTCCGTAAACACCTTCGTGAAGCCCCATTGCAGCCCCTAGGTTCCCTTTATCACATCTTTTTGCTATAAAATCAAGCATAATCGGTGTCATGATGCCTGCTGCTGCACCGTATAGAATTAACGGTACCGCATATTCGATTAAAGATCCTGCGAATGAGAACACAAGCATCCCCACGAAGAGGAGGATAGATGCCAGGGAAACTGACCTTCTTGTTCCCCAAGCAACGAATCGCTCTGCATTGAAGAATCCAACGCCACGGACGCTGTTTGTCATGGTGATAAGTAGCCCTACAAGTGCAGGAGTCAACCCTACAGCCTTTAGATATCCAGGCATGATCGCCATATAGATCCCCAAGATCACGGTGAACGGAATAAGTGTAAGATAGGCGAGAGTAAGCCCCCGCAATGAAGATAAGTTGAAACCTTTAGAAACTCCTTGGTTACGAAGCTCAAGCCCCGGCTTAAGCCTCAACCAGATCACAGCGATACTCGCTATTATGAATCCGGAGAGTAAAAGAAATAACTGCTGGAATCCGAAAATACTGGAGATGTAGCCACCTAGAGTGGGCCCAACTACAAAACCCAGAATCCAGGATAGATTATACCTGCCCATTGATTGGGATAGCTTCTCAGGGGGCGAGATATCAGCTGTAAGTGTGCTAGCTGTCACCCAGAACGCCGCGGATACGAGACCGAGTAGACTGCTCCACGCTGTAAGAAGCCAAACTTGATTCATAACACCGAATAACGCGACAACTGCGACACCGACTACCATGAAACTCAGATAGATCTTAACCCTCTCATATCTGTCGAGAAGAAAGCCAACCGTAAGCGTCATCAGAGTATAGATTATATTTCGAAAGGCTCCCATAACCCCCAGGTCTATGTAGTTGGCGCCTAGACTCGTCGCATATACAGGGAGCAGGAACGATGTTGTGCCTAAACCTGTAGCGGTTAGAAAGATTGTGACATACAGCACTTTAAGACGCGAAGACGCATCGAGATATGAAGTCACGCTGATTTATCCTCCTCCTAGAGTATAACAGCGTAGCGATTATACCATTCAATCTTTTAACCTCAACACACATACCTAAGCATGGCATCTAACAGCTACCTTGCTCTAAGTAAGGATCAAAAGGCGCATGCCCTAGCCCTCCACAGGGAAAGCATAGTAATCGACAGCAGCATAGTCGCCGTCATCGATTACGTCGCGGAGAATATGTGGCTAAATGATGTGATGAAAGGCGGCCTCACCGCTTCAAACCTCACAGTCTGCATGCAGCGAAGCTTCTCAGAGGCCCTCAAAGAGCTCATGGAGCACAATCACTGGGCAGAGAAGAATAAAGAACGCGTCCTAATCGTGAAAAAGGCTGCTGACATCGAGAGGGCGAAGAAGGAGGGGAAGCATGGCATCATGTATGGTCCCCAGGATAGCATGTTCCTCGAGAGAAACATCGACTTCCTCGACGTCGCATACCAGTACGGCTTGCGGGCATGTCAACTGACGTATAATTGGCAGAACGAGGTTGGAACCGGCTGCCGGGAGAAGCAAGATGCAGGCCTCACAATCTTCGGTGAACGTGTTGTAGAACGAATGAACAAGCTGGGAATCCTAATCGACCTCAGCCACACAGGAGACCAGACCTGCTGGGATGCTATTAACCAGTCAAAAGCACCGGTGAGCTTCACCCATATAATTCCTCGAAAGACAGCCCCCGAGAAACCTGGTGGTTACGCTGAATGGGCGAACAGGAGCACTAGCCTCTGGGGAGACTTTGTAGCCTACTCTAAGCAGAGAGGAAAACCCGATGACATGATGAAAGCATGCGCTGAGAAGGGTGGAGTCATCGGAGTAACACCATTCTTCGTAAAGAAAAGTGGAAACAGCACTCTAACAGACGATATTATGGATCAGCTCGACGTCACCGTCAACGTTGTAGGAGTTGATCACACCGGCTTTGGGAGCGACCTTGAATTCCCCAACAGCATCACACGCGCTGCCTTCATCTGGAAAAACCCTGACAGAATTGACGTTGACTACTTTACACCTATGGACAAATCCTGGGGGTACGGCTGGATGGAGCAAATGCCTAACTTCACCATGGGACTCGTAGCCCGTGGCTACAGCGACCATGAGATCAAGAAAATCCTCGGCCTTAACTGGATCAAGTTATTCAATAATGTATGGAAATAATTTTATTACCGCGTCTTCATAACCAGTTTTTTATTATTGAACCTCTCATCTTAGGCGATTATTATGCGTAGTTACCTTGATCTATCTAAGGATGAGATCGACCACGCCAAAGCTCTCCATAGTAGGAGCATAATGATTGATGCTAGTCTCGTTGGTTACCTCGACTATGTTGGAGAAGATATATGGATCGATGATTTATTGAAAGGTGGTCTAACAGCCAGCAACGCTACCGTCTGTATGCAACACAGTCTTACTGATGCCTTAAACGAACTCAGCCAGTACCACGACTGGGCTGAGAAAACAAAGGAAAAAGCTTTCATAGTGAGAAAAGCCGAGGACATAAAGAGTGCGAAAAAAGAGCATAAACATGGAGTAATCTTTGGGCCTCAAGATAGCAGCTTCCTCGAGGGTAATACACATTTTCTTAAAATCGCGTACGACTACGGTGTTCGTGTGATGCAAATCACCTATAACAATCGAAATGCAGCAGGCGATGGATGCGTAGAGCGGGGCAACGCAGGGCTAAGCAACTATGGAGTAAAGCTTGTTGAAGAGATGAATCGGCTCGGTGTTCTCATCGACTTAAGCCACAGCGGAGACGCCACAAGTATGGAGACAATCGATTTATCAAAAGACCCGGTAAGCTTCACACATATTCTTCCAAGAGTTTCAACTCCAAGGGACTTAAGTGACTGGGCGAAATGGAATAACCGCCACGTCTTCTACGGTGAATTCACAAATTACGCTTTGCAGAGAGCGAAAACCGATGAAGCGATCAAGGCATGCACCGAGAAAGGAGGAGTAATAGGTATCACACCTTTCTTCGCGAAGAAAGCTGGAGGATCAACCCTTACAGATGACATTGTAGACCAGATCGAATACACAGCCAACCTTGTCGGCGCTGATCACGTCGGCTTCGGCTCCGATGTGGATTTCAACAGCACTCTTGATCGTATGGCTTATATCAGTAAATATCCTGACCGGGTTGACGTTACTTACTTCTCTGCTCTAGACAAGGATTGGGGGTACGGCTGGCTCGAGTATATGCCAAATCTAACGAAGGGACTCCTCGCACGAAGCTTTAGCGACGATGAGATCAGTGGTATCCTTGGGGGTAACTGGTTAAAACTCTTCGAAAAGGTTTGGAGATCTTAAAACATCCATAAAAAAAGGCGGAAACGTGCTCGACTCATTAATTATATTCTACTACCTAATTTGTCCTCCTTAGCTTTCTATGAGTATAGCTTATTTATGCGGGCAGTAACTATGTGCAGGGCTCGTGGTCTAGCCAGGATATGACATCAGCCTGCGAAGTTGATAGTCGTGGGTTCGAATCCCACCGGGCCCGCCAAATTATTGAACCGGGCCCCCTTTTCACTTGCGTTTCCTGTAGAGGTAGACGGTTCCGATCTGGTTAACGAACTCGAAGCCCCGCTCCACTAGCTCGACAGCCTCATCAGGCGTCTTCGCTGCCTTACAGTGCCATTCGTCGTTCTCCGCTGTGAAGAGGGATGCTTCAAGCTGTACGTAGACCCTCGTGTGTTGAAGACTCCTGTGGCCCAGGAACTCCATCACATACCATGGGTCTTTGGTTTGGTGGTAGAGCGTCGTCGCCTTCCATGTCCTGAAGGTCTTCAGCATGATCTTGTCGAAGCGTGTGTTCTGCAGCTTGATGGAGAGCTGGTGTTTCTTCCTCTCGAATTGTCGCCTGATGTGGTCCACGCGTCTCTGGAAGATTCGGTTGCTGTCCTTCGTGGGGCTGGTGTTCCTAACCCTCAGGAGCATCCCCAGGAGCTTGTCGGAGACCACCGGCATCCTGGGTTTGGATCCCTTCTCGGGGTGATTCAGCGTGATTGTCTTCCTGACGAAGTCGATCTCATCCCAGATGAGGGACGCTGCTTCTCCCGGCCTGAAGGCTGTCTCCTTCAGGATTTGGAGGAAGGCCGCTGTCTTATAGCCGCTTGCTGCTATGAGCTGGTCGATCTCCGCCTCCGTTGGCACGAATTTGATTTTCTCTGTCTCCTGGTAGTGTGGTTTTTCCCATGTTTTCCCGTTCATTCGGAGGTATAGTGTGTAGGCTAGTACCGCGTTGTTCTTTGATCTGTTGCTTTCCCATTTGATTTCGTGTATTGCTCTCTTCACGGTCTCAGGGTAGTCGAGGTTGGCGCCTTGTTGTTTTACTAGTTCTTTGAGGTATCGTTCTCTTCGTTCGATTGTTGAGTCCTTGTTTCCACGGTTTCGCTGGTAGAACATGAACTTGACGAGCTCTTTTTCGATTTGTGAGATGTTACCCGCGACCACGGTTCCGGTTGTCTCGGTCGCGGCCAAGTTTTTCGCCTCGTCAGCGCATACTAGGCGATAAGTTTCAGACTCATTTGACTTATTATACTCTTCTACCTCCTTTGCGCCGCTGTGTGAAGCCCATGTGTCTGAGTTACTTTGGTTGCATTGTTCATAGGATTCAACTGGGTTTGATCTTCGGCTGACCCAGGGGTCGCTGAACCTGTAGCCGCAGTCTCGGCAGATGTATCTCTGGATCCTTTGGCCGTTGTTTTTTCTGATCCCGTCCTTGTAGATGCGTTTGGAGAGGCATTCGGGGCAGGTCGGAGGCTCCGTGGGTGCGGCTTCGTCGCCGTATCTTCCCTGTTTAGCCTCCTCCAAGATTCACTCAGACCCCGTTTTTTATTTAGCATGCTGGTACGCTAACCCACTCCAGATGATTGGCTCAAGGTGCTTCTCCATAAGGTCAAGCAGGACATCTGGAGGAATCTCTCCTCTGGGGTCGATCAGGACGAGTCTGTCTGCAG
>JBFYNP010000098.1:0-3160 GCA_041304325.1 Candidatus Bathyarchaeota archaeon
TATAACTCGGTTGACTCTATCGGCGAGGGCGTCAAACAGATCTTCAAGTTTTTCTTCACTCAAGTAAGGCAGAAGAGGTCCAATGAAAGCGTAGGTCGGGATCCCTTGATCACTGATCTTCTTTAAGGCATCTAATCGCTCATTGACGGTGCTTGCACCAGGCTCAAAAGCTAATCTTACTCGATCATCCATCGCAGTCAAAGTTAACCCAATCTCGATCTCGTGGAATTTCCCAATTATATCGAGATCTCGCAGGACAAGGTTGCTCTTTGTTAGAATATCCACGTTGAAATCATTATCTTGAAGGATTTCAAGACAGCCTCGGGTAAGCTTGTATTGTCTCTCAAGCGGCTGATAGGGGTCGGTAACACTACTTAGAAGCACGCGCCCCCGAGGTTTCTTCAACACTTCTCTACGGAGCTTTTCTACTGCGTTCACTTTCGCGTCTACAAAGTCACCCCAAGTCTCCCCTACATGCCCCAACCGGGTCATGAATCTAGCGTAGCAGTAACAACATGCGTGACTACAGCCAAGATAGGGGTTAACAGCGTAATCCATGCCCCCGATCTGGCTCCGACCAAGTATACTCTGGCATGTGATCTCCCCTGTTTTCATTTGAATATTAACCGGAACGGGTAAGTTATATATAATCCGACTTAATATCAGTCACTAACTCAGGTGGAGTAACATGGTAAAAATATTAATCATCTACGATAGTAACACTGGAAACACGGAGAAGATGGCAAAAGCGGTTGCAGAGGGAGCAACCTCAACCGGTGCTGAGGTAGAAACAAAAAAGATCGGGGACCCGTTCCCACTCAGCTTGCTTGGTGAAGTTGATGGAGTCGCATTCGGTAGCCCTTGTATATATGCCGATATTACAGGGAAAATGAAAGATTTTCTAGACCATATTGAATCATATGTAAAGCTCGGAAAAATGAAGCTGAAAGGACGCAAAGCAGCGGTTTTCGGCAGCTACGGTTATGACGGTGCCTTCGTTGTGGAGGAGAGGCTTAAAGTTCGTGTCGCTGCTCTAGGTTATTCAGTTCAGGAGAAGACACTTCAAAAAGTCGATACTTCAATAAAGGTAAATCCAAAAGTTCTAGAAGACTGCAAAGATTGGGGAAAATTATTCGCCAACTCCATAAAATAAAGTTCCATATAGTTAAATGAAATTTCGAATCCACCTCACGTGGATAAGCACTATCTAAACCATTATTAGCCATAATCATATAGCTAACTGCGCGCGCGGCCCAGAAAGGATGAAAAAAAATGAAAACCTTCTTCGAAATTTTACTGCCCGCCAAAATAGACAATGTCATCCGCGGGACAAAAATCCCGTTCTACATCTTTGCCCTATACGCAATTGTTAGCACTGTACGCAGTTGTATTCATTTGCTCTCACCCGATGGCGGTGCTGGGACGATTGCTGGAATGAACCTATCCGTGGCGGGTGCGGATGGGATTATTTTTGCCTTTGCGCTGTGGGGAAGTTCGCAATTGCTTTTTGCGCTGATTCAACTTCTCGCAGTCATTCGCTACCGATCACTGATCCCGTTCATGTGGCTGATGCTTGTGCTGGAAGTCCTTCTGCGTGAACTCGTAGGGGCGATGAAGCCGGTTACCTTTGCCCACACCCCGCCCGGAGCGATTGGTAATCAGATCATCCTGCCGTTGGCTGTGGTGATGTTAGTCTGGTCATTGTGGAGTAGCAGTAAAACGATTGAGACAGCCAGATAGGGTATTCAAATGCCCACAGCCCCTATCGCACTTTCGATCATCTTTGTTCTGCTGTATTTTGCATTTTTCGCGTGCGCGGGTAAGCGCACGAAAGCCTTGGCTATATTTGCCCGATCAGTATATTTGTAACTAATACGACTGAAATATCAGTTATTTCCTGTATTGGGAGCGTGATTACTGGTATTATCGGTAAATATCGGTAAATTGAGCTTGACGTATTTATTCTAAGGAAACCTTATACTAAAAGGGTTTATTGGTGCACCCACATTCTACACCTGGTTAATCCAACCCGGTGCATTTCCATGACTATTGAAACTACTATCGCTAAACAAGCTCACAATGACAGAACCATATTTATTCATGGACTTGGAAATGACCAAAGTCAACGGAACCATTTGGACGCAAATACAATTGAAGGGGTAAATCACACCAGCAAATTTGAAAACCTGAAAAAAATGATTAATGAAGGCAAAAGTAGAAGAACTCTAGTCAGTAACCTAACTCAATGTTTTAGAAACGTGGATTTAGAGACCTTAAAGTTGGAGTGCTTGACTTTTTTCTCCTCATTCTCAAATTCAGATCCTATCGATGTGGTATTTGACTTAACCTCTCCAGATTTTGGAACAGATCCAGTGAACAAAACGATAATATCTTCAATAAAAGAATTAGCAATTGAGAAAAATATCTTTAATATCACCCCCTTGATTCTCATATCTTCTCAAACAGATTGGGATTCTGAAATTGCATTAACCGCTTTAGAGCTATCTAACGCAGTGGGCAGTCCAATATTCATTTTATCCGATAAAGAAAATGAAAGAATCTACGGTGTCGACTCAGCTATCACATTAAATCTCCCACAGCTAAGCCTTACTGCAAAAAACGAGGCATCTTTCTTCGAAGAAATTCAAAAAATCGTAGATATAGCTGTACATGAACACGGGGAAAAGGGGGACGAGTCTACAGCAATTTGTCTTCTAGGTGGAGACGAAGCGGTTCGCAACCTCGCAGGAAAGGGTATTGAAAACAGTAGAGGTAAAGCGGTCGCTTACAAGATCCTAGAGGTAACTCGAACAATAATTAATGAACTTGCAAAGGAAGAAAATAGAAAGATATTCCTCGAGACCTGTCCCGACGCATCCATCAGCGCTTTATTTGCGGAGTATGATTTGAAGAAATTCCCAGAAGCTGCACATAAAGGAGTTAATCAACCATTCTATACACAATCCACTCAATTACCCGCCGGCTATACTGATGACCTCTACGATGCTCTCGAGCATCAACGTAAGCTTCAAAGCTTTTACGATTACGGCGTTGTGTTTCCTATTCACATCGCTGCACCTTTCCCTGAACCAGATATGGCAAAGGTTCTTCTGAGCAGAATATTTAAACGGTTTACGACCCCAGCCATCGCTCTCGCACC
>JBFYNP010000099.1:0-6357 GCA_041304325.1 Candidatus Bathyarchaeota archaeon
CAACAGATGCCCAAATATTGTGGTTACACCGATGGGTGGGGATGCAGTTCTACTCGGCGCTATTGCTTCTTGTTTAATTTGATTTTAATATGATCTCAATGTTCTGTGGTTGATTCCGGTAACGTATGAGTTTACCATCACTCAGGTAGAAGCTAAGATCAGAAGTATTCTCTCTTACGACTGTGCATATGTACTCAACGCCCTCTACCGTAATTGTTGATGTTTTTTCGTCAATCGAGAGCTCGAATTCCTTAACTCCGCTCTGCTGGGGCACAATCGCGCTCAACTCATACCGTTCACCTGACTTCATATCTGCACCGTGAATAATCAGCTCCCAATGTGCCGGTATGTTATTATCCACTATAACAACTGGATTTGGTGGCTCAACCTGCATAGGATATACCTGTCCTTGAACAGTATTCTGAATTTCATAGATTTTCTCCATTCGCTGCACACGGATTGATGAAGGGGCCCCATCTAATGTTGCGTTCACAAAGTAGGTGAGAGGTGTAGCAGCTGAGTTTACGGTGAGCCTGGTTTTAATAATAAAGTTTTTTCCTCCAGTCTGTACGTCAGCAACGGTTGTTACCAAGAATGACGCGACGCCAAAGGTCGGGTCCCTCTCAGTAGTTTGCGTATAAGTGCCAATAATCACCCCATCTTTCACGTAATTATAGATCCGAGGACTTCCCAGCACGTCACTTGACAGGTTTATGGAGCTGATCTTATAGAGGGGATGAGCAATATTTATCCAGATCTCCCAACCAACCAATCCGCCGAGTATTACGACCGCGACACCGAAAAACAGCCACTTACGATCCATTGAGGTTTCAGAAGAGAAGAGTCGACTCCTGCTTTTAACCCCTCAGTAATGCTGATAATGCTCCACTAACTTTGATAGATTCTCTAACGCTTGAGCTATGAGAGCTTTCTTGGTTTTAAGTTCTTTCCAGTTCTGCAATGCAACAATGCTGTTCTCCTTCACCATTCTTCGAACCTCGTCGGGATGTGGAGAACCAAGGCTTTTCCGTCTTAGAAGACTCAGTTTAGGATCGGTGGATTTGTCAACTAAACTTTGTGGGATCATAATTTTTTTCTTATATAACTTTTCTATGGAGTTTTCTACATCAATGGTGGATAAAGTATTCAATGTTGATCCTCGACTAATTGTTAGGTTGACTAGGTCAGCTGCAACCTTGTAAGATTCACGGAAACTAAGTTTCGCGTCTGTAACAAGGGTTTCAGCTAGCTCAGTCGCGAGGACAAAGGATCCATCTACCTGTCTCCACATCTTCTCCGGCTTAACTTTTAATGTGGCTAACATGCCGTTCATCTCCTCTGTACATGTTAGAGTGTTGTCTATTAGCCTCCAAAGAGTGAGTTTTGTCTCTTGTAGATCCTGATAATATCCGGTAGGAACACCTTTCACCATTGTTAGGAGCTCAAAAAGACCGCTATAAGACTCACTCGTTTTTCCTCGTAAGAGCTCCATTGTGCTCGGGTTCTTTTTCTGCGGCATTATGCTGCTGCTTGAGGAGTACTGGTCTGCAAGCTCAAGATATCCAAACTCAACGCTACACCACTCAAGTACATCGGCAGCTATTCGACTCATATCCGCCATCAATATTGCACAAACAGCCGCGGTTTCGAGCGCCCAGTCTCTGCTACTTGTTGCATCGATAGAGTTCTCATGGATACCACCAAAACCTAAGAGCTCGGTGGTCCTTTTCCTATTTATTGGAATGCTTGTACCGCCAACAGGGCCAGCACCGAGAGAGTTAGTGTTAACCCGTTTATAGGTCTCCATGATCCTTTCAAAGTTCCTTGTGATGATGTCAGCGTAGTTACTGAGATAGGCTCCAAAAGTCCCAGTTTGGGCGTGTTGACCATGAGTGTAAAGGATCATATGAGTCTCAGCGTGGTCAGCGGCTCTCCTGTGGAGGGTATCGATTAATTTGAGTGTAGCCTCCGCGAGTTCTAGAAGGTCGACTCGCAGACGGAGCTTCATATCGGTAACAACCTGATCGTTCCGACTCCGTCCAGTGTGCATCATACCACCAGCCTCTATCCCTATCTTCTCAATCACTTTGGACTCGATGTACTCGTGGACATCCTCATACTTTGCAGAGATTTCTACTTCACCTGCTAGCCACTCTTTTCTAATCTCGGCTAAAGAGGATAAGATCATTTTGAGCTCCTTTTTGGGGATAATACCCGCTTCATGGAGCATTATATCATGAGCAATTGTGTTGTTGAGATCATCTTCAAAGATACGGAGATCCTCAGGAACACTTGTATGAAATTTAGCTGTGCGGTCATCAAAGTCTTTGTCGATTCGGCTTCGGAATAAACTACCAGACACAATATTCACCTGTTAGCTGGGTGGAGGGTGCACCGTTTAAAATAGGTTATGACACAACTGCCACAATACATTTGGTGTTTGTTCTATTTGATTCGTTCATTCTGGTATATGCCGTTGTATCCTTTTTCAACCTCGTCAGTTGAGAAGAAGATAAGTTGAGCGATACGGGCGTCCTGTTTTAAGCGGATGCCATTAGGGTTCTCAACGACGAAGAGACTGCTGCTTCGACCTTGGTAGCCAGGATCCCAGACAGCAGTCTCCACTGCTGCAGCGTTTCTTAAGATAGTGCTTCGGCTTCGAGCGAGAGCTACGAGGTTGAGAGGCATCTTAACTATCTCATTGTATACTACTGTGTAGCATCCTTGTTTTAGGTCGTACCAGCCTTCTGTATCAGGTTTAAGCTGTGTTGTAGGAGCAATCTTTCGCTCTTTATTGCTATAGTCAACTGCTCCTGCACCATTATAGGCGTGAACCTCTTTTAGGCTCAAATCGAATCCGGCGGGTTGAAGCTGAGTGTTAAGGTCAATAAAATCCGATATCAATAGTTGCTGTTCGATTAAGCTGCGAATCTGGGTAGAGTTTAACATCGCTGTTATCGAGGAGGTTTTCATTGAAAATCATTGCGGAAAACAAGGAAATGATCCTAAATTAGTAACTGTTCTACTTCGTTTTGAAAGCGAATTTACAGTTTTTCTACGCCATTTTTAGAACTGCACGGGCTATTTGGGTAAGAACCTCACCGCCCATACAATCGATCTCATAAGAATTCTTTTTAGGAGCCACAAGACAGCACTGCGTTATCTCCTTAATAACCGTCTGTTCATCCTTTCCCTCTAAGCCTTCCTGCCCTAAATGGACAAGTTCTTCGAAGATCAACCCTCGAACCGTATAACGCACTCCCTCGATTTCGAGGGTCCTCGATTCTGTCATTAGGGAGAAGCTTGCTGTGCGTATATGAATCGTTTGTCGAGCGGTAAACTAGACTTTGAACTAATATTATTTGTTCTAAAACAGCATCACAATCGGGAATAACTCAACTTGGAAAATATTTTAGCGTAGGAAATGTAAAAGTTTAGTAGAACTACCGTTTATATAGTATCTAGTAATCGGGAGAACAAGCTACCCGATCAGGGTGATTGATTGAATCAAGTTAAGAAAGTTAACTATAGAGCGAAACCAGTGAGGGAAACGCTCATCGAAATGAAGGATATTAGTGAGCTAATGATCGATCTTGCTTACAGCTCCGCTTTATTGAATAACAAAGCTCTCGCCGAAGAGGTAAAGTTACTGGATTCCAAAATGGATGACCTAGTTTATCTCTTGAACATGAACCTAATGCTTTCAGCTAGAGATAAGAAAACTGCAGAAGCTCTCGCAGGGGTACAACGAGTAGGTGCTCTCACCAACTCAATTGGAGACGCTGCTGGAGATATTGCAGATCTAGTTTTACGAGGAATTAATGTTCACTCAATAGTAAAGGAGGTTTTTGAGAGAACTGAAGAGAATCTGGAGTACTCCTACGTGAAGGAGAAATCAATGCTTCAAGGAAAAACAGTTGATGAACTTCACTTAGCGAGAAAAATAGGCGCAGATATAATTGCTATAAAACGAGGGGAACACTGGCTTATCAATGCCGGAAAAGAAATAATTGTACCAGGTGACGGCATAGTCGCGAGAGGCACTCAGGAAGGCCTTGAGATCTTAATAAAAGCAGCATTGGGAGAGGTTGAGTCACTTGAGTGATAAAGAAACTCTCGAAAAACTCACCAATCAGCTAGTTGAGTTAAAAAACAGTTCGGAACTCGCGATGGACCTTGCTTATTCATCTCTTCTATTCAACAGCCCTTTCATAGCCGAGGAAGTCCAGCTACTCTACAAGAGGGTATGTGATCTTAATCTTGAATTCGAGAATATCCTACTTAGTTGCCAACTGCATTTAGAGGAATCTAGCAGTCTGGTAGGTTTGATAAGGATGGGGATGGCGTCGGAGAGAATAACTCGTGCAGCATCTATCATTGCTCAAGTGGTGCTCCGAGGGATTGAACCTCATCCAGTTCTTAAGATGATGATTCGTAGCGCAGATGAGACAGTTGAGAGATTCACCATTTCCGAGAACTCACAGCTCATCGGAAAAACGCTAAAGGATGCACAGTTACCTGAAGAAATCGGTTGGTGGCTCCTAGTAATCAAACGTGATGATAAATGGGTGCGACCTAAAGCTTCAACAATTCTTCAATTAAATGATACTCTAATCGCATCAGGATACGCAGACAGCTTGAACGCTTTCAAAAATCTAGTTATTGGACAATAGAATGAAAACATGGCAATGTAAATCACGGTAAATGTAGTTGATGTAAAAATTTTTACAGCCTTTAGACTCTTTAAAAAAATTCTCATATTAGGTTAAAATATGATATGATTTTAGAAACCCTTAAAGGCGATGTAATCCTTCGCGGATAGATTAGAGCAGTTTCGGAGGAGAACAAGAAATGGAGGCGACCAGTGACGACTCAGATACTAACCAAACCCAAACGGTTCCTTCGAGATACTGGGCAAGCATTGTTCTCACTACTATTCAACGTAGCAGGCTTAGTAGCAGGCGGCGTTGTAGCATATAATCTTGGTATTTTCGATACAATCCCTTGGGCTCTATTAATTTATCCAGGGATCCTAAGCATTCGAGGGGCAATCGGTGGCCTCTATGCAGGACGTCTAAGCACCGCATTGCATTTAGGAACAATAAAACCTAGAATCTTTAAAAACACGACAGAATCATATGTCCTTCTTAACACGGTAAATGCATTAACGCTCATCAGTGCCTTGGTAATGGGTACACTAGGGTCTGTAGTGTGTATTCTTGTAACGGGGACGCATTTTTCTGAGTTCTTTAAAATTCTATCCGTGATTATTGCATCAATGGGGATGAGCATCATCGTGATCTCACCATTAACATTCTGGATATCGGTAACCTCTTTTAATAAGGGTCTGGATCCGGATGTTATCGTCTATCCTATTGTTTCAACCGTTGCTGATCTTATAATCACCGCAATATATATCGGAGTTCTCTTCATAGTAATTCAACTTCCAGGAGAAAGCTTATACATATTCAGTCTAATTAACGCATTATTTATCCTAGGGGTACTATACTTAATTAAAGATATATATAAAAAGAAGGAATTTGTATCAACCGTAAAAGAGTATATGATTACACTATTGATAATATCCATTATCGTTAACATAACGGGTACAGCCCTCAACGGCATCATTGAAAAAATTGGAAAAAGACCGGAAGTTTTCATGATATACCCTGCACTAATCGATACAGTTGGAGATGTTGGGTCGATAATCGGCTCAACCGCCACAACCAAAATGGCGATAGGCGTCATGGAAACCGAGTTTAAAGCAATTACTTCTCACCTTTGGGAGATAGGTAGCGCGTGGACAGCATCAATCATAATGTTTATCTTATATACGCTAACGAGCAGCATCGTTTACGGAATTGAAAAGCTCCCTAGACTACTTGAAGAAGTGTTCTTCACACACATGATTATAGTTCCAGTCATAATAATAATCAGTTTTGCTACAGCAATTATCACCCGAAAAAGAGGATTAGATCCAGATAACTTTGTTATACCTATCGAGACAAGTATTAGCGATGGATTAACTACGATCGGACTCCTAATAGCGTTTACGGTATTAATTTTTATTTGATTTCACATATTGGGTTTGTTTTGTGTGATAAGTAAAAAACATACACAATATTTTATCTTTAAGGAGAAATTTATTATTAAAATGCCTGAAACAGAACCAAAGAAAAATGGCTCACTAGATCCTGATAGTTATTCGCGTGACGTCGTAGAGCATCTAGCACACATAACATCCGTTAAACTGAAACTCATAAAACACTACAGAGAAGGAAACATGAAAGAAGAAACCTTCACAAAACTCTTCAACAACACAACACAAGAAGAAACAAACTGGACCACACGCTACAC
>JBFYNP010000100.1:0-2766 GCA_041304325.1 Candidatus Bathyarchaeota archaeon
ACAATGGGGCCTTAGGCCCCAATACTCCAATAAACTGTAAGCGCTTGGATAAGCTGATTAATTCTAAGCGCCTTAAACTGCACATGAGCAGTGAGCGACCGGTAGATATGGTTAGTTATTACCGGGACAGGGCAAAAGAATACGAGCAGGTCTATGATTGGAGAGACCCCCATCGCCAAGAGGAACAAATCAAAATGGGGCAGAAAATGATTCAAATCCTTAAGGATAAAAGAATCCTCGACGTGGGCTGTGGAACCGGTTACTGGACCCAAAAACTCAGCACAGTTGCGAAGAGCATAACCGGCATCGATGTAAACGAAACTGTTCTCGAGATAGCTAGATCGAAACAGTACTCGTGTCTGGTGGAGTTCCTCAAAATGGATGCATACAACATGCTTTTCCCGGACGTAACCTTCACAGGCGCTTTAGCATCTTTCTGGCTTAGCCACATCCCTAGAGACAGGATCAGCAACTGGATAGATCATTTTCACAGGCAACTAGAACCGGGTGCTCAAGTATTCATCGCAGACAACACATACATCGATGGTCTTGGAGGCGAACTCATCCGAAAACCGAATGACCTCAACACCTACAAGTTGAGAACCCTCAACGATGGCAGCAAGCACCTGATCGTCAAAAATTATTTTGAGGTACAAGAGATCACTGAAATATTTGGTAAGCATTCAAAAGACGTCTCGGAGAAACAAGTCTACAAAGGTAACTGTTTCTGGTGGATAAATTACAAATATATCCCATAAACTATTCGATAAACTCCCAAATTTGATCAACTACACGTTTTCAGAGATGGTCGTGTGACCATAAAAATGTGTGAAGGGTGGAAACCCAAGGACTCTTTTACCTTTCGAGTCGCTTAGCTTTTCCTTCAGCAGCATGAGCTCCAGCAGCATAACCTGCTGCAGCACGTCCTGCAGCTGCGTGGCCCGCCGCAGCGTGTCCTGCGGCTGCATATCCGGCAGCGTAGCCTGCTGCCTCATGGCTGTCTGGCAGAGAGAAACGCATCTGATTGAACTTCCACTTATCGCCCTGCCTCTCAAGCCCTGCGGTGAACCTAGCGTTTACCTTCTCCTCACCTGCAGCGCCCCTCATATGAAGGACAGTATCCGCCTGCACGTAAGCGACTGAACCAACCAAAGAAATCTCTGTTGCACCGAACTTGAGGGCACCTGCCTCACGCTGAGCCCAATCCTGCTCGAACCGCGCCTTCAACTCTGCAGCGCCTGCTTGTTTCGCCGCTCCTGCCTGCTTTGCTAGTCCTGCCTGTTTCGCAGCTCCAGCATGTTTGGAAGCGTTAGCTCCTAACGTAACGACTTCGGAGTTCGCTACAAAGAGCCCCGCAAGTTTGTTCATCTTGCGCTCCTCGTAAGCTGCGGTGAACTCGTTAAGCGTCGCTTTAACCTCTGCTTTTACCTTGTTGTCTACTTTCATAGTGTACCATCTCTGGCGAATACTTGTTAGTTTATATTAACATTAATCACTATGAGTGTATCCTTCAGGTTCATACAACGGTAGATCTTGAAGGGGAAAAGTTCAGTGAAAAGAATTGATTACTTGAGTTTTGTCTTCGCGAGCTGCTTACTCAGCAGGAAGACCACTAACGCGATGATTAGAAAATCGATGAGCACACCAACAAAGTCGCCGATTAGGAACTTTATCGGTCCAACTAGGAAGACAGCTGTTCGCCATTCTCCCCCTGGGATGATGACCGCGATCACAGGCATCAGCAGATCGTTTACTAGCGCGGAGACTAATCTCCCCGCGGCACCTCCTATGATGAAAGCGATAGCTAAACCGATTACACCATACTTGTTGAGGAACTCCATGAACTCTTCAGAAAACGTCTTTTTAACAGGTGGTGGAGGAGGTGGAGCTGGTTTAGGTTTAAGTAATTCCTTGATTTCTGTTAATTCCGCTAACATCTTCTCCTGAGTCAGTTTATCAGACATAATAATTCATATACCATTAATCCATATTCTTATTTAACCATTTTTTAGGGAATTACAGGATCCCTATGATTTAAAAAACTACACGGGTTACAGTATAGTTAACCAAGCAACATAAAGGATTAGGGCTATAAGGAATTGTGTAGCCCACATCGGTTTACTCCAATCGTATATGTCTCGCCCATTCATAGGTGCCACCGGTATGGTGTCAAAAACTGCTCCGAGAAGACACATCGCTAAACCTATGCTTCCAATGTATGAAAAGCCGGAGAAAAGAAGGGCGTAGAATATACCTGCAAAGATCAATGACACTATAACGGATGCGGAGGCAACTAATCCTTGGGACCGTTCATTGAACTTGGGGGAATGGTTTACGATACGGCTTGGAGATGAAAACGGTGTCCGGAAAGCGAAGGTTGAGAATAAGAAAGTGGCAAGCCCAAAGTACCAGAGTCGGTGCTCAGCCCAGACTCCGTTCATTCTAGCGTAAATCTCCGTTATAAGATTCTTAACTACTCCCACAACTACGCTTGTAGCGAGCACAGAGGGTATAAGAATGATTAATTGGTCTACTGTTCCTGCACCTGCGTACGAAAAAGCGAAAGTCATCACTACTAGAGATGCTGCATAGGCGAATATTTCGAGCTTCGTCAACTTGAAGATTGAGCCTGTTTTCTGCTCGATAACAATCTGACGTTTGGAGGAGAGGAAGCTTTCAAGCCAGCCCTTCACGCCCTCAGGCAGAAGAGAATTGATTTTCTCCCATAACCAGCTAAACGGTAAACTGGATGACGTGCTTGTGGCT
>JBFYNP010000101.1:0-5888 GCA_041304325.1 Candidatus Bathyarchaeota archaeon
GACAGCAGAAGATAGGCTCATGTCTTGGCGCTCTTCTACGCGTTGCAGAAGCATTCAACCTCGCCGTTATTCTCACAAACCAGGTTCAGGCTAAACCGGATACTACCTACGGTGACCCGAATAAACCAACAGGAGGCCACGTAATGGCTCACGCATGTACCCACCGCGTCTACCTCAGGAAAGGAAAAGAGAATACACGCATCGCTCATATCATCGACTCACCTTACCTCCCTGAGGAGAAAGCACGTTTTGCGGTAAGTGCTAAAGGTGTTGAAACCTGCGAACAGTAAACTATCGGATTAACTCAAAGGGGTTCTTATGACCTCTATCTATTAAGCGACGATGCACTTCGTCTTTGAGGGCTCCGATTCCCTTCTCAGTCCGAGCGCTCACTGGGAAAACTTTGATAGACGGTCCCATTTCCTCGATTAGGGCATCAAGGTTGTCCCTGATCTCCGCTTCTCCCGACTTGTCGATCTTATTTGCCGCAACGATAGCAGAGATCCCTAGATCTCTCTTCATATAATGAACCATCTCAACGTCAACAGAAATGAAGCCTTTTTTCCCGAGTCGCCCCACAGTCTCAATGAATGTACTCGTGTTAACGACGTGAACAGCTAGCACGATCCTTGAAGAGTTTTCATTGAGAAAATCTAAAATCTGATCTTTGGTATTATCCTCCGAATCTCGCCCACCGCGGAGACTTCTACCATACCCAGGCATATCAACAAGGGTTAACCCTTTGGCGAGTGAATATTGCTCAATATTTCTTGTTGTCCCTGGTTCCTTACCGACTATAACTTTAAGCCCGGTTATGGCTCGTATGATACTACTCTTCCCTGCGTTAGGTCTACCGGTGAATACTAGGAAATCCTCAGGCAAATGATATATCTGATTGACTAGAAGTGAAGACTGCTTTAAAAAGAGGGTGTTAAAGCTTGACGGTGAACTCGAGGCGCTGGGCAAGCTCTTTATACCGATTTCGGATTGTTACTTCTGTAACCTGCGCTTCTTTCGCAATTTCACCCTGTGTTCGCCGATCATCTGTAAGTTGACTGCTTATATAGATGCAGGCGGCTGCGATACCGCTTGGACCTCTACCGCTCGTTAGTTTTAGGCCAGAAGCTTTCTTCAGGATCCCCATCGCCAGCATCTCAGTCTCACCGGTTAGAGAAAGCTTGTTCACGATTTTACTTATGTATCCTTGTGGATCCACTTGAGGAACTTCAGGGTTGAGCTCACGTAACAGGAATCTATAGTTCCGCGCAGCTTCCTTTTTAGTGATATTAGCGGCGAGAGCCACATCTTCAAGTGTTCTTATAATGCTACATTGCCGACAAGCCATATAGATACTAGCAACAGCAACACTTTGAATAGTACGCCCGCGGATAAGCTGTTTCTGTATTGCACGCCTATAGATCATACTCGATGTTTCTATAACATTTCGAGGAAGATTGAGTTTATAGGCGATCTTACTCATTTCGCTGAGAGCATGTGCAAGGTTCCTTTGCGTAGAGTCAGAAACCTTACTTCGGCGCTGCCACTTTCTTAGTCTATAAAGCCTAGCTCTCTCCTCTGGGCTGAGTCTACGCCCCGAGGCGTCCCTATCCTGCCACCCGATGGTTGTGCTAAGCCCTTTATCATGGATTGTCCATGTTACGGGGGCTCCAACTCTAGGGAGTTTATCTCGCTGCTCTTGATCGAAAGCTCTCCACTCAGGGCCTTGATCTATAGAGGTTGAAGAGATTACGAAGCCGCACTTTTCACAGACCAGTTCCCCGGTCTCATAGTCGCGGAGGAGGCTGCCGTTACCGCACTCAGTGCAGACGGTCTTCGAGCTTAGACCTGATTCCAAACAACCACTCCAAAAGACTGAAATAGTGAAAGATTGGCGACTTATAACCGTTACTTTCCCGGAAGAAATTAAAGCTTTTATTGAGATATTACTATACACTTTAATCGAAAAGATATCTAAAACTCTTCATTAATCACGCATTTATAGGGTAATAATCGATTTTGATCTCATGTTAGTTATCAAAACTTTCCAAATATTAAAGTGAACGTCGAACCTGTTTTTGAGGTATATTTAAGTCTAACATGGTACTCAGCTTTTCCATTCAAGTGGTCAGAATTGGTTAAAAGAGTCTATAGTTTCAGCGAAGGAAACAAGGACATGAAAGCCCTTCTCGGCGGTAAAGGGGCTAACCTCGGCGAGATGGTTAATATGGGACTCCGGGTTCCACCGGGCTTCACAATAACCACGAAAACTTGCAGCGAATTCTTTACTGCAGGTGGTAAATTTCCAGATGGACTCTGGGAGGAAATCCTTACTCACATCAAGGATATTGAAAAGCAGACAGGAAAAAAGTTTGGTGACCCAAAGAACCCGCTTCTGCTTAGTGTACGAAGCGGTGCTCCAGTCTCAATGCCCGGTATGATGGATACTGTCCTCAACCTCGGGTTAAACGATGAAGTCGCTAAAGGCTTCGTTAAACAAACTAATGATGAAAGATTCGTATACGATGCGTACAGGCGCTTTATCACCATGTTCTCGGACGTAGTAATGCACGCGGATAGGAAAAAGTTCGACGAACTACATGAGAAAGCGAAGAAGAAACAAGGTGTAAAGACAGACCCTGAGCTCAACTCAACGAGCTTAAAAACATTGGTGAACGATGAGAAAAAGCTCTACCAAAAAGAGGTAGGATCCGAGTTTCTAATGGATCCCTATGAGCAACTTAGGTTAGCCGTTGCAGCCGTCTTTAATAGTTGGTATACCCCCCGAGCTATCACCTATAGGAAGATCGATGGGATCAGTGATGAGATGGGAACCGCCTGTACAATCCAGGCGATGGTTTTCGGTAACGTAGGAGATGACTCCGGCTCCGGTGTTCTCTTCACAAGGGACCCCAATACCGGTGAAAGGAAAGTTTTTGGTGAGATATTATTCAATGCTCAGGGTGAGGATGTTGTTGCAGGTCTTAGAACTCCAGTTCATCTTGACGATTTGAAGAAACAAAATAAAAAACTCCATAAAGAACTCATGGATATCGTTGAGAACCTTGAGAATCATTATCGAGATATGCAAGATATCGAGTTCACAATCGAACACGGCATACTCTATATGCTTCAGACTCGAAGCGCTAAGAGAACAGCAAAGTCCGCGGTCAAATGCGCAGTAGACATGGTTAAAGAAGGTTTAATCGATGAAAAAGAAGCTATCCTACGCGTCGAGCCGAAACAGATCGAGTTTTTACTCCATAAGAGTATAGACCCGAAGAGTGGCAAGAAGGCACTAGCTAGAGGCTTACCTGCTAGCCCTGGTGCAGCTACTGGTCAAGTAGTTTTTGTACCAAAAGAGGCTGAGGAGTGGAAGACGGCAGGCAAGAAGATTATACTTGTAAGACCAGAGACCACACCTGAAGACATTGCCGGCATGGTCGCTGCGGAAGGAATAATCACAAGCCGGGGAGGAATGACGAGCCACGCCGCCATCGTAGCACGGGGCATTGGAAAACCAGCGATCGTTGGCTGCGAGGCACTCCATATAGATCTCGATAAGGAATTGTTCAAGGTCGGAGAGATCATCGTCAAAAAAGGCGAACTGATTACGCTCGATGGTCTTGCAGGAGACATATATGTTGGAGAAGTCAATTTCATTGAACCAAAAATAGGTGGAGAAGTTGATGTAATCCTCAACTGGGCCGATAAATATAGAAAGCTTGGAATCTGGGCGAACGCTAACGATGAGAAAGATGCCGCAAAAGCCTACGAGAATGGTGCTGAAGGCGTTGGTCTCGCCCGCACAGAGCGTATGTTCCTTGGGGTAGAGCGTGTCGCGCTCGTTCGTGAGATGGTGATGGCTGAGAACCTTGCTGAGCGCCAGAAAGCCCTTGATAAGCTTGAGCCCATGCAGAAAGCGGACTTTAAGAGCCTCCTTAAAGCGATGAAGGGTAAGCCAGTCCAGATCCGTCTCTTAGACCCACCACTTCACGAGTTTATGCCGCGTGAGGTAGACCTCGTAACAGAAATCTATGAGTTGGAGAAGGCAAAAGCCTCCAAAAAGGAGGTGGATGCTAAACGTGTGATCTTAGCTAAGGTAAGGAGAATACAGGAGGCTAACCCAATGATTGGACTCCGCGCTTGTCGAGTCGGAATCCTTTATCCTGAGATCTACGAGACTCAGGCTCGAGCAATATTTGATGCAGCTTGCGAGCTCAAGAAAGAGGGTGTGGAGAGCCGCCCAGAGATAATGATCCCTGGAACAATTACTGAGAGGGAGACTAATTACCTGAAGCCATTCGTTCAGAAGGCGTACGATGAGATGATGAAGAAGTACAAGACAAAGATCCTATTCCGCTTTGGAACAATGATTGAGATGCCTCGTGCAGCACTCACAGCGGATGAAATCGCGAAAGACTGCGACTTCTTCAGCTTTGGAACCAATGATTTAACCCAAACCGGCCTCGGTCTAAGTCGCGACGATGCCCAAGGAACCTTCCTTCCAATATACTTGGAGAAAAAGATCCTTAACAATGACCCGTTCCAAACTCTGGATAAAAAGGGTGTAGGTGCACTTGTGAAGATATGTGTTCAGCTTGCTAGAAAAGCGAACCCGAAGATCAAGATCGGTATATGTGGAGAGCATGGAGGAGACCCAGAAAGCATATATTTCTTCCATGAGGCGGGACTTGATTACGTCTCTTGCAGTCCCTACCGTATTCCAATCGCCAGGTTAGCTGCCGCCCGAATTGCTATTCTAAGCGAGAAAACGAATTAATTAATTATTTTCCATCAGCGCACACCGAATGAAAACCTAAAGTATTCTAAACTCATAGAATTCAGTGATCGCTGATGGTTGAAGTAATGAAGGGAGTGAGGAGTATTGACCACTCTGAGAAACAGGATCACAGCATGGAGAGCTGGATCCTTGATTGCCCCCAAGGTATCGTAATCGTGGATACTGCAATGCATCCTCAATCTGTTGAAAAGATAGGTGATGAGCTTAGAACTATAGGTAAGACCTGGAATAACGTAAAATTAATTCTAATAACACACAAACACGGAGACCACATAAAGAACATACCTAAGATTGTTGAACTCACTGGTGCACCCGTTAAAGCTCACGAACTTGAAGCCCCACTTATAGAGAAAACGGTCGGAGTTCGCATTGAGGGACTCTCTCACGGAACCATTCTCCCCAACTGTGGTGGAATAGAAGTTATTCACATTCCCGGTCACTCAGAAGGTAACGCCTGCTACCTCCTCCGGAAAATGAATCTACTGATCGCGGGGGATACTATCTTCGGGGACGAACAGGGTAACATAACAACCCCTCCAGATAGATACTGTCTTGATGCCAAAGCAGCTGCTAAGAACCTTAGCATCCTTTTAGATTACGACTTTGACTCTTTACTAATTTCTCATGGCCTAGATACAATGAAGGACGCGAAAAAAAAGATAAAAAACCT
This sequence comes from Candidatus Bathyarchaeota archaeon, assembly GCA_041304325.1. Lineage (GTDB taxonomy): Archaea > Thermoproteota > Bathyarchaeia > TCS64 > TCS64 > UBA8941. Next base: position 5,472 of record JBFYNP010000101.1, read on the forward strand.
AATCTGATTGAAACATTGATCATGAGAATATTAAGTTAGATTAAAATAAAATATCATATGAAATCGCGCGTTCAACGCACATTTGGGTCACGCGTTTCTTTAAGCCGGGATAGTAATCTGATTTAGAGTTTAAAGCTGCTTCGAATAGGGGTTGTATCTCGGGATAGCTCACATGAAGCACATGACGTATCGCTGGCATGTTACCGCATTTAATGTTGAGACGATCAACTATAACTCGGTTGACTCTATCGGCGAGGGCGTCAAACAGATCTTCAAGTTTTTCTTCACTTAAGTAGGGCAGAAGAGGTCCAATGAAAGCGTAGGTCGGGATCCCTTGATCACTAATCTTCTTTAAGGCATCTAATCGCTCATTGACGGTACTTGCACCAGACTCAAAAGCAAATCTGACTCGATCAT
>JBFYNP010000102.1:0-9125 GCA_041304325.1 Candidatus Bathyarchaeota archaeon
TGAAGAAGGTTAGAGTCGCAACGAACCCCAGTTCCTGGAAGCTTACCCCAAGTCCGGTGGCGATTGTGCTTAGAAGAGGGGGTAGAACGAGGAAGATGCTGTGGTTGAGGGAGTGCGCTGCTCCAAGGAGAACTAATGTAGCGGTCTCGCTCATCTTAGCAGGGGATTTGGATACCTCTTCGGATTTAATGTTTGAATTATTCAGAATATCAACTCCTTTGAGTCACTGAAAATAAAGCATTCTTTTTTACGGTATTTATCAATACTAACCTGTCTCTCAGCCTTTAATTTAATACTATGTCAAATTGGTTCTAACAGTATACATTTTATTATAATATTGACTCTAACAGTTATTTATCTGCGCACGCGTTGATCAATTAATTTAATTCTCATCCAGCTCTGTTTGCTCCAAAGATAAACGCGCGCGCGGATGCAGCTTAACCGCCAGCATCACCGCCCGGTGGTTCGGGGCTTTAATATCTACGATCGGGTGATAATACCACCTCTTATCATTCAGCTCGTTCCGGTTCGCCATCCCTTAACGAATTTGAGGTAAACTCGGGCATTATATGGTCTCTATACCAGTAAGTATACGAGGAAACCCAGGATTATTACAAGCCCCGTCGTGTTTAAACGATTCCTAGTTTTGAACGCAACTTCTTTCTCCGGATTCATTAGTAGTGGCAAAGTAATAATTCCGACGAACAAACAGGTGCAGATTATGATTGCCACTGCGATGAGTGGCTCGAAGCTGGTTTCAAATTGGAGTATGGTATAAGCGCCTAGAAATGACATGGAGATATAGCATGCAGAGGCAATTATTGCAGCGGTTTTTGGGCTGTTTGTTAACGCTATGGTTTTTGCTCCTCTAATCTTATCCCCCTCTGCGTCGGCTATGGATTGGATTATTTCTCCCGCTAAAATGTAGAGTATGCATAATGCGTAGATGTTGATAAGGTACGGTTCGATTTGAGAAGTCACGTTGAGGGCTCCTAATAGAAAATAGGATGCATAGCAGAAAGCTACGATGACATGGCCTATGAATCCGTAGACCTTTGCCTTTATTGAATAATAGTTGGTGAGCACGAAGATCAGTATGGCGAGCATTGTTGCGAGGGGGCTAAGAGATAGAGAGATGACCGACCCCGCTAAACCGAGGATGACTGCGTAGTTCAGCGCCTCGGATCTGCTGATTTTGCCAGAGGGAATCGGGCGCCAGGGGGTATTGACCGAGTCTACTTCATAATCGATGTAATCGTTTGATGTGTGGATTGAGGCAACTAACAGGAAAACTGATAAGAATGACTTTACCAATGTCAGCGACTCGGGTAAGCCCTTCGCAGCTAAAATCGATCCGACTAAGGCTAATACCGTAACTTGGACACATACAAATGGCCGAATAATCCGAACATAGGCCTCTATATTCATCCAGGCTACCCAAGAAGATACAGTACTAATAGTGGATAAAGTAAATTGTCGTAGTAACTCAATTCACCTGAAATACAGCTCTGATAAGTAGTCGTTCACGCGATCATAAAATAAATATAAATGCATTATACTTTAGGTAAATGAATTATTTGATCATATTACTAATTGGAATCTATATCTTTATTGTATATTCAATATTTTTATACATCTCAAATAATATGAAAAAATGTATTGAATATTGTAAAAACATACCCACAACAAATTTCTCAGAAGCAGTTTCCATTATTAAACCGTCGAAAGGATCTAACGAGTTCTCTTTGACTAATTTTAATTCATGGGTGAATCAAAAATATGATTCTTCTATTGAGTACATATTTTCATTCGATGAGGAAGAGGACACAGGTGTAAAAATAGCTCAAATAGTTCCTTTTCCCAACAAGAAAATTTTGATCAATCCGGTTATTGAAGGATTTACAGGCAAAATGTCTGCAGTAAAACATGGGTTAAAAGCCTCCAATCATGAAATGTTAATTTTTAGTGATAGCGACACTAAAGCACAAAACGATACTTTGTCGAAAATTATGAGCCAATTTAAAAGAGATGCAAAAATTGTAACATGTTTAGCCATATACAACCAAACGAAAAATATCTGGAGTAGGTTATACGCGTCAATATGGAATTTAGCTGAGATCGGAATCGTCGGCTCATCCATACTTGAAAATGGTGATCAAGTAGTTGGAAATACATTTGCATTATCTAAAAATACTTTAGAACAGCTTGGTGGACTTGACAAATATAAAAATTTTGTAGCTGAAGATATTGCACTAGGTAAAAGCGCACATGAAGCGCATTTATCAATATTGTTAGGGCCAATGATCGAGTCTCCTGTTGGATATATGAGTTTTAATGAATTGCTTGAGAAATATTCTCGAGCATCCTCATATGCGATCACAATGAGGAGTTTGAAAAATAATTGGCAGTTCATTGTTATCTACACTTATTTTCTGGTGCTTTTTCCACCAGCAATTTTCCTAAGTACAGATGTATTGATACTAGCATTTTTTTTAGCTTTAGGACGATTAACATTTGCGAGTTATCTCTGGTATTTAACGACTGGTGAAAAGAGAGTTTTCGTTGAATGTTTTCTTGGAGATATTCTATTTTTCTTTTTGTATATTCGATCTTTAATTTTCAAAACAATGAGTTGGTCTAGTAAGAAGTATCGAGTAGATTCTAATGGTAGACTAACAAGTATATAGAGAAATACGCGCAAGCCTGTTTAGAAATTGAGTAAGAAAAGATTTCCTCTTCAACATCTGAGGATTGAATAACTAGTTGTGCTTAAGTTACTCTCAATCGCGCACGAATATTGTGAGATTAAAGGGATGTAAAAACGGCGTGCGCCTATTGATCTAAAACCTCAATCCTCGACACATCGATACAAGGACAATCTACCCCATTACGATTAACAACAAAAGCAAAACCCTCAACAACAACTCTACTCCTGCTTACAAACGCATTAAAACATCCTCTCTAGATAAACCTCCCACAACCCCAGACAAATTAAGGTAAGGATATACACATTCATAGCTGGTTCCTTCCAGAACACTATTGAATAAAGCATAAGGTATTGGCCTCTTACCATCGAAGAACTCAATACCTAATACACTGACGCGCGCGCGAATAACTCATGTTGGGTAAGCTTCTTAAATGTCTGTTCATAGGAATTTCGAAATTTCAAATACATGTATGAGCAGTATTATCCGACTGCAATGGAATATGATGTCCTTATCAAAAACGGTCGAATCATCGATGGCTCAGGTAAATCTGCTTACAAGGGAAACGTCGCCATCAAGGGAGAAAAAGTAGTCGATCTCGGAGAGGTCAAAGGCGACTCAGTTAAGACAGTCGACGCAAAGGGACTCTACGTGACTCCTGGCTGGATTGACGCCCACAGCCATGCCGACACCACGATCCTCTTTTACCCTAAGGCTGAGAGCTATGTTCTTCAGGGTGTAACCGCTTTCATCGGAGGCCAGTGTGGGGGAAGCCCCGCACCAATCGGAGACTTATGTAACCTTCCAGGTATAGCTCGAGATTACATCGATGAGCTCGCTCCCCACAAGTATTACCCCGATAAGAGCCTGTTCCACCGTGAAGATGTAAACAGGATAATGAAGGAGCATTTCGGATGGACGGTCGACTGGAATACGATGGGAGACTGGTTTAAACGCGTCGAGAAGATCGGCGTCAGCGTAAACGCGGTGCCTCTCGTAGGACATGGGAACGCCCGCTTCATGGTGCTTGGAAACGAGTACAAACGTTACTCATCGAAAGAGGAAGTTGAAGAGATAAAAGCTATCCTCCGGAAGGCGATGGATGAGGGCTGCATCGGAATAAGCTCCGGCCTTGATTATGACCCTGGAGTTTACGCTCATATGGATGAGATCAACGACTGTACCTCAATCCTCAAAGACTACAAAAATGGGGTATACGCGGTTCACTGGAGAAGGACAGGTCGACGCCGCGACGTAAAAGTAGGGGATACTCGTCAAAACAAGCTTGACGGCCTCCTCGAGTCCATAAACACCTGCAGAGTGACCAAAGTACCTACAAACATAGCTCACCTCACACCTGCTTGGCGCCTTGTTCCTGAGAACAATGACTTAATGGAGGAGGCTAATTATCGTACAACCCTCAGCTTCATTGACTCCGCAAGAGCGGAAGGACTGCCCATCACATTCGATCACATGCCATGGTTCATCTTCGGCGGGTTCGACGTGATGCCCTACCTCTGTAGCCTCTTAACACCATGGCTTCGCGAGCAAGGTAGCAGACAGAAACTCGGTGAATGGCTCAAGGTTCCAGATTACCGTAAAGAGGTCATCGATGCACTGCAAAGCGGGAAATGGTTCATCCGCACCGGCTATAACCCGAATACAAACCCCCAGTGGGCAGACAACATCTGGGTTGTTAAACACAAGTCTCCTGACTGCGACATGAAGCAGCTTTCACAAATCGCTAACATACGTGGAAAGAATGCGATAGAGACTTGGTTCGACCTCATCTGCGAAGACCCAGATAGTAGAGGCGTAGCCGTCGGTGAAGCCGAGACGGGAACTTTCCCCCAAAAAGCCTTCCGAGCTATATTCTTCCAACACCCACAATGTGCTCTCAGCTTGGACCAGAGTGTAGTCGATACAACAAGGGAGCAGAAAACTCCTCCTTACAATATCCCTGGAGTTAATACCTTCAGCGCTTTCCCAGGATTCATCAATGAATTCGTTAAGAAACACAAAATCTTCACCCTTGAGCAAGCAATCCATAAGATGAGTACACAAGCAGCCGATAATCACTTCTTAAAGAATCGCGGTAGACTCTTGAAAGGCGGAGCTGCAGACGTCACTATCTTCGACTATGATAAGCTAGAGGTTGTCGGAGACGCTATCGAGCCTCGACGCCACCCGAAGGGAATAGAATACGTTCTCGTCAACGGTAAACTCGTTGTTGAGAAAGGTAAACATACAGGTGCTACACCTGGAAAGATAGTGAAGCGACTGAAGTAACCTAGTTCAGCAGTAATAGTTTTCCTTTATGAGCCTACGATCTACGTCGAGGCGGATTCCCTCTCCCCCCAAATCCATTAAGTCTTAATTATTTTTCTATTAAACAAGTCAACTCCAGTAGACTATCCATGATATAGTCGGGATGGAGCGTTGAGAGTTTCACCCGGTCATGTGTTCCGGTAGTTACTCCGATCGTGTAGACACCCCCTTTCTTACCCGCCTCAAGTCCGATTGTGGTATCTTCAACGAAAATAGCCTCATAAGGCTTGACTCCGAGACGTTTTAGGGTTAAATCGATGATATCTGGGGCAGGTTTTGGAGAAGCAACATCATTTATCCCGAGTACAAGATCGAAGTATTTGATTAGATTGAGCTTTTCGAGGAGTTTTGTTGCTACATCTGACCTCTTCGTGGTAGCGATACTCTGCATAAAACCGACTTCTTTGAAGTATGTCAATGTCTCCGGGACATTTGGTAGTATTCGGGTCTTTTTCGGCCCAACATCTGCGTAGATATCGATGAACCTATCCCAGCACCCCTGAATTACGCCATGTTTACTATCTGGAAGAACTCTCCTGAACATCTCGGTCAAGGGTAACCCAATCATCTCCTTAATCATTGTCTTTGGGCAGGCGGGTTCTCCTTGTTCAACAACAACTCGGTTGAATGTCTCAACTATAGCTTCAGATGAGTCTATGAGTGTCCCGTCAAGATCATAGATGATGAGACGTATATTATGGAGCACAGCTGGGATATCTGCTGCGAAGCACTAAACGGTTACTAACCAACCTGAAAACATACGGGTTTACTTTAATAGATACTCGACGATATTCTGAACGTATTCTTCGGTATCTTCTTTTGGAACAACAGCACCGATTACATCTCTTTTTCCCCCAACACTGAAGCCTTTGATCACACCTAACTTTATCAAAGGTACCATATCTTTTCGGGTGCTACGGGCATAGATCTGGGTGGCGTCTGGGAAGAACCCTGTGTTTACAACGACGCAATCTAGACCCCGTTTCCAAGAAAGCTCTCGAGCAATTGTGGAAATAATATTAGCTTTGCTAGCGAAAAGCTTCACCGTGATTCCTGATATCTCAGGGGTCGGCTCATAAAGAACTCTAATGATCTCATCGTCTATGGCTTCCAGGTTCCTTATCCAATCCTTGTTAGTTAAGATCTCCCTAGCACCAGTCAGACATTGAAGGAGTCTTGGCGCCTCAATAACACCCTTCCTGTCACCACACCTGAAGCTAGAGTCTAGTAGATTTACCATCTTCTCAAGTTCTTCGAACGAGATGTTGGTTTGAGCCATATATGCCTGGATCATGGGCCAGAACCGGAGGTTATCCTTTGCTTTGGTGCCTCGGTCCCCGATAATTCCAAGTACAGTGAATAAATTCAAAGGATTTCCCAAGAGATTATTTACCACCCACGCGCAGGCTGGGTAGTCCTCGCTGTTTCCACCCTCCGCTATTGGATTGATTTGGTTTACCCCTGAGAGTAGAGGTTGAGAGTGGTGATCGATGACAGTGACCTTAGTCAGGTTTGAAAGCCTAAGGAGGTCTTCTTCCGGCATCGCCATATCGACAACTAAGACCCATGGGTAACTTTCAGTCAAGCGGTAGACCTCCTCGGGGATAGCATACTCACCTAACGGGGGAGTGATGTTGTCAGCCTCCAGATGATCGAGGAGAAGTCGTGTTGAACATATTCCGTCGGTGTCCCAGTGGTGAACGATGAGACCGCGTCCCGATAATTTGTTTTTAATTTCAGCCCAGATCAGTGGCACGTATTAGGGTAATCATGCCGGTTTGAAAGGTTTAAGGCAAAACAGCTATTCGGCTAGAGAACACCTATTCGTTTAGTGTTCCCTGTTTGAATGTTGATGAATCGATTCATCGGCGCCGTAGAGCGGTGCTGAAAGAGGCTGAGGCCAGAGGATTCGAGAGCGTGATTTTGGTAAATGAGGTAATTAACCAGAACCCTAGCAACTTCGTCTACATGTGCCCTGACGGTCTAGGTGATGAACACCAGACCTTGGTCCTCAATATAAATGGAGATACCGTGCTTGTAATGCCTCACTGGGGTGCAAAGAGAGCTGAAGAAAGCGGAAAATACACCAAAGTAGTTGCTGTACGCCAGGAGAAAGGCCACCATATGCGGGGTACCGCCGTTGCTTTAACCGGCTACAATCCAGGAAAGATCTGTTTTGATCTCTCAACAATGAGCGCACAGTTCGCCTACACTCTTCAAGATACCATTCACATTCCGATCACACAGAAGAAGGATATCAGCGACCATATCTTTACACTCCGCAGTATCAAGGACGATTATGAGATCGAAGAGATGAGGAAAGCCGTCGCCATCACTGAGAAAGCGGTTTATGAACTAGTTGAGCACGCTGTACCTGGCGCGGATACATGGTCGCTTAAGAAGGAGCTGGATTCAAGGATGATCGAGTTAGGAGCGGTCGACCGAAGCTTCGATTCCAGCATCAGCTTCTGCAATGGACCACGCAGGTCAAATGGAGAGGTAAAGCTAAGCGATGTTCTATGTGTTGACGTCGGATGCAAAGTATCATCAGGCTACTGTAGCGACATGGGACGAACCTGGAGTGTAGGATCTCCCAATGCAGATGTTAAGGGATTCCTAGAAAGGATTGCGAAAGCCCAGATAGAGGGCTTCAAAAACATCACAGAAGGGATCAGCGGTAACGAGGTTCTTCGAAAAGTAAATACAATAAACGAGCAACTCGGCTTCGAACCTGCACTTAGAAGTGGCCACCAGATCGGTCTCGACTGCCACGACTATACAATGCCTTTTGCCCCTAACTTCGGTCCAATAGAAACGGATGCTCTTCAACTAAAAGCAGGTATGACTCTAACTTACGAGCCTACAAGGGTCGATACCAAGCTTGGACTACGAAGTCATATCGAGGACATAGTTCTCGTAACTTCTGGACAACCGGAGGTTCTCAACAAAACACCCTGGTTTTTAGGGTAACCCCGTTACAATTTAATTCCAGCGTGCAGCACCTATCACAGGTGTTTCCTCTATGACAGTCGATGTGGTCATTAAGAACGGTAAACTTGTGCTTCCCTCCGGAATTACGGAGGCGAGTCTAATAATCGATAAAGGCCAAATAATTGGAATAGTTCGTAGCGGTGAGCCGAAAGCTGACCGTGTTATCGATGCGAAGGCAATGTATGTTCTCCCAGGGATGGTGGATATGCATGTACATCTGCGTGATCCAGGTAACCCCGAGCGTGAAGACTTCGAGTCAGGAACTCGAGCAGCAACTGCAGGTGGTGTCACAACGATAATTGATATGCCGAACACTGTCCCCGCAGTTGTCACCGTGAAAACGCTTGAGGAGAAAAAGAAGATCGCTCAAAAAAAGAGCCTCATTGACTTTGGATTCATCGGAGGAGCCGGTGAAGTCCCAGAAGCTGAACTTCGCGGCTTAGCTGCAGCGGGAGTAACTGCTTATAAGAGCTTCATGATCGCCCGGTTTAAGGAGCTCGCAGCCAACGACTATCAGCTTCTCAAGAATTTCCAAGTTATCGCCGATGAAGGTCTACCCTGCCTAATTCATGCAGAGAATCAAAGCATAGTGGATGGCGGAATGGCTGAGGCTAAAAGGCTTGGACGCATCGATCCATTAGCGGCTTGTGAGTTTAGACCAGCGATAGCAGAAGTAGAAGCCATATACAGAAGCCTAGCTCTCGCTGAGGAGGCTGGAGTTCACCTCCACATCTGCCATATGAGCTCCGGTGTCGGAGTTGACGTACTCGAGGATGCTCAAAACCGTGGCGTCGACGCCTCAGGCGAGACAAGCACCAACTATCTCTTCATGACGGAGGATACTATGAAGGAGCGAGGACCCTACGCAAAGATCGATCCCCCGCTCCGAACCACAGCTGACCAAGCACGACTCTGGGAGGCAATTAACGAGGGGGTAATCGATATTCTCGCTAGCGACCACGCACCCTATACTAAGGAGGAGAAGGATAAAGGGTGGAAGAACATTTTTGATGCCCCAAGTGGAGGAGTTGTAATCGAGACGAGCCTACCTTTGATGCTTAACGCAGTGAACGAGGGCAAGATAGGTTTAGAGAGGCTTGT
>JBFYNP010000103.1:0-10473 GCA_041304325.1 Candidatus Bathyarchaeota archaeon
GCGGGGCCTAAAGTGTATTCTGCGATCAGCCAGCCACCGATGTAAGGCGCTAATATCCTGACGGCTTCAGGTACAGCGATTGTGAGGGCAAGCACCCTGCCCCTAGCTTTCACAGGGATGCTGTCCGCCATTATTGCGTTTAGTGCAGGCATATAGAACTGTACAAACATCTGGTAAGCGGTGCCTATGGCTATCCACTCCCAGCTAGGTGCAAATATGAATAGCAGGAAACTTGAGGCGTATAGTATTGTTGAGTATCCAACCAGTTTAGCTCTGCCAGATTTATCTGCGATGTAGCCTCCAAGAGGGAATAGAAGCATACCCGCTATGTTACCGATAGCTGTAACGAGGCCAATAGTAGGCTTGCTGCCTCCCAGTGATAGGATGTACAGGCTGACGTATGGGTATACTACGCTGTTTGAAATGCTCCAGATTATTCTGCTTACTGTGAGAACGAGCACGTTTCCCTTCATGAACTCGCGCCATGAGGTACCGGTGGGTTCGCTCAAAACATTATCCCGTAGTGATAACAAATGAAAGTTAAAAAGTTAGATCTAAGAGTAGGTGGAATAATGTAGCTAACAGGGCTGAACACCATCTGGAATACAGTTGAGGTTAAGCACGCATCATTATACTGAAGAGCAAAGCGAGTAACATCAACTTTACAAAGAGAATCATCACAGGAACTCTTCAAGGATATACCCCACAATGAAGGCTAACAAACCGAATAAGGCCATCCTGAGCCCCCTAAAATATGGGTTCCCCCTCATATCCCTCCCCATATAGGTGCCTACCGAAGCCAGGGTGACCAGTGCAAGAGCTATGCTGCTATACGCAGCGTAGTTTATGGACACCCACCCAGCTCGAGTCATCAGGAATGGGGTGATAGCGATAACGCATGCAGCCAATGGCGTGAAGAATATGACTATACCAGTGAATAGGGCCCTCTCCTTCACATTTTCGGTGTGCATTGTGTTCTCAAGGTTGTGTAACATTGCCTCCTCGAGATTATCCACTATCCTCTCTCCTTCCATACACTCTGCCTCGTATACGCTCACGCCGGAGCTGATGCCCAACGCGATGCTGCTTGTGATAAGGGTAACTATTATGGTTCTTAAGTCAGGGTTACCCACAAAAGCTAATCCAGACACCACACCGAGCAATGTGAAGGTTGAATCGAAGAGTGTGTTGATGAAAAACTTTCTGACTTCAGGGCCTATCGTAAGGTCCATATTATACCCCGCTTTTAAAAGCATGATACACGCATGTGGAGTGAATATAAACATTGCTGGACCGAAAGTGACACTCCCCCTGACACACAAACGAGGTTAAGGATCTAGATGCAGGGATTAAGAAGGTAGAGAAATCAGAAGGTAAGGTCGTAAAGCCGAAGCGGGAGGCCCCTCAAGTAGGCTAGACGGCTTATTACAATTACTCACACGCGGTGTCATGGAGGCAATGTCCGGAGAATAAATCGAGCTTAGCTTGAGTGTTTTTCTATTTCTTCGTACTAGCTGAAATCAGTGTTACTTTTATTGGTGTGACTTTTATTATCGCGTGATTAGGGTCGCTTTCAGTTTTCGTTGGAAACCAAAACCGATTCGATTGATTTGGCCGCCAGGAGAGATACCACCAGACCCATTTCGCGTCTACAACTTCCTGTGGCTCGAGCTCTGCTTTCCCCTCAATCTCATAATAGTCTCCACGTTTTTCAGCGGGGAACGTTACTAGAACGTTTTGATTTGCTTTAATATCCTCGATTTTTCTGCTTTTAGTCTCAGTTGGGAACCATATTTCACCGTAGGGATCTTCGTTGAGATTAATCATTTGACGTGATCTTTTGCTATCTGTTTTATCGAAGGTTGTGAGGAAAACCGTTTTAGCCTGCCTGAAGCTCTCTTTTAGACCTGGAAGAGTATTCATTTCAATGAATTCTCTGAGTTCACGATTATAAACTTACGCAACAAAAAATATTAATTGTTTACCCTTATTTAGGAGCATAAGTCTGCTAGTAACCTAGCGCAGTTGATCTACGGAACAGGTCAACACCACCCCTAAACTCTCCATGAATATTATCGATGAGAACTGCGGATGGTCGAGCGAAATATGACATACCGGGACTTTCCTCAACCACCTTAACTTTGTGGCCTCTTCCTTTGAGATCCTGAATAGAGGATAAGGGGATTCTTGAATCAATGAGAGTGTCAAGACCGCTCGCATCTAAGGTAGGTGCGGATACAGCTTTCTGAGGACCCATACCAAACTCAATCATATTGAGAACCACCTGTAGATTCCTCTCGATGATTCGGCGGCTGCCAGGCGCACCCTCAACAAGCAGCGGGGAACTATCCTTCAGAATAATAATAGGTCCCATGTTCATCACCGGGCGTTTCCATGGGCCAACACTGTTCGGGTAACCTGGCGCCGGTATAAACCAGCCCATAGCAGCCGTAAGGTATAGGCCTGTTCCCTTCGGTACGACGCCAGCCTGGAAGCCAGGTGTATGGGTACAGGCAACTACGTTCCCCTTGGAATCAACGGCGTTGAAGTGGGATGTTTCCCCACTTGAATGATCTTGAGAGTTTATTTGAGGATGTTTTGATTTGGTCTTTCCTTTACTCTTAAACGGTTCATGGATTGAGGAGTCAAGGTACCTCACCCAAGGTTCAGCTCCGGTGGTCGGGAAGGAAGCATCACTTGAGATGAGTTCTCTTACTTTAGAAGCATATATGTCTGAGAGCATCGTTTTTAGTGGAACCTCTGAGTGCTCCCAGTCACCTAGCAGGTTGTACCTATCCGCGAACGCGTGGCGACTGGCCTCAACGAGAGTGTGGAGATATTCGCCGGAGTTATGACCCATATACTTGAGATTAAAGCCCTCAAGTAGCTTCAAGATCTGTAGGATAGTTACGCCCCCACTTGGAGTAGATGTAGTAGCTACATCCAAACCACGATATCTAATTCTTAGGGGGTCACCCACCACAGGTTCGTATTCTGCGAGGTCCTCCGCTGTCATTACACCCCCAGCCTCGTTAACCGCTTCTTCGATGGCCTTAGCCACTTCACCTGAATAAACCGCGTCACGACCCTCCTCAGCTATCCGGCTTAGAAGCCTCGCGAGGTCAGCCTGCACTATCCTTGTTCCAGGAGCGGCAGTGTATCCTCCAGGGAACCAGATGTCGTCTATGGCTGGACACTTACGGCTCTCCCTTGCCAATACGCTAAGGCTTATGAGTTGGTCCCATCCAAGTAGGAACCCCTCACCGGCCAGCTTTACCGCTGGTTCAAGGATCTCCCCTAAGGGTAATGAGCCGTAGAGTTCATGGGCTTTTAGGAATCCTGCGCATGTTGCGGGAATTGTGAGGGCTTTACCTCCGATGCTGTTCTCGTTTCCCTCCACATCGAATATCTTGGTTCCTCCAGCAGCAGCTTCCCCTACCACCTTATACATCTCTGGGGAGGCTCCCCTCGGCGCTCGCGTGTTGAAATCGATGGAAACCACTCGATCATCATCCGCAGAGTAAGCGACCATAAAGCCCAGCCCCCCTAACCCAGCGAGGTAAGGCTCCATAACGGTGTTGCAGAACCCCATAGCCACACCTGCGTCGAAGGCGTTCCCACCTGCCTTCAATATCTTCAACCCGGCTTCGGCAGCTGGTGGGGTAGACGCCGTAACCATACCGCGCTTGGATGCTACCTCGTCTTTGACGAAACGTAGAGAACTCAAAGCCCCTCAACTATCTGGCAGATTCACAATTAAAGAAACTACCGCGTACAGCCAGGCTCTTTATCCTCTGCTCTTGTTTGATTACCTTTTTCCCATTTATGTTGCTCTAAATAGAAGCAAATTGGTTTCCCAAGATCTACTCGGTAAAACTAGTTTTATACCGCTATTGATAAGTCTCCATGCAGCGAATACCCATGAGCACCATTAAAGCGAAACCCCTCGGATACCGTTTCCTAAAAGAGATAGCAAACACTCTCTGGGAGTTAAACGAGGAAACCGCTGAGAAGATGATCAACGAACTCAACCCCTACAGCATATCCTACACAGATAACTGGTCAGCTTTCAAGGCAGCGGCAAAACAAGCCGGGGTTAAACCGGAGCAAGTGGATAAAGGTGAGGCGTTTTATAATCTGTATCTCGAAAAAGACAGCGATAAAATAAGGCATACGTTCTATCTTGATGTATCAACACTAGAAGGACGTCTTAGCGTGCTTCAGTCACGCCTCTTAGTTGCCTCTCTTGAAGAGAAGATTTCTATTATCCGGGAGATTGGGATAGAGGAGAAACGATTAGGCTTACTTCAGGATACGTTAAGAAATATGGAACATTAATCTCGAGTTGTAGCTATAGTAAATTTTCGTTTATAATTTCAATATTTAAGATGGTTTCCCAAAAACATGGAGTACAAATACAACTAAGCCTAAGAATCTAGCTATGACATACTTATTTACTGTTTCAATGATCGTTCAGCAATTACGAGGGGTATTCCAGCTGCTACCATAATGATTAGGTTAAGTGCTACGTTGAACCACGCGCCATAGAAAATTGAGACAGCCATATCGACTGGCCCCCAAGCCAGGAGCCCATAGAGAAGCATTCTTAGGAGCTCCGGCTTCCGCATAGCGAAAGCGTATCGAGATACCAGAAGCATTGTCACTCCCCACCCAACCAACGTCGCTCCTAAGACACCTTGAACAAGCCTTGGAACCACCAAGGGATCAACAGGGTAAAGATACGGGTCAAGCACAGTGAAAAAGAGTCCCACTAAAACGATCAAAGCGGAGACAGCTAACAACCAGTTCCGAAGTAAGTGAGAAGACACAAGTATCCGATAATTCTTCGTATAAGATTTTAAAACATTATCTCAAAGGCATGTTTCTACATTCACGCGCTTACCTATTTAGAAATTCACTGGAATAGCCACAATATCTACAATACATCCTTTCAACATCTGAAAGCCCTCAGTAGATAATTTTTCAGATCACCCAAGTGATACTTAGGAATTCAAATACGTGTTTTACACTAAATTTTTCTTCAATTGAGGTGATGGTGTTTAACAATCAAATTTCTAAACAACAGCGTGCGAAAAAAGGTTTGAAACTATTACGCATAAAGTTTGTAGGTTAATCGACTAAACTCAGTTCTTTATGGTATTTTGTGAAGGGTTCTCCGCCTTTTCTGGTTACGAGCACGACATCTTCAACTCGTGCGCTCCAGCTCTTGGGAAGCAGTATGCTTGGCTCAATTGTAAAGGTCATGCCAGCGCGTAGTACCGTCTTATCGGGGATGTATAGGAAAGGCGGCTCATGGACCGTGACTCCGATGCCGTGCCCTAAGCGGTGAGTGAAACATTCACCGTAGCCAGCTCTCTCAATAATCCCGCGACTTACCTTATCGAGATCTTCTGCGTTTATTTTACCATCAACCATCTTCTCAATCCCTGCGGCTTGGCTATCCATCACAAGGTCATGGATCTTCTCCATCTCCTCTGAGGGTGTTCCGCAGAAGGCGGCTCTACCAAAATCGTTTGCATACCCGTTGAGCAGACAACCGAAGTCAAAGCTAACTGAATCGCCTTTTTCTAGCTTGCGTTTATTCGCGGGGGCTGTTCCGCTTGGCTTCTTTGGGCTTCTGAACCTTACAGATGTAATGAAGCTGGTCTGTTCAGCACCATAGGCTGCGTATAATCGGTCTATCTCCTTCTCTACGGATGATTCGGTTACACCTGAGTGGAGGAATTTTATGGTTTCGGCGTAGACTTTGTCGGTTAGGCGAGCTGCCTCTTTCATGGCTTTGATCTCGTCAGCATCTTTAATCATCCTCATAGGAGCTATGATTTCGTTCGCAAGACTAAATTTGAGTTTTGAGTAATTTTTCTTAAGGGTTAATGTGGTTTCCGCCCATGTGCGATCGTCGAGAGCGATGGTGTTGTGAGGTGTTTTAAAATGGGTTAGAATCTCTTTCTGAACGTCAACGGGTTTCCGTTTCTCATCGAATATTGTGACGTCGCTGATGTAGGGTTTCCCTTCAGCTTCAGCCCTCCAGCCGGCTCCACCCATTCTAGGACCAACTAGAACGACCCCCTCTTCAGCTCCGATGTAGGCTCCACAAATATAGTCTCCGTACGCGTTGCTGTCGGTTAGTTCAGGGCCTTTGCGTTTTACTCCTGTAAGGTACCAGAGGTTTGCACCTCTTGTAAGATACATGAGGTCAATCTCTCGTCGCTTCATTTCTTCGCGGGCACGTTCGAGTCTACTCTTAAAATCCATGGTAAATAAGGGGTTTATAGAGAGTATAAAATGCTCGCATGCATCCGCTCTTTCCATTGTGTTCTTATGCTGAAGTTGATTGGATTTTTAATATAACAAAAATAGGTGAATAAATATGAAGTTATTTTGTGGAAATTGCAGATGGTCTAATAAGATTGATGATGAAACTCGTTTTTCTCTAAGTCAAGAAAACAAAGAGATACTGAATAGTTTACTGCGATCACGGTATAAAATAACTGAATTTCTTTATTGCACTAAAACAGGGTACTTGGTTTCCAAAATTGGAAAAACTGAGTGCGAGGAAATGGAATGGCGTATGGATAATTTTAGTGTAAATTAATCCTAGCTTTTTATGCGAGAAAGCTCTATTATTGATTAGCGACCTCGTCTACCTCCACCACCCCCACCTCGACCACCACCACCGCCCATCCTTCCACCGCCACCTCTTGACCCCCCTCTACTGCCTCCACTTGATCGAGACACCGGAGCTGCTGCAACTCTAATTGGATAGAAGTGGCTACGCATGACTGGGGTTACTGGAGCGATATCGATGTTCACTTTAAGTTCCTTCATCGCTGCAGCTACCTTGTCTCCGACACCGAGAGCAGTACCGTAGACTAGCCAGCTACCCCACATGTTGAGGTCCTCAGTCGAATATTTCTTGAGTTGAGCTAGGTCACTTAGGTGAGCTCGAAATGCGTCCCAGCTCAGCTTCTCTTTATATAACTCGAACTTCCACCGGCCGAATAATGTGCTTGGGAATAGGTAAACGATGGCAGATTGGATAATTATCACAATCCCCATAACTATTGGAACTAGGATCTGCGATCCTACGTTGGACTCTAGAGAGGATATTGCTAGAGAGACTAAAGTGATGAATGCCCCTATGGCTGCGACCGGCCAGATATGGATTCTACCATTAGTGATGAAATTATCAGTGAGCTTCTGGGAGCTTATTCCTGTTTTTGATGATAGGGCGGCAAGGTCGTTCTGAGCCTTTAAAGCAAGGCTGGATCCTGACCCGCTGTTGATGCTTCCCGCAAGCGCCTTTAACGTATCCGTGTCGAAGACATTATCTTTAGCTAGACTCTGTAGGAAGCCGATTACACGTTTATCATAATCTTCCTCAACTGTTGGGTCAATTAGTTGGATCTTCATTCCACCTTCTCTTGGCTCGATCCTGATCTTCTTTCTTGTGTGAAGATCTAGAAGTGTTGAGTAGAAGCCGTTCTCGTCAAAGTCTCCTACATTCTTTCTGAAAACTGCGTTAACCAGCCAAGGTCTCCTATCAGGGTTAGGTACAAAACTCAGGTACTCTGGAACCGTAACATCGGTTTCCTTTCCGTATAGGCTGTAGAGCCAGTATAGGATCAATGGTGACGCTAGAGCTAACAGTGTACCAACGTAGCCCAACCAGACTGAGCTATTATAATAGAGACTGTACCAGAAGTTTGCGTTTCTAGTTAGTCCCTCAACATTAGGCACCTGGGAGGCGTAGCCGGTCTGGATCTGGTGGGCTCCAGGCTTCATCAGCATCTCCACCTCAACTAGCTCGTTCTCAGCTGCACTTCCTGTTATCACAATCTGGTTTCCCTCTCTTTGTACTATCATGCTTGGGGGATGCGGGTAAATGTCTGTAACATATCCCGCGTCAGGGATAACGATCCTCACATTCTTGTAAGGTATGTGTATCCGTGCAAGTTGGAGGTTAATATGATCATAGCTCGAGTCGCTTTCTATAGGTAGAAAGAGCTTAAACGAGTAGCTTATGGTGTATGCTCCAGGCTGAAAATCCTGAGCACCATAGCAACCAGCCTCATTGTTGTATGCCAGTCGAGCTATCTCGCTTTTCGCGTATTCATCTGCTGATCCTGACAACACCGTGACGACTCCATTGAAGTCTTTAACATATGCTATAGTACCTGGAGGAGGATCGATGCTTAACGGAGTGATGTATCCAATGCCAGATAAGGAGTTTAGAGAGAGTGTGTCATCCCAGTTTCTGTAAAGCATCGCGGTGTCTCGTGATGTTAGCTTGTAGTTGAATATTTCATCGAGCTTACCGTCGGGATGGAGGGTAGCTGTGTATGATTCAACTACGTCTATGTTTTGACCGGTAGAGCGAAAGAAATTGAGGCCTACCACGGCCACCAACCCGATAACAAATATAATTACTAAAAACTGTAGAATTTGCTTTTGTTCACCCATATGATCAGACTCCAAACCATAACCAAGATTTTTCTCGCGTATTTGACCCTATAAATACGTGATACATTAATCTTCATTAAAAATTTAACTCTATACGTGCATACAATTTACACTATGATTATTGAAAAGAAATTTCTTTAAAGACTAAATAATATTGTATTATTCAAGATATGAGAAACATGGGTGATAAAAATGACGTATAAGAGGAAAACATGGCAACAAAAAATGGAGGATAAGAAAGGGTTACCAAAAATTCTCGAGTTAAAAGAGAATTACCCCTGCTATAACGCCCTGCATAAAATGGGGGTTAAGTCTGGTGAAGAAGTTGTTCTCGTTAATCCGAGTGAAGTTATAGAAGTGATGAAACAGGTTCCAAATGGTAAGCTTGTGACTATCGTGGAGATATGTAAGAAAATCGCGGAAAACCATGGCGTAAAGGGGTGCTGTTCTCTTACAACCGGTATTTTCATTATGACCGCTGCAAACGCAGTTGAAGAAGCCGCTAATGAAGGTAAGGAATTAGATATACCTTACTGGAGAACTCTGAAGACAGATGGTTTTCTAAACGCCAAATATCCTGGGGGTGAAGAGTATCAAAAGAAACATCTTGAAAAGGAAGGCCACAAAGTAATAATTCAGGGAAAGCGATACCGAGTCGCAAATTTTCATGAAAAAATCTTTACAAGTTAGGCAAGCAGTTAACTAATTTAGAATCCATGTCTCGCACATAGCGAATAGTTCAGCGCGACCTAGGCACCTGAGTAGTCTAATTGATATCTCTCTAACTCTTTTGAGTGAAACCAAGGAGTTGTAAGGCATCTTTAAGATTGGTTACAGGCATGTTGCATGTGTGATTTCTACAAACGTAAATTGCTGGTCTGCCGTCAACACTCTTCATCATTGCTGTGTAACCGAGAAGGTAATCAAGTTCAGGGGCCTTAAGAAATAGAATTTTGTTGGGGATATAGAGTACTTGCAGAGCTTTGAGTATTTCACCTGTTTCATCCGGGTCTGATTCGCCTGCGACGACGACCTCGTAACTTGGCCCGATACTATAATCGAGTGCACATAGGAGGTATGTGTGTGCTATAGGATTGGCTTCAACGAGAGACGCAAAAGCGCTTAGAAGCTGTTCAGCTTTCTCCTCAAATTCCGCTACATAGCTTCTGCCAAGGCGTAAAAGGTTCATCGCCATAACAGAGTTGCCTGAAGGTTTTGCCCCATCATAACTCTCCTTCACTCTAGGCAGTGAGTTTTCTGATGCTCTACTCATGTGGAAGCCCCCAAGGTCAGGGTCCCAAAAGAGATTGATAGATTCTGACGTGAGACGTTTAGCTTCTATGAGGTATTTTGCATCGAAAGTAGCTTCATAAAGCTCGAGTAGCCCCCAGGCTAGATACGCATAGTCATCTAGGAAGGCTGGAATCGCTGCTTCCCCGAGTCTGTAGCGGTGAAGGAGTTCATCCTTAATCATTTCGGCTTTAATAAATTTTGCCGCTTTCCCAGCAGCTTTTATGTAGCTTTTTTCACCGAGTACTGCTCCAGCTTTAGAGAGGGCTGCAATCATTAACCCATTCCAATCGGCGAGGATCTTATCATCTAGGAGAGGTCTAACCCTTTTGTTCCTTGCCTTAAGCAATTTATATCTAATCGAAGTGACAGTCTCCAAGTATTCGGTTAACGGTAGACCGAGTTCTTGTGCGAGTTCCTCATCAGAGACTGCTTTATGCAGAATGTTGACGCCTTTTCTTTCATTTGTGTTTCCTGCCTCAGAAACGCCGTAAACATGGATCGCCAGCGCTGCCTCCTCTGAGTTAAGTTCGTCTTTTAGCTCTTTTAGGGTCCAAGTATAGAATTTACCTTCTTCTCCTTCGCTGTCTGCGTCCTCTGCTGAATAGAAGGCTCCTTCAGGGGAGGTTAAGTGTAGTAAAGTGTAATCCGCAATGTCCCTAGCTGTAGCTGAGTACAGTGGATCCCCGGTGGCCTGGT
>JBFYNP010000104.1:0-2957 GCA_041304325.1 Candidatus Bathyarchaeota archaeon
AGGCACCGGGCTCCTTAGGAACGTTAGGCCGATACTATTACTGAAGGATAGAGCACGGCCAGCCAACCGGTAACGAAGGACGACGGTCGACACGGCTCGGCTCCTTATTCTCTATACGCATCTGACAAATGGATAAATCCCTCATGTCAAACTCTTGCACACAATAAACGCAAATATGTTCAGATAAATGATAACAATTAATTGATTAATATAAATTTTAAGCGTATAAATGGTAGCCCGCGAACACCGAGATTATAGAACTCGTAACCTAAAAAATAATGGATTAAGAATATATGTATTAACGGAAACGAGTCAAGTCTGACATACTCCTTTGTTACTGCTAACTTATATGGCTCATAGAGGTTCCGGGCAATCCCCCTTTCCCTATTTGGATAAATCTAAATCGTTCATCGATGAACCTTATTGAGACACGCTATGTTCGACGATAAATCGCTGAAGCTTATGAAAGAGATGATGGAGGCTTTTGGCCCCTCCGGGTTCGAAAGAGAGATCAATACATTACTAAAACGCTGGATGGAACCATATACCGATGATATTGTTACAGATAAGCTTGGAAGCGTTGCATTTATTTCAAAGGGTACCTCTGAGAAGCCGAGAATACTTTTAGCAGGCCATACCGATGAAGTTGGATTCATCATCTCAAGCATTACAAAGGAGGGTTACCTCACATTCAATCCCTTAGGGGGTTGGTGGGACCAAGTTCTCCTCGGGCAGAGAGTAATGATACGTGGCGACAAAGGAGATATTAATGGAGTAATTGCTTCTAAACCTCCACATATTCTTTCTGATGAGGATAGACGAAAAGTCGTTGAGAAAAAAGACATGTTCATCGATATCGGCGCATCCGACGACGATGAAGTAGAGGAGGAGGGAATTAAGGTAGGTGATCCTGTTGTACCCTGGAGCCCATTTAGCCTTATTCAGGGAGGAAAGGTAGCAATGGGTAAAGCTTTTGATGATAGGATAGGTGCATTCATCATTGTTGAGGCGATCCGTCGTATTAAGGAGCAGAGGGTTCCTCACGACAACTTCGTTTTCGGTGCTGCTACTGTTCAAGAAGAAGTTGGTCTTCGTGGAGCCCAGACAATTACACATGTTGTAAACCCCGATGTCGCAATTATCCTTGAAGTAGATATAGCGGGAGATGTTCCCGGAATAAAACCTCAGGAAGCTCTCACAAAGATGGGTAAGGGACCTAGTCTCCTAACATACGATGGAAGCATGATTCCTAATCAACCGTTAAAGAAATATGTCATAGATGTTGCGAAACAAGCTCAAATCCCATTACAGCTCAGCCAGTTAAGAAGTGGCGGTACAGACGGTGGTCGAGTTCATATCGGACGCGCCGGGTGCCCAACCGTTGTGATCGGAATTCCAACACGACATATCCATAGCCATGTTGGTCTTCTAAGCCTTAAAGACGTGGAAAACGCGGTGAGGCTTGTCATCGAACTTATTAAGCGACTTGATGCCGACACCGTTGATGAATTCATAGAATTCTAAATATTCAATTTCTATTTTCAAATTTATCGAGAAGTAAATCCCAGTTTACTTTCAACAATACGATTATTATCACTGCAAGAAGGACAAGAGAAACTATACTTCCTAGAACTCCATTAGATTCGTAAATGTTACGTATGGTCTCATAACTGTATACACCAGCGTAAGCAACTACAATACACATTAATGTCTTCCCAAAGAACATTCCAAAAAGAATCTTCCGCCAATCATACTTCATCATACCAAGCGGTATGAGTATAACATCATCGGGGAGAGGCAAAAGAGCGAAAAGGAAAATCAGAAGCAAACCATGTTTCTCCACGAGTTTTTCAATACGGTCGAGTCTCGTTCTCTGTTTCTCGTTAAGTACCACTCTCCCTCCTCGACCTACAAGGTAAGAAACGAATTCTCCCATCGTTGATCCTATTCCCCCTGCCAACCCTAGGAGGATAGGATTAAGTATCGATCCAAAAGCATAAATTACAAGCACAAAAGGAACAGGAATAACGATAGATATGTTACCTAAAATGGATATTAAAAATATGCCAAGGTAACCATAATCCAAAACAAGGTTATTCATTAAAACCCAGATATCAACCAACCCAAATGATCACTTCTTCATTTCCTAGTAGGTTATTAGCGTTAACTATAAAAAATCATCAAAAAGATGATAGCATTGGCTGTGCCAGGATATTATG
Source organism: Candidatus Bathyarchaeota archaeon (assembly GCA_041304325.1). GTDB lineage: Archaea > Thermoproteota > Bathyarchaeia > TCS64 > TCS64 > UBA8941. The sequence continues at coordinate 2,220 of JBFYNP010000104.1, forward strand.
GAATGATTCGAGGTGTAATCTTTGATCTCGGTGGGGTTCTCATAGACTGGAGTAATACTATTAGCTACAAAACAATCTCAGCATGCTCAGGCATATCAGTAGAACGGATAAAATCATGGCTAGAGCAAGATCTACCCAGAGTCCAGATTGGAGAGTTAACTGAAAGTATTTGGATTAAAAACTTCTTTGAATCAATTCACATGGATCCACCAATAGGATATGAACTATTATGGGCAGATACCTTCAAACAAGAAGCTAGAATCGATGATGCACTTCGAGACTTAATATTGAAACTTAGATCAAATATTCGTGTGGGTGCTTTATCTAACATCGAACCGACTCGATTAGAAATACTTCGTCAATGGAACGTACTGGAATTGTTTGATGCATCAGTATTCTCGTGTGAAGTCAAATATCGGAAACCTGATCATAGACCTGCTCTGATCAACGACTCAATTGTTTACCACATTGCTGCCGGAAAACTCAAGGTTGAACCGAAGGATTGTATCTACGTTGATGACAATTTGAACTGCGTTGAAGGCGCAAAACATGCCGGAATGAAGGGAATACATTTCAAAGAAATCTATGATCTGGAAGAAAATCTAATGAAATATGGCATAGTTCTGAATAGAATTTAGGTTGTTAACCCACCGGAAATGACCATCGCAGGATATCTTTAACTGATTTATTTACGTAGTCACCACATTGCCTTGCGATATTCTCGTCTGTGAGAACTCC
>JBFYNP010000105.1:0-5471 GCA_041304325.1 Candidatus Bathyarchaeota archaeon
GGACAAGCGAAAAGGCCTTCAAGTCGACTAATTTCGCCAACGTCTCTCATTAACTCCTCATCCTTGACGCTAATCGCAGTACCCTTGCTCTCTCTTATAGCACGTAGTATCAAGAAGTCACCTAGAGCCTTAGGAACACGAAGCCCTGAGGCAATGGTGTGTGCATCCTCCTCAAACTGACTCTCCAGCTTCCCTTCACGATACGCTTTTACAACAGGGCTGCACCCCTCAGCTTGTACGCTAACCATTCGAGGACGCTTGGATCCTATCCACCCCATCTCCTCAAGCTCATCAAAGACTTTCCACATCCCAATAATCCCGGTACCCCCACCAGTGGGGTAAATTATGACATCGGGTAGTTTCCATTCAAGCTGCTCCGCAACCTCGATCCCCATAGTTTTCTTACCTTCAACCCTATAGGGCTCACCTAAGGTTGCTACATTGAACCAGTTCATTACAGTGTTACCTTCCTTCACCAGCTTCCCAGCGTCACTGATGAGCCCCTTAACGAGAATGACATTAGCGCCGCAAACCTCGCATTCTACTACATTGACCTTTGGGGCATCCTCCGGCATGAAAACGTAAACCTCCATACCAGCGCGAGCGCCATAAGCAGCCATAGCCCCTGCGGCATTCCCCGCAGAAGGGAGGGCAACACGCTTAACCCCCAACTCCTTCGCTTTGCTGATAGCAGTAGATAGACCACGTGCTTTGAAACTGCCTGTGGGAATAATCCCCTCGTCTTTGACGTAAAGATCTCGGAGGCCGAGAATAGCACCTAGACGTGGTGTCGAGGTCAAGGGGGTCCATCCCTCACCAAGGGTTACAATGTTTTCCCGCTTTTTCACCGGCATAATTTCCCGGTACCGCCACATCCCATCTCCACGACCTTTGATCTCTCGTTTGCTCATCTCTTTAGCCTTCTCTAGATCGTATTTTGCGAAGAGAGGTTTACCGCATTTCACACATACAGTTTGCAATCTGCTGCTATCATGATCTGCTCCACAACTGGAGCACTCAAGGTGGGTTATCGTACTCAAGATCTTCAACAATTAGCCTTCAGGGGAGCCGAGTTAAAACAATATCCTGGTAACTTAATTATTTCTGTTAATAAATAATCTTGTAAATTCACAACCACTACCTAAACTAAGTAAAGATAGACAAAGACATTATCACTTACTAAATCCCGTCTAGATCATGGTAAAGCTGGATGCTGATTGGTTTAAAATCAAGCTAGATACTTTCATATCTTCCCCCGAGAACACCTTAAAGAACAGCGTAAATGATCCCGCCTGGGGAACACCGCTATTCGGGTTCAGCAGCGGAGCAGATCCTCTATACGAGTTCTATAAACAGGATATAGGCACTTTCTATAGGTCACCGCTAGAACTTATGGAAGCGGAGTACAAAGAAGTCTCATTTAAACCGGAGCAGCTTACCGTAGTTAGCTACATTCTTCCGCATACCAACCTAACTAAGGAGGCACATAGAAAAGAGGGAGAATGGCCTAGCGAACGGTGGGCTCGCGCTCGAATCATGGGTGAGGAAGCAAACAGGAAGCTCCGAATGTACCTCGTTGGTAGCCTCAAAGCAGATGGCTTCAGAGCTATTTCACCAATACACTCTCCTCTGTTCCACGACGCTTTATCTGAAAAGTATAGCTTTGCATCTACTTGGTCAGAGAGACATGCCGCCTTCGCAGCAGGTCTAGGAACCTTCGGGCTAAGTGATGGACTCATTACTGCTGTGGGCAAAGCGCACCGCGTCGGCTCTGTAATTGTTGATGCCGTTCTGCCACCAAGTTCTCGTACGTATAATAATCACAACGCTTACTGCCTCTGGTATGCTGACGGTACCTGTGGTGCCTGCATCAAAAAATGTCCTGCTGGAGCTATCACTGAGAAGGGTCATAATAAACAAAAATGCAGTGACTATGTTGAAAGAACCTGGGCTTACGTCGAAGAACACTATCACTTCAAAGGATATGGTTGTGGTCTCTGTCAGGTAGGCATACCGTGTGAGAGTCGTATCCCTGAGGAGATCCTAAGGTAACCTTTTTCCTCAAAAACTTTTTAAATTACGCATCCGTTTACCGGTTGCTAAGTAGGTATATTGAAGATGAAGAGTAGTTTCCTTAATGAGCTTCTAAGTGGAGGGGCAGTATAATGGGGAATTGTTTTATTAGGTAACCCAAATATAGACTTAATATTTCGACAAGAGATAATAGTTTTAAAGCATGGCGCTTTCAAGCGTTTAATTTTCTACACAGAGGATGTAATAAATGGTTGAGATAGCAGGCACTAAGGCCTTCGTCAAGGCACTTGAGAAAGAAGGGGTTAAACACCTTTTCGGATTACCAGGCGGAACTGTCATCCCACTCTGCGATGAGATTCTTAATGGAGACTTCCGTTTCGTTTTAGCACGCCATGAGCAGGGTGCTGCTCACATGGCGGACGGCTACGCTAGAGCCAGTGGAGGGGTAGGTTGCTGTCTTGCCACTTCAGGCCCAGGCGCTACCAACCTAGTAACGGGTATCGCTTCAGCACACATTGACTCCTCACCTGTCGTTGCTTTTGCTGGTCAAGTCATCCGGCCAACGATAGGAACCGACGCATTCCAGGAAGTCGATATAATCGGCTGCAGCGCATCCATTACTAAATATAACATCCAAGTGCGTAGAGCATCCGAAATACCTTGGGCTGTAAAAGCTGCGTTTCACATCGCGAATACAGGTCGAAAAGGAGTTGTCCTCGTTGACATACCTAAAGACTGCACCACGGATGTTGAAGATATCCCATTTCCAGAAACCATCAAATTTAGAGGATACCGTCCCCGATACGAGCCTGATCCCAGAGAGTTAGAGATAGCTGCAACTCTTCTTGCCCGCGCAACTCGCCCTACAATCATCGCAGGGGGTGGTGTAATTAGTGCCGGCGCCAGCAGGGAGCTAATCGCCCTTGCAGAGTATATAATGGCACCAATTTCAACAACACTCATGGGGAAGGGGTCTATCCCCCAAGATCATCCACTTAGTCTGGGAATGTGCGGTATGCATGGTACCCCCGCTTCAAACAACATGGTACCTGAAACCGATGTCCTCCTCGTTGTCGGGGCAAGATTAAGCGATAGAACCACTGGTGCAGTTAAGAGTTTTGCTCCCAACGCCAAGATAATACACATTGATATTGATAAAAGTGAGATAGATAAAAACGTCGAAACAATCACTCGGGTAATCGGTGACTCTTCTCTCGCTCTTAGAGGCTTACTTTACCAAGTTAGTAAGCTTCGTGCTCGTGGAGACGCTCAGAACATTTGGGCTAAGAAAGTACGGGAGCTTCGATGCTCATTCGATACAGATGGTTACAATATTAAAGAAGGCTATCTTAAAGCACCAGAGGTCATCAAGACCCTAAGAGAAGCTCTCCCACGCGACGCAATAGTCACCACCGAGGTGGGCCAGTGTCAAATGTGGGCCGCTCTCCACTACGACGCATACCTTCCACGCACATTTCTTAGCAGTGGAGGCCTTGGAACCATGGGTTGGGGATTCCCAGCAGCCATCGGCGCTAAAGCAGCCAAACCTGACGTCCCTGTAATAGACATTGCTGGCGATGGAAGTTTCGGTATGACCGAAAACAACCTCGCAACAAGTATAGAAGAAAAACTTCCAGTCATAGTCGTTGTTCTTAATAACAACATGCTAGGAATGGTTGCCCAATGGCAACGCCTCTTCTATGACCACCGTTACTCAGCAGTGAAACTGAAAGGAAACCCTGACATGGTTAAACTCGCAGAAGCCTATGGAGCGGAGGGTGTCCGTGTAACCAACCTCACCGAGTTTGAGACAGCCGTCCGACGCGCTATTAAAAGCGATGTATCCACGGTCATCGATGTCCCTATCGACCCCGAGGAGAACGTTTACCCTATAGTTCCACCCGGTATGGGCCTTAAAGACGCACTTATGGAGGCGGATTAGATGAGTGAAAAGAGTATAGTAGCATTCCTCGTCGAGAATAAGCCAGGTGTGCTTTTCAACGTAGCCAACCTGTTTAGGCGGAGGGGATTCAACATCCACACGATAAGTACAGGAACTCTGCTGGATGACGATGTCACTAGGATGACGGTAATAGTTGATTCTGATGACCGTGCCTTGACCCAGATTGTGGAGCAGCTCGATAAAATGGTTGATGTCATAGTCGTTAGAAGACTCGAACCTGTTCGAACTGTCCTCAGGGAGCTTTTACTTGTTAAACTTAGTGTTGCAGACCCTATGGCCCGTGAAGAGGCGCTGAGAGTCATAAATGAGTATCATGGACTTATACACGACATAGGTCCGGAGTCATTAATCGCTGAGGTCACTGGAGAACCTGAAAGAATAGATCAATTCCTCGAACAAGTTAAAAGCATAGGCATAGAGGAGATGAGCCGTACAGGCGCGACAGCCCTAGAGAAGGGGCGCCTTAAACTGGAGCTAGATGAGAAATGGTGAAGGTATATCACGAAAAAGACATAGACGATAAAGTACTCAAAGGAAAAACTGTAGCTGTAATTGGCTATGGAAGTCAAGGTCGTGCGCAAGCGCTCAACATGAAAGATAGCGGTCTTAACGTTGTAGTAGGTCTCCGACCAGGTAAAAGCTGGAAACAGGCGGAAGCGGATGGCCTCAAAGTTATGACAGTTATAGAAGCTGCTAAAACAGGTGACATTGTAATAATGCTTGTTCCAGATATGGCTCAACCAGTAGTCTGGAAGGAGGAAATTAGCCTCGTTATGGGGAAAGGAAAAACCCTCCAGTTTGCGCATGGATTCAACATCCAATACGGAGCTATCAAGCCACCTGCAGATGTAGATGTAATTATGGTTGCCCCAAAGAGCCCTGGAGCTGAACTCCGGCGCCAGTATGAAGCTGGCTTCGGGGTACCGAGTCTTGTAGCAGTCCATCAGGACGCTACAGGGAAAGCGTTGATGACTGCCCTTGCCCTGGCAAAAGCTCTAGGTTCAGGTAAAGCTGGTGTTCTAGAAGCAACCTTCAAAGATGAGACTGAGGAAGACCTCTTCGGAGAGCAGGCTGTTCTATGTGGAGGTGCAGACCAACTTATTCGGCGAGGTTTTAAAGTCCTTGTTGAAGCCGGATATCCACCAGAGCTCGCCTATTTCGAGGTTTGTAACGAGTTAAAGCTCATCGTTGATCTAATCTATAAGAGTGGCATTGGTGGTATGTATCGCGCAGTTTCTGATACCGCAAAATGGGGAGGACTTACCATCGGACCTGTTATTGTTGATGACCGCGTCGAGGAAAACATGCGGAAGGTACTCAAAGACGTACAGAGCGGAAAGTTTGCCAAAGAATGGATCAATGAGTATAAGGGAGGATCAAAGCATTTTAAAGCCCTCATGGATGAGGTGGATTCCCTCGAGATCGAGAAAGTTGGGAAAAAGATCCGAATAATAAGCGGACTCGAAAAGTGACG
>JBFYNP010000106.1:0-6129 GCA_041304325.1 Candidatus Bathyarchaeota archaeon
TATTTCCGGTTGACTGAGTCATGTCTTCTCCAGATGTTAAACAAAATATGTATCAACAGAAAATAAATACGATGATCAATGAGTTAAATAGTATCAAAATCCAGCTTAGCGAGACCGAGAGCCGGGTTTATAGTCTAGACGAGGTAATTTCAAAGCTCCCGACGAGGATCACCAATGTTCGTCAGATGAATTATAAAATCCAGATGAATTTTGAGGCTGATCAAATAAAAGCCGCTGAGAGGTGGGCTTCTATTGGGCAATCCATTAAATTTGAGGTTGGAAGTAAAGCAGCTTCATTAAGAATGGAGATTACAGCGCTTGAGAGAGATATCAGTGCACGACGCAATCACTCTTCCTTTGATATGGGCAGTCTTAATGGCCTGGATCTAAGGATTTTAACACAAAAGATGATGGTACAAGATATCAGTAAACGTACACAGGAAGCACTTACTCCGGTCTATAGTGTACTAAACCCGTTGAAGGATGGGCTTTCCGTCGCTGAAGCTGTGGTTAATCTCACATCAGCCGTTAGTTACACATGGCGGGAGGGGGAGACTCCTATTATTGCAGTACGGGCTAAAGATATGAATAAAAACGTAGATGGTATTCTGACCCTAAGTAATCAACGTTTTATTTATGAGAGTGAGAAGGAAATCATATTAAAGAAAACCTTCTTTATAGTCACAGAGAAAAAGAAAGAAAGACAGTTGGTACTAGAAACTCCAATTGGTTCCCTGAGTAAGATCACAAAAGGTAGTGTTGGTCTTCTCGCGGGGGCAGGACTTTATATCGAATTTAAACAGCAGACTGAGGCGCAGATGAAGCTGGACACGAAAGGTGAAGAAGCTGATCTCGTAATCAAGTATTATGGGATGATTAATTCTGGACAAATAGAAGAAGAACTAAGAAAAATTAATCCCTCCGAGAAAAAATCAGTTGAACCAAAGATCCTATCCTGTCCGAAGTGTGGTGCACCTTACTCGGAGGAGGTTTATCGCGGACAGATGACAGTCCAGTGCAAGTATTGCAACACGATGATAACGGTGAATAACTGAAAAACATTAATGAATATATGGAGTCCAGATAATAATGTTAAACTTCAGGCTTCGAAGAAACCTGTAATTAGAATATTTAACAACCGCAAATGTTAATGGACTTGGTGAATATGTGGAAAACTGAAAGGGTATTTAAAGAGAATTTGGAGTTGAGTTGAAAAAGATGCCAGTAATTGAAGCTGTATCCTGGATAAACGCAGAGCCAAACCAGGTGGCCTATAGATTCCCAAAATCCTCCCTCAAATATGGGAGCCAGGTAATAGTAATGGAGAACCAGTGGGCGATTTTTTTTAGAGATGGTAAAGTATTAGACAAATTCGGTCCCGGTAGACATACAATAACTAGCGCCAACATACCCCTCCTTACTGATTTACTGAAACGCATAGGGTTAATTGGCGATATATTCGAGTGTGAGGTTGTATTCGTAAATAATAGCCAACTCAGGGGAAATTTCGGCGGACAAGCCTACTCTGCCCCGAGCGGCCAGATTGCCTATCAAGCAGAGGTGAATTTCTATGGTTACATATTATACAGGGTCGAAGATCCGCAACTCTTTGTTACTGAGTTCTTCGGAAACCGCAACGCCTCAACATCCCTTGACGTAGAGAATTACCTTCGAGGATTCATTGTCGAGAGAGTAATCGATGCGTTTGGAGGATACGACATTACTAATCTCGTGAGAAATGTTGACGAGGTCACCAACAAAACCACTCTCATAATAAATAGTGAGGCTAAAAGAGCTGGATTGAGTGTGATCGACGCTGTTTTCGAGGGCATAAAGATACCTGAGGAAGCAAGAAGATTCGCTTCCGGTATAGGTCAGCAAGCGATGGCGATGCAGTATGCTAAGGAGACCGCTCAAGCACTCCCCCCGGATAGCGGGGCTGCGGGGGCAGGACTGGGGGCAGGTATTGGTCTTGGTCTAGGAGCTCAAATGATTAAAGGTATGCAGGTGGAACCCTCATCACAGAGAGTTGTGGTCTGTCCAAGCTGCGGAGCTCAGACCCCTGAAGGAAACAAATTCTGTGGACAATGTGGCAAAACTCTCCAACCAGTAACTATCAAGTGCCCCAGTTGTGGATCAGATAACCCTCAACAGAATAAGTTCTGCGGTGTCTGCGGGAAAACAATGATTCTCACAGAACTAAAATGCTCTAAATGCGGGACTAAAACCCAACCTGGCCTAAAATTCTGTGGTAACTGCGGAGAAAAAATAGGTTAAAACCATTTTCGTGCCCCGATTTTTAGAAAAATAGTGTTTGTAGTATGTGAAATAATAAAGAACATAAACTCACCCTCTAATTCCTTATAACAATGGCGATCCGCGCCCAGTACCCTGACTCGACAGAGAACCACCAGTACGATGCTGAGATTTGTTTGAAGTGTGGTGTTTGCTGCAACGTTAGCCACAGGTGTCATGTCATGTATGACGGACGCTTCAATCCCCGGTATACATTCGTATATGATTGCCTCAGATCTGAAAAAGGAGTTGAGAACCCAAATATTTGGCTCTGCGTCAGCTGCCACAAATGTGAAGAGACCTGCCCCTACGATGTTTCGCCAGTACATTTAATCGAGGCTTTGAAGGAATATGCGATGAAGCACAGCACCGTCCATCCAATGATCAAAGCAGAGGTTAACCAAATTATTTCAACTGGCTACGCTCTTCAAATTACAAACACCTCCGACAGACTGCGGGAAAGCCTTAACCTGAAACCTGTTCTGATGCACGCAGCTACTGACCTAGCTAAGATAGCCGCGAAAACAGGCTTAACTAAAATGCTAAAGGAGGGGCAGTCATGAGTTACGCTCTCTTTCTCGGCTGCTTCATTCCAGTGAGACTTCCACATATAGAAGTTATAGCCCGTAAAGTTCTTCGAAATCTTGGAGTTGACCTAATCGACATCGAGGGTTTTAGCTGCTGTCCCGAGCCAATAGGCTTCCTCACCGACAAGCTCACAGGTTTAACTATTGCTGCAAGAAACATCTGCCTCGCTGAGGAGGCAGGCCTTGACATAATAACCCTCTGCAATGGCTGTACTTATACTCTAAAACAGGCGAACCAGACCCTGAAGTGTGACTCCACGCTTAGAGCGAAGGTGAATGAAATACTCGCCGAGACCGGCCATAGGTTCAAGGGCAGCGTTGAGGTGAAGCATTTCGCGCAAGTACTGGCAAGAGACATTGGTGTCGACGCTATTAAAAAACAAGTTACTAAACCGCTCACCGGCGTTAAGGTCGCATGCCACACAGGCTGTCATATACTAAGCCCCCGCGAGGTTATGGATTTCGACGATCCTTTAGACCCTCAGATATTAGAAACACTCGTCTCTGCCCTTGGCGCTGAACCCATCGAATGGGACCTGAAAACCCTTTGCTGCGGTTGGACTCTAACAAATTACGGTGATAAAGAGTCAGCTAACAAGCTTATAGGAGCTAAGCTTGAAGCAATTCACACCGCAGGGGCAGACTGCATTACGGTCATCTGTCCACAGTGCTTCTACCAATTCGATACAGGTCAGATGCTTGCCGCAAGAGAGCTAAAGATTGACTACAAGATACCTGCAGTATTCTACCTTCAACTCCTTTCCACTGCAATGGGTTATAGTCTTGATGAAGCTAATCTCAGATTTCACAGAGTCAAGGAACCCACTTTCGATGAAAAGCTCAAAAGGTGCCTTACATGAATGTAACGAGCGTATGTCCATACTGTGGTGTTGGTTGTCTTCTCCAACTCCATATTAGGGATGGAAAAGTTATCGGTAGCCTTCCGCATCCAAGGGGTCCAGGGGAAGGTCACCTTTGTATTAAGGGGTGGAGTGCCCACGAATTCATTCACCACAATGATAGGCTTACGAGGCCACTTATCCGCGACGGTTCGGGTTTTAGGGAAGCTAAGTGGGAAGAGGCCTTAGATCTTGTAGCAAAAAAAATCATGGAAGTGAAATCAAGGTATGGTCCAGGTTCTATTGCTGTTCTTGCTTCAGCTAAGGCAACCAACGAAGATAATTACCTGATTCAGAAACTCACTAGGGCAGCTATAGGTTGCAATAATATCGATCACTGTGCGCGTCTCTGTCATAGTAGTACCGTGACAGGCCTCGGTCGCGCTTTTGGCAGTGGTGCAATGACTAATAGTCAGGAGGACCTAGAGGAAGCCGATGCCTTCCTAGTCATAGGATCTAACACATCCGAACAACACCCTCTCCTAGCCCGTAGATTAATAAAAGCTGTTAAACGTGGGGCTAAACTCGTCGTTGCTGACCCACGGGAGATCCCGCTTACAGAGTATGCAACCCTACATATTATACATAGACCAGGATCTGATATAGCCCTCCTAAATGCTATGATGTATACCATAATTGATGAGGAGCTTCAGGATGCTGAGTTCATTAAAACAAGAACAGAGAACTATGAAGCACTCAAAGAGAATCTAGCAAAGTATACCCCAGCATACGCCGAGACCATAACCGGTGTTTCAGCCGAAAAGATCAAGGAAGCTGCTCGAATTTACGGCTCCGCCAAAAGGGCAGCGATACTCTTCAGTATGGGTATAACTCAACACATTACTGGTGTCAATAACGTCCTAAGCACTGCGAATCTGGCAATGCTCACTGGTAATATCGGTCGTCCTGGAACAGGTGTTAACCCGTTACGTGGCCAAAACAACGTTCAAGGCGCCTGCGACGTTGGTGCTCTTCCAGATCTCCTCCCTGGGTACCAGAGAGTCTCAGATCCCGAGATTCGAAGACAAATCAGCGAAATTTGGGGCATCAAAGTGCCCTCCGAGCCTGGCCTCACACTCACAGAGAAGATAAATGGTGCAGGAGATAAAGTCAAAGTCATGCTCATTTTTGGTGAGAATCCGTTAATGTCGGATCCAGACTCCAACCATGTTAGAAAGCAGATAGAGAAACTCGATTTCCTCATTGTATCAGAGCTCTTCATGAGCGAAACAGCGAAATTAGCGGACATTGTTCTACCAGCTGCAAGTTACGCTGAGAAGGATGGTACCTTCACCGCTACTGATCGGCGGATTCAACGACTCAATAAAGCTTTAGATCCTATAGGAGACGCTAAACCCGATTGGTGGATAGCTAGCCAGATTTCAACTAAGCTTGGTTATCCAATGAATTACTCTCATCCCTCTGAGATCATGGATGAGATCGCTAAAGTTACTCCTATCTACGGTGGTGTCAATTACAAAAGGCTAGAAGGTGATGGTTTGAGGTGGCCCGTACCTAATGCTCAGCACCCTGGAACCCCAGTACTTCATACTGTAAGCTTCACTCGAGGATTGGGCAGATTCCACGTCGTTGAGCATCGTCCGCCTGCTGAGGAGCCAGATGCGGAGTACCCCCTCCTCTTAACAACCGGTCGAGTCCTTTTTCACTGGCATACCGGCACCATGACTAGGCGCTCTAAGACCTTAACCGACCAAATCAACGAAGCTTTCATAGAAATCAATGAGAATGATGCGACTAGGCTTGGCATCAATGATAATCAGATGGTATTAGCCGCAAGTAGACGAGGTATGATACGAATTAGAGCTCATGTAACCGACCGAATTATGGAGGGTGTGGTCTTCATTCCTTTTCATTTTTCAGAGGCTCAAGCTAACATACTGACAAACAATGCTGTAGATGCTGAATCTAAGATACCTGAGTACAAAGCATGCGCTGTCAGGGTGACTATTTCATAGTTTTTTCTAAGGTTCTGTTTTCTTAACTACGATTGATTTAGCTAGATAGCTGAAGAGGCGCTGAGTTTTATCTTGAAGAAAAAGCCATCCAATGATGATATCTAAGGGAAGAAGGAACGCTTTTCCAAAGGACTCAATGGCTGCTTGGGTGAGGTCTATTGGACCTCCGTTGAGGTTTGTTATTTTAATTTTCATCACCATTTTACCAATGCTCTGTCCATACTCTAGGTCCATGAAAAGGAAGTATAGGAAGAGTAGAACATCTCTGATGCCACTGCTCATGAAGGGAACATATCTTGTCATGGGCATTCCTCCCATCCATGCATAATTGGGGATGCCTATGATGCCTTGAAGGATCCCAGCAATGATTCC
>JBFYNP010000107.1:0-2898 GCA_041304325.1 Candidatus Bathyarchaeota archaeon
AATAGATATAGCTAATAAAATGATGAAGAAAGCTCAAAACAGCGGTATCATCAACAGCTTCTTTGTCTTCAACGCAGGAGACGATTTAGAGCTCCTAATGACCCATTATAAAGGGGAAAACGACCCTGAAATCCATAAACTCGCCTGGGACACCTTCCTAGCTTGCACCCAGAAAGCGAAAGCGCTGAAGCTCTACGGGGCGGGACAGGACCTCCTAAGCGATGCCTTTAGTGGCAACGTCAAGGGGTTAGGTCCAGGGGTTTCTGAACTTGAATTCGAGGAGCGCGGAAGCGATCCCGTAGTCGTATTCGCAGCCGATAAGACGGAGCCTTCAGCATTCAATTATCTCCTCTACCGCATATTCGCAGACCCCTCTAACACAGCTGGTCTCGTAATCGACCCCAAGATGACTGGCGGATTCAAGTTCGAAGTCTTCGATGCCTATGAGGACAGAAGTGTTATCTTGGAATCGCCGAAGGAGCTCTACCAGCTTATCGCCCTCATCGGAGCTACTAGCCGCTACATGGTAAGCAAGATCTGGCGAACCAGCGACGGTGAGATCGCGGCTTCCTCAAGCACGACTAAGCTGAGTCTCATCGCAGGTTCCTACGTCGGGAAAGATGACCCGGTATTATTAGTTCGCGGACAGAGTGGTTTCCCTAGTGTAGGTGAGATCATAGCTCCATTCCAGCATACATACCTCGTGGCTGGATGGATGCGGGGTAGCCATTGGGGGCCTTTCATGCCTGTAGGACTCAAGGATAGTAAGTGCACCGTATTTGATGGCCCACCTAGAATTGTATGCCTCGGAGTACAGATCTCCAACGGCAAACTTGCTTCAGACGATGATGGCACACCGTTAATAGTTGACTTCTTTGAAGACGTAGCCTTTGATGGTGCTCGTCAGGAAGCAATACAAATGAGTCAGTTCCTTCGTAGAATGGGGGAGTTTGAACCCGCTCGTCTCGGTCCAGAGGCAATGGAATATACCACTCTCCCTGATGTACTCAAAGCGTTGGAACCGCGTTTCAAAAAGCACAGCTCATAACCTCATTTATCCACAGTTTTAAATCAAATTTTTCTATGTTTAAAACCACTTTTTACGTTGTAACAGGGTTTTTATCGCAAGTCTCCAATTCAACGTAAGGGTGTCTAGTCTGGACTATTCGGAGGCAATCGAATGGATGTTTGGGATACACCGCTTCGGGCAGGAGCGGACACTTGACCCAGAGGTTCAGCTCCTAGGTCTACTCAACAATCCCCAAAAGGGAATGCATGTCATCCATGTGACAGGCACAAACGGAAAAGGCTCAACATCTAACATGGTGGCCAGCATTCTCACCGACGCTGGATACACTGTCGGACTATTCACAAGCCCTCACCTAGAGAGTTTCACGGAGAGAATACAGGTCAACGGTGAAAAAATTCCTGAGAAAGATGTTGCCCGTCTGGCTACATTAATCCGCCCCTTTGTTGAGAAGCTCAATAAAGAACCAAAGCGGTTTCATCCCCTCTTCTTCGATATAATTACTGCAATGGCCTTCACTTACTTTAAGGAGCGAGATATCAATTATGTGGTACTTGAAGTTGGAATAGGTGGACGTCTCGACGCAACAAATATAATTGAACCTGATGTTTCTATTATTACAAACGTCAGCCTTGAGCACACTGAAGTCCTAGGAGACACAGTCCTCAAAATCGCTGCAGAGAAGGGTGGGATAATCAAGCCGGGACGACCCCTAGTCACCGCCACACAGGATCCAGATGTTCTAGACTACTTCAAGCATCGCTGCGATACACTCGGTTCCCCCTTAATTCATGTCGGCACACACATCACATTCACTAAGCATGAGGCAGGGCTTGATTCCCAGCGGTTCACAATCTTTACAGCCACTACATCTTACGATGTGGAGCTTAACCTCTTAGGAGATCACCAAATGCTCAACGCTTCAGCCGCCGTCGGTGCTATCGAATTACTCTCTGCTAATGGTATTATCATCCCAAAGGATGCTATAATTGATGGGCTTCGAAGTGTTAGGTGGCCGGGACGTCTTGAAGTAATGCAGCGAAGCCCACTCGTTATTCTGGACGGAGCTAAGGATGTAGCGGCGATTAAGACCCTGGTGATTGCGCTGCAGTCTTTTAGGCATAAGCGGTTAATCGCCGTCGTAAGCATAAGTAGCGATAAGAACATCCCTGAGATGATCTCAGCTCTAGCCCCTGTAGTTGATCTATTTATCGTAACAACTCACAGCGTAATGGGACGCGCCGCAGATCCAAGTATTATTACAAGAGAGATCTATAAACACGATAAGCTATTCCAAACCGCTGCAAGTACAGATGAGGCAATAGAAAGAGCACTCGCATCTGCTGAGCTGGAAGACATGGTTATTGTAACAGGTTCTCTTCTCTTCGTTGGTGAAGTGAGACGCAGGTGGAGAGGCATAGCTCGTCGTGTACGCTAAAATATATGTGTGCTCACTTTTCTTGTGATGTCCTTCACCACCAGACCCACGTTAATGGGTACACACGGGATGGTTACAAGCAGTCACTACCTCGCCTCAGAGGCGGGAGTCCATATACTCCGGAAAGGTGGAAATGCTGTTGACGCTGGAGCAGCTATGTGGTTCGTTCTAACTGTTACTAAACCCGATCTCGCCGGGGTTGCAGGAGAGGTACCTATTCTGATGTATATCGCAGATGAGGAGCGGGTTATCGCAGTAAACGGACAAGGTCCAGCTCCCAAGTCTGCTAACCTCGACTGGTTCAAGGCACGTAACTACGATGCAATTCCAGAGGATGGATTCCTTTCAGCTACGGTTCCCAGTGCATTCGATGCATGGGTCCAACTACTTGAGGAGTATGGCTCGGTCAGCTTAACCGAATGTATGGAGCCGG
>JBFYNP010000108.1:0-45213 GCA_041304325.1 Candidatus Bathyarchaeota archaeon
AGAGTAGAACATCTCTGATGCCACTGCTCATGAAGGGAACATATCTTGTCATGGGCATTCCTCCCATCCATGCATAATTGGGGATGCCTATGATGCCTTGAAGGATCCCAGCAATGATTCCGAGTATTATTATATCTATTATGTAGGCGATGATTCTGTCGCCCCATCCGGCGAGGTTTATGACGTTAACAGGGACTGATGGATTTGTTGTAACAGGGGTTCCGCACGCCTGACAGAAAGAAGAATCCTCCTTTAACTCGGCTCCACATTTACCACATTTAACCATATACGTACTCTCCTTAACCGGGAGATGATTGTTGTTTCTTATATTGTTACCTAAAAGAGTTATACTGTGATCTCTACTGACTTCTTTCCCGTCATATCGTCTATAATTATTTTTCCCATTATCGTCGATTTTAGTCCATCCGGAGATTGCAGGCTTTTCAGTGTCGGGATAAGTTTCTGTGGGTTAGCATCTAGGCGATTGGCCATTGCTAGGAAGGCGTTTCTCTTCTCTTCGGAATTTGTGACCCACTCAATGTGGCCTTTGAACATCACCGATGCATAAAGGTGACTACACTCCCCCTCATGATAGCCGTGGTCGAGGAGAGCTTGCCCCCAAACTCGTGGGTTTTTACGCATAATATCCAGTTTTTTTCCTTCAGATGCGCTGTGGAAGTAGATACATCCATGCTCTGCATCATAACTGTGGCTAAGGCTTACGAGATATGGTTCATCGTTGATGCTCATCGCGACTGTAACATACTTAGTCTCTTCAAGTATCTTGTTTAAGGTAGCTTTTTCGTTGATCTGTTTATCGGCTCGGCGTAGATGATATTTCATGAATATCTACATCATCTACGTTTGTATAGTTGATAAGATTTATTGAACTGATCCAATGAATGAAATAGATCAGCTAAAGATATTATACCCCGTTGTGAAGATATCGAAATGGAATCCACCGCAATTGCTCTGGTTCTAGTTTCTGCAATTAGCCATGCGTTATGGAACTATTTCGCAAAGAGCAGTAATGATAAAGGCGGATTTATGTTCTTAATGAATGTAACGAGTCACTTCACAGTTTTACCTGCTTACCTTCTTTTATTGAAAGATTGGTGGTTACCTTTCGAGGTTATTCCAATATTAATTTTCAGCGGTGTAGCTGAGGCAATTTATTTTTTTAGTCTTGCAAAGGCATACGAAACTGGCGACTTATCAATCGTTTACCCTGTTGCCCGTTCAAGCCCAGTATTTGTTGCGGTCTTCGCATCAATTTTGTTCTTAGAACCAGTATCTAGTTGGGGTATCGCAGGCATATTATTCGTTATTCTCGGTGTTTATGTAATATATCTCCCTAGATTGAGTATCTCGTATGTGCTTCAACCATTTAGGAACATTACTGGAAAAGCAACTCTCTTCGCCTTCGTAGCCGCTTTCAGTACGACTGTATATACTCTTCTCGACCGTGTTGGAGTCTCCCATGTCGACCCATTGCTCTAATCTTTCTGGCTTGAGGTTTCTGTTACAATCTTCTTAATACCCATCTTTCTTATCAGAGGTATAGATACTATCGAGAGAGAATGGAAAAGCAGTTGGAAGCGAATTTCAGTTTCAGGATTCCTTATGAGAGGAGGATACATTTTTATTCTTATCGCGATAAAACTGGCCCAAGTTGCTTACATCCTTGCCATTCGCCAGTTTAGCGTTGTTATAGGTGCTCTCTTAGGCGTCTTTTTCCTGAAAGAAGGGTACGGGGGTCAGAGAATCGTTGGATCCTTAATCATATTCATAGGTGTCTATTTTCTTGTAGTTCTAGCGTGATTTGATTTCATTTCTATAATTTTTTCTCTGATAACTCATTGGAGTGGCATTTTCTGAGTCATTGAAGGCATCCGTTTAAAAGTCTCGCCGACACTCCTAAAACAGCAAAGTGATGAGGTTTTGGGAAAGAAAAAAGTGTTAAGCGAGAAACATCTCCACACCATGGTCTTACCCTCACCTGGAGATATATTTGGAATTGCCCAGAAGATGCTCGGTAACGAGCGTGTTATGGTTAAATGTCAGGATGGTAATATGCGGATTTGTAGAATTCGTGGGAAGATGAAGCGCCGAACTTGGGTTCGAGAGGGCGATGTTGTGCTTGTAAGCCCTTGGGAGTTCCAGGCTGATGAACGCGGCGAGATATTTTGGCGTTATACTCAGGGCCAAGTTGATGAACTCAAGCAGAAAGGTCTACTCTTGATAGAGTAGTAATATTATAGATTCGTGGAGTAAATTTTTCTTCATATTTGTTTTACCAAATATGAAAATTTAGGTAAGTTCGATAAAAATCCATTATCTTTTTAAACGTGAATAAAAAAAGGGATTCTGTGGTTTAATTAAGTTTATGTAAGGCTTTCCGTGTTTCCTCAGGGAAGTCTCGCATCAAGTTTTCGAGTATAGTCTTGGCGATGAATTGTTTGAACTCGGCCTCAGTCATAGCGGGGCTGTAAATCCAGTGATGACCGCCTTTCCCTGTCCTATCCTCACCTTTTAGAACACCCATCTCCCTCATCGATTCTAGGAAATTGATTATACTTGCGCGACTGATGGTGTTAGGCGTGAGTTCAGCGTTCACCTTATCATTCACCGCTTTAGAGCCGAGGCCGACGGAACTTTTCCAGATGGCTCGTAGAGCGTGTTCTTGGTAGTCCTTAAGGACTGCTCGTAAACCAGATTCTCCGGTGTTGAACTCTAAGTTTCTGTTCATCTTCATAGAATCCGGACCGAGCTTTATATTTAAATGTTCTTATACTCTATAGGGGAGAGATGCCACCGCATCCATGTAAACCAATAAATGAATTAGTTCCCACAAACATTTTTTTAAATAGTATTTAGAAATGAATCATTCGGATTTAATCAGGAAAGATTCGGTTTTGGAAAATAATAAAGTCATCATGCTCACTTGAAAATATGTTTTAGTGAGCTCTTTAGACAGGTTTAATAGAATTCAGTTTATGTTTTATGGGATATTGAAGATGAGTGGTTCTACTCCGGGTTCAGTTCAGGAAGTCTGGAGAGGTAGGCCCTGGATACTTCCTTACGTTGCTATAAGAACTGTTTTGGTAGTGTTGATTGCAGTTGGTGCGCTATTTCTCGAAAAATCAATAGGAATTCTAGATGTGTATCAATTTGGCTTGCCTGTTCAGGCATGGACTTGGACTTTATTAGCATTTTTCCTTGCCTGGATCATTGTGATATTTAATTTGCTAGTTTTGAGGTTCACTAACTTTTACGTTTTGAGAGTTGATAGTTTGGAGATTAAGGTTGGTTTATTAACTACAAAAACTTCGGTGATTGTTCCAACCGGTTTTTCTGATTTGGAAGTGATTAGATCTATTAGTGGTAGAGTTTTTAATACAGGCGAAATAAAAATAAAAACTCAAAGTGAGAGAGATTTTACTAAAAGAATGCTAAAGGTTAGGGATCCTATGCGAGTTGCTAATTTAATTAGAGATGTAATGGCAAGACAGATTGTTAAACTAGATGAGGGAAGTTCTGGAATAAAATAGTTAAATCCTTATCGCGCGTGTTGAGGCTCAAGTCTTAAATTAATCGTTTTTCAAAATCTTCATCACTATCTCTTAGATAAATGATGCCTTCAACTATGCTGATTAGCGTAGGCAAGAACGTTAGTAATAGCAATAAATAAATTACACCTGATCGGGCGTTACCCATGTAAAATTTATGGGCTCCAAAACCTCCCAGAAATATAGCTAGCAATCCCGCGGTTACTCTACTTCTCTTAGCATTCGAACTCATTCTCGCGGGTAAAACTCCTGTAATTTGGTTTACACCGCAACGAGAACAGTATACAGCACTTTTTTTGTTCATCTCTCCACATTTGGTACAGTAAACTTCGTTTCCTCCAATGTTGTGTTCCCCTGACAAGATTAATACTCCTCAATAATGAATCATAGGTTTGTACCTTAAAACTTAACAAGAACACTTAATCCCTGGGCTCATCTCATAAATATTCGTCAACCCGAGCTTCTTATTAGACAATAGCAATCTGATTAGTGCGTTGACCAAACTTCTTTACAGGATAAACCCTTACACTTGGGAGTTTCCAGCGAATGTCACTTCTATAAGCGGGAAGATCATCATTCTTGACCAGACCTGTTTTTTCCCGGGTGGAGGTGGTCAAGTTGGAGACATCGGAGAGTTATCTGGCTACAAGGTAATTGAAACTCTTAAAGTAGAATCAGATGTACAGCATATTTTAGATGAATCACCCAGCTTCTTAATAGGGCAAACTGTAATTGGAAAAGTAAATTGGGATCGGAGATATCGGATAATGCGGCTTCATTCAGCATCGCATTTGGTATATTATGCGATGCAGGAGGTCTTCGGGTCAAAATGTAAACCTTCCTCTTCAGGGTTGCTTGATGACATGAAAGATAGATCTGACTACCTATTTGAAATACCGTTAGATAGAGAAAAACTGTCAAATGTAGAATCCTTGGTCAATACTCTAATTGAAAAGAATCTGTCAATTACTCATAAACCCGAGAACGTTGATTCAGATAGGATTCTCTGGAAAATTGAGCCCTATAATGCCATGGCCTGCGGAGGCACCCATGTGAGAAATACAGGAGAGATCGGGCGCATACAGTTGAGAAGAGGAAGTAAGCCGGGAAAAGGAAAAGAGAGGATTGAACTAACCCTTACGTAGATTGTTAAGAGATCCCTTACAGGTCCAGATATAGGTAAATAATTTTAAAAAAAATAATTTAGTAGTATGGGATCCTGATATTAAAAATATTAATCTGAGTAAGGGTCGAAGGTGATTTAGATTCGCAACCCAATGTATATTTATGAAAATTCTCATCGACACCGATGGAGAGTTCGACGACTACATGGCGTTGATGCTGGCCTTCAAATCGAAGGATCTAGACGTTAAAGCGATCACAACGCTTAGTGGTATACGAAATCTCCGTGATTCAACAGATTCTGTCCTGAACGCAGTGGAGCTCCTTGGGAAAAGTGAAGTACCTGTCGCTGAGGGCGTGCAGGTTTCCATGAGCCAAAACCTTGAGGCAACTAGAAAAAACATGCATAACATCTGGAAGAAAGGTGGAAGAAGAAGCACAAAGGAGATCAGAAAACCTAAACTTAAGCCGATCAAGGAGGATGGTGTGAGCCTTATGCTTCGAACCGTTTTAGAGGCTCCTGGAGAGGTGACGCTTATCACCCTTGGCGCCCTAACAAACGTCGCATGTGCTCTACTTAGAGAACCTCGATTCGCAAAGTGCGTTAAGGAGGTTTACTCAATGGGGGGAGTGGTACTCTCCCCTGGTAATACGACACCTGTAGCTGAGTTCAATATTTGGGGCGATCCGGTGGCTGCGAAGATTTTCTTCAATTCAGGGATTCATATAACTATGGTAGGATTGGAGACGTACTACCAGCCAGTGCTCACAAGCGCTGAGTGGGAGTTGGTTAGAAGATCATCGAAGGCTGCAGAGTACTGCTTCGAGGACTTTGATCCCTGGTTTAAATATCTACTTGGGCTACACCCTGAATGGCGAGGCGGTCTTCAGATAGGGGATGCATTAACCGTTGGCGCATGCATCGACCCGACACTAATGAAGACGCGACGTTGTTTCGTGGATGTTGAGACGAAGGGTGAGCATTCCATCGGGCAGACGATCGCTTATGGTTTATCAAGTCGGCATCGATTACCCCAGGCACCTAATACAGACTTATGCGTTGATTCGGATTGGAAGAGATTTAACAAATTATTCCTTGATAGAGTGACTACATGAAATCCAGAGATCAGTTCAATATAAGACCATTCTACATGGACTAAACATCTAAATTTTTATCAATTATTAATAGAGGCCCGCCTACTTCTAGATAGGTGCATTAGATGTCATTGCCAGGTGAAGTCAAACAACAAGAGAATGAGATCATAGCAGAGCTTAGGAAACTAGGGGTACAAGTCTATTTCAAGATCAACAAGGTCGACGCGAAAACGAAGGCTTGGGAACACTCGATCGGCTTCTACAAGGTCCACACAAAGGAGGAGACCGATAAGGTCTTGGAAGTAATCCGTAAGCACTACGACAAATGGTCAAAACATGCTTCCTCATAGAGTGTTAAGTATTTATCCTAATCACTAGATGATTGTGAATGAGTAGTTAAGATAGCATTGTTTAAATCGGGCTTAGCTGTAAATTGGAACCCATTACGAGATAACTTCCTCGAGAAGATGTAGGCTATTGGAGATTGATGCAAGACATCCCCTGAGAACTCTCACTAGATTGGATATTGTGACAGCTGCCCTCCTGATTCAGTTCTTAGTATCTGTTGCTTTCATGTTGATGGGTAGTTTCATGCCTCTTTTCATAAGTAGCGAATTTAATGAAACTCTGATCGAAGCAACAGGTTGGACTGGGACATCTTCTTTCATAGCTTCAACTATAATGGCGATCACTGCTCCTTTCTGGGGGTGGATGTGTGACCGAGTCGGGACCAAGAAGATCCTGCTGTTCGTATTGTCTGGAAATATTATTGTTTATACTGGCATGGCTTTTTCGACAAATGTGCTACAGATCGTGTTTTTCAGAGCACTACAAGGTGGATTCGGTGGTATGAGTACGGTTATGTTCGCGATAGTCGCCTCAGCTGTCTCACCACATGATCTAAAGAAAGCTCTAAGCTATCAGATGGCTGCGATGACCATGGGTGGTTTAGTAGCGCCTGGAATTGGCGGTGTGTTGGCGGCGGTAATCGGATACCGTCTTACAATGGGGGTTTCAGCTATTCTCTTCATCTTAATTTTTCCAATGGTGCTTTTGCTAACCCTACCCCCACCTTCGAGTAAGGATTTGAATTCTAAATCTTTCAAATTTTCAGATTTTAAGGCTTTGATACCAGATATTATTTCGCTTATCCTCGTCTACATATGTATCAGTTTCATCGCTCCTACAGTTTCATGGTTTCTAGATTCCTTCGGTGTCCCTAAAGATCAATTACTGCTCTGGACTGCTGTGGCAACGATACTGAATGGTGTTGCTTTTGCAGTCGCTACACCACTCCTATCAGAAACCGTTACGGATAGGACCTTGCCTTTGTTATCTTTGGTTGCTGCGGTTGTTATTATGGCAACAGCGTTTGTCTTCGATCCTGTATATTTCATAGTTCTTCGAATCGTAATCGGAGCCATACAGGCAGGCATTCCCCCGAACCTTCTGGGCGGCAAATCAGCTAGAAAGGGGACGGGGATGGGGTTCCTTAACTCTGCTAGATTCTTTGGGATGGCCGTTGGCCCGATTTTAGCTACCACAATACTTGGGGATGGGCTCTCACCTAGGCCATTCTATATGTATGCTGTTATGGCTGCTATATCTTTAATCGCAGCTGTATTTCTATACATGACCCACACAAAGATAACCTCAAAAAACGAAGTTATTATTTAGAGGTCTCAACTTACACAGGTAAGGATTAATATTGATAGACAAGTCTTCCCTCTACTCGCCTGCTTATGTTCTGGTTATCCTTGAGGAATTGCTCGAGAACCTCGAATGAGGATGTGGAGATGACCTTTGTTTTAATTGCGTGAAGCCCCTCTTGGGAGATATTCATATAGTTTTCAGAGTTCTTTGCGTGGTAGGCTTGTAGGGCAATCGTGTATTCTTTTCTAGGATCAGTATCTTCTCCATCTATCTTAAGTGATACCAGTTTTTGCTCGGTGTCGCTGTATACCGCCTTTACTCTATTGTTGACCTGATAGCATTCTCCTTCACCTTTTCGGTTATCTTTTCTCATAATGTGGCTGAATATTTTCGTTAGTTGTTCTCCAGTGATTGTATATTTAGTGATTGCGTCATCGTAAGGAAAGCATGTCATGAGGTCTCTCATCGTGACGAGCGGCCCTAGACTCTGTGATCTTATTGATCCGCTTCCAACCAGCATTATGTGGCACTCAGCGCTATCCGCTATAGCATCGGCGAAGAGGTTTCCAAGCGATGTCTCTATCTCGCGTTTTGGGTGATTGTGCTCTACGGCGAGTTTACAAATTATTGCGTTGTACTTGTGGTCAACTTCCTGTTGGTAAGAGGTTAAGTATTTCTCGAGGTCCTTATCGGGTTCCGCTATATTTTCATCGATTGGTATTAACTGCCATCTGTACTCAACTACACTATTCGTGTCGTCATCGACCAAAAGATCAAACCTACCTATCTGATTTGTTCCCACACCTGCTTGGGCTATCAGTATACCGTTTTCTATTGCTGGTTTTTCTAGGATGGTGTGTGAGTGACCGCCGATTATGATGTCGACACCCCACTCTGGTTTAATCAGTTTCGCGAGTTCGAGATCCGATTCGAAACCAATATGAGTTAGAAGTATTGTGAGGTCGATATCGTCATTCTTGTAGACGTTTGTTATCTTACCAATCTCAATGCTTGCGTCTTCTAGGGTTACGAAGCTGCTAATGAGAGAGTCACTTTTGAGGGTATCCATCACTTTCTCAGTTATTATACCCGTGAATAATATCTCGAAGCCAGCTTTTTTAATTGTCAGGTAAGGTTTCATCATTCTCTTATTGTATGATTTGATGTAGAGGTTTGCGTTAACAATAGGGAAGTTGGCTATTTTCTCGAGGAATAGAAGGTGGGGTAAACCGTAGTCAAATTCATGGTTTCCGAGCGCGACTACGTCGGGTGCAAGGTAGTTCATTAAACCCATCGTTGATAATCCTTTATACTCTGAGTCGATAAGCGAGCCTTGAACCATGTCCCCGGCGATGACGTAGAGAACGTTCTCCTCTTCTTTTCTGACTTTATTGATGTAACCTGAGAGGAGTGCTAGACCTCCAAGGAGCTTGGTTTCTCCGGCCTTCATCTCAGCTAAAAAGTCTCCGTGCATGTCGTTTGAGTGGAGAATAGTGAATTTTTTTGTCTTCATAGCATACCCTTACGGTAATAATTAGCGTTGTAATATGTTAAACTTTGATTCATTACAGGTTTAAAACGATGAAAAGAACATTTAACAATAAACTAACGCGCTCGAAAGTAAAAGAAGAGTATACTCACTATCAATTCGCGTTGTAAATCATGCTCGTATATGGGTATCCGTCTTATATTCGATGAAACGCAACTATTTTTGATTCGTTATGTCGAGCGACGTATTCTCTAAGGATGAGAAGTACAGGATCCTAAGCTTCACAAAGCTAGAGCCCATCGTTGTAGTTGGGGGGAAAGGCGCCACTCTCAAGGATATTGATGGAAAAGAGTATCTAGATTGCTATGCTGGAATCTCAGTAGTCAACGCGGGACACTGCCCACCAACGATAGTGAAAGCAGTTAAGGATCAGTCTGAGAAACTGATCCACTACGGCCCTTACGTCTATCATAACCCTGTCGTAACGGAGCTGGCCGTCAAACTAGCCGAGATCGCGCCTAAGGGACTCTTGAAGACGTTCTTTGGGAATAGCGGAGCTGAAGCGAACGAGACTGCTGTGAAACTGGCGAAGAAGTTCACAAAGAAGCAGGAGCTTGTTGCGCTCGAATGTAGCTTTCACGGAAGGACCGTAGGAACACTAAGTATTACTGGACAATCGAGGCGGAGGCGCTACGATATGGGTCCTTACCTCTCGGGTGTGAGCTTTAGTGCAGCGGCGTATTGCTATAGGTGCCCATTTGAGAAGGAGTATCCCAGCTGTGGCATCCTCTGCGCGCGAAGACTTGAAGATATCATTAATTATCACTCATCAGATGATGTCGCCGCTCTGATCGCTGAGCCAATTATGGGTGAAGGCGGCATCATCGTGCCTCCACCGGAATACTTCAAGATTCTTAAGAAGATACTCGACGCCCACGGTAGCCTTCTGATAGTTGACGAGGTGCAGAGTGGCTACGGGAGAACCGGAAAGATGTTCGGCATAGAGCATTATGGTGTAGTCCCTGATATTATGACTATGGGGAAGGGCATAGCGGCGGGTTTTCCGTTGAGCGCTTGCATATCTCGCAGTGATATAGGGGACTCTTTACAACCTGGTGACCACCTCTCAACCTTCGGTGGCAACCCCGTCTGTTGCGCTGCCGCTATCGCCAACCTTGAGCTCTTTAAGGACCAAAAGCTAGTTGAGGGATCCGCAAAAAAGGGCGAATACCTCGTTAAAAGGTTTAACGAGCTGAAGGAGAAACACAGGCTTATCGGTGATGTTCGTGGAAGAGGACTTATGGTCGGTGTAGAACTCGTAAAAGACAAGAAGACGAAAGAACCAGCGGTAGAGGAGACAAATAAGCTCAAGGAGAGGATGCGGAATCGTGGTATCCTCGTTGGCACAGGTGGTGTTAAAGCCTGCGTAATCAGGTTCCAACCTCCACTCGTCATAACACTAGATGAGCTCGATAAGGCCGTCTCTGTAATGGACGAAGAATTGGGAAAAATAGAGAAAGGGGTCGTATAGCATGGTTACCGAATTCAAAGTCGCGACAGATTCAGCTTCTCACAATTTACCTATTATAAGCCACTGGATTAGCGGACGCGCCGTCAAAGTTTTACCCGAGCAGACTGGCCCCGTCTTCAACCCAGCAACAGGCGAAGTCATCGCCCGTGTACCGCGAGGTGGTGCTATAGAGATCGAGGCAGCTGTGGTCGCTGCGCGCCGCGCTTTTCCTGCATGGCGTGACCTGCCTCTCATAGCCCGCAGCCAGATCTTCTTCAACTACCGGGAACTCGTCTGGAAGCATCGTGAAGAGATGGCGCGGCTTATAACCCGGGATCATGGAAAAACCTTCCCTGATGCGCTCGCAGAGGTTACGCGCGGTCTGGAAACCGTTGAGTTTGCCTGTGGCATGCCCGTTCATCTCGCCGGGATGAACACGCCGAACGTCTCAACGAATGTGGACGCCCATACACTGCGTCAACCTCTCGGCGTAGCGGCTGGTATAACCCCGTTCAACTTCCCTGCAATGGTTCCCATGTGGATCTACCCGATTGCTCTCGCATGCGGTAACACATTCATATGGAAACCATCTTCACATACACCGGGTGCTACACAACTCCAAGCTGAACTATGGAAGGAAGCTGGGCTGCCTGATGGTGTTTTTAATGTTGTTTATGGAGGGCGCGAGGCGGTTGAGGCAATCATTGACCACCCCGGCATAGATGCTATACAATTCGTTGGTTCTACAGTTGTTGGACGTATGGTTCACGAACGCGGCACCAAAGCCGGTAAACGAGTTGGGGCTTACACAGGTGCAAAGAATGCGATGCTTATTCTGCCAGATGCAGATATGGAGCTTGTAGCGGACTCCGCGATTGCTGCAGGCTATGGCTCAGCGGGTGAGCGCTGCATGGCTCAATCACTCATTATTGCTGTAGGTGATTCAGCTGACCGCTTACGGCCGCTCATGGAGGAGCGGATCTCCCGTTTAAAGATTGGGCCAGGAACTGAGCCTGGTGTGGATATGGGACCAATATATTCAGCAGAGCACCGAGCATCGATTATCAAGTGGATCGAACGAGGTATTGCTGAGAAGGCTGAGCTAGTAGTCGATGGCCGCCCATTCCGTCACCCAGCGAACCCTAACGGATTCTTTTTAGGAGTCACACTGTTCGACCATGTCACTCCGGAAATGACAATTTATCAGGAGGAGATCTTTGGACCAGTTCTGGGCATCGTACGAACTGCAACTTTTGATGAAGCGCTTGCGTTGATCAACAGTCACAAGTACGGCAACGGAACAGCAATCTTTACTTTGAACGGAGGAGCAGCTCGGCGCTTCGAACTCGAGGTAGACGTGCCGATGATAGGTATCAACGTACCGATCCCGGTGCCTGCTGGTTACCTTTCTTTCGGCGGCACTAAAGCGTCTGCGTTTGCTGACCTGCAGATACGAGGCGAGGACTCCATCCGCTTCTTCACAAAACAGAAGGAAGTCACGGTCCGTTGGCCCAAACCGGGAAAACAGGGACCTCTCAGCTTGGTCTTCCCCGGCAACGTCTAATGTCAGCAAATATTTTGTGACTTAGTGCACAGGTTGTGTGTATGTAGAGATACATGACAATACCTTAATTCGAAATAGAGCCATGGATTGCTCGTGACTGATCAAGAATCAGTGTTGGAGAAATGTATGAAAATGATGTATCCCAAACTAGGAGGTTCATGTTGAAAGTGACTAACAGAAGGTCGAAGCTCGAGATCTACATAGATATACTTGAACAGATACAAAGCGGGACTGTGATACCTACACGTATTATGTATGGGGCTAACCTTAGTTGGAAGCCTCTTCAGCAGATCCTAAAGTCTCTTGTTCACCAAGAATTAATTGTTGAATGCGACGTTGATGACCATGATAAGCGAACAAGAATGGCTTACCAGCTAACCGATAAAGGTATCAACGTTCTGAAATACTTTAACAAGGCCAAAGAACTTGTAGAGATGGATGAGATACCTAGGGTGCAGAGCTGGCGTTAAATCAGTACCCTTTTTATCAACCCGATTGTGGCTTTATTTCGGGTCTCCAGTAATAATCAAGATTTATCCTACCTGATCTGCGAAAGGACGTTTTGATCTTCATATGAGTCGATGTAGAGAATCTGAATGAATTCTGGGGTGCGTCGTCTTTATTAATTTTTAAAATTGGTGTCGAATGGATCGGTTAAGGCGAAAGCTGGTTTCTCTCATAGACTATTTTTCCATCGACTATCGTAACCTCCACGGTTATGTCCTTGATCTCTTCAGTGGGGATTGTGAGGATGTCTTTACCGAGTATGACCATGTCTGCGAGCTTTCCTGTTTCTATCGAACCTAGTTTTCCCTCATCGAAGCTTTGGTGGGCAGAGTTGATTGTGTATAGTTTCAACGCCTCCATAACGGAAATCCTTTGGCTTCTCCCGATGGATTTCCCAGCCTTAGTCGTTCTATTGACCAAGGCATGGATGGCCATAAGAGGAGGGAAGGGTGCACATGGATGATCCGAGTGGGCTGCTAGCTTGATCCCCTTGTCTAGGAAAGTTCGAGCCGCGAACATCCTCTCAAGCCTCTCTTCTCCAAAGGGGATGAGCAGTTTGTCCCCGTGGTAGTAGGGATAGGGACCGAATATTGTCGGTAGAATGTTGAGCCTCTTGATCTTCTCGACTAGCTCTTTTGTAATGACGGTACAGTGGATGTCTCTGTTGCGTGAATCTTTGCGCGGGTATTTGACCTGTAGCTTCTCCATTATGTCGAGATACATCGCTATTGCGCGATCCCCATTAGCGTGGCAGCTAACTCTATAGCCCGCAGCGTAAGCTCTCTCAAGTGTCTCCTCGGCGATCTCTTTGTTGGTTGACATAACCCCATAGAAACCTGGCTTATCGCAGTAGGGCTCCGTAACCGCCGCCGTTCGTGCGGATATTGCGCCGTCAAAGAAGAACTTGAGGCCACAGAGCCTCAACATGTCATCTCCAAACATTTGGTGGACACCCGCCTTGTTCAATTCAGGGAAGAGATCGATTGTTGCGTCCATTCTCATCCTTATTGGGAGTTCACCTTTTGTGTTCAGGTCAATTAGAGCTCTGATCTGGTGTGCATCGACAAGGTCGTAGACGCATGTGAGTCCAACGGAGGCGCATTCCCTCAAGATAGCCTTGGCTCCCTCGTATGATTGCTGTATGCTGGGCTCTTCCACTTCCTTTGGTATAACGATGTTAAGCGCTTTCTCATGAGCTCCTCCAGTGATCTCCCCCGCTTCGTTTCTATCGAACTTTCCCCCTATGGGGTCAGGTGTCTCCTTTGTGACTCCTGCCATATCGAAAGCTATACTGTTGAGAACTGAAAAGTGACCTCCAACTGTAGAGATACTTATTGGGTGATCAATACTTGCAATATCCAACTCCCAGCGAGTGGGGTGTCTCTTCTCAATAAGTTTTGAGTCGTCCTCCTGATAGCCGAAAACCCAAGTTCCCTTCGGGGTTATCCTAGCCCGCTCTCTAAGCTTTTCTTGGATATCCTTGATGTTCTGTACACCCGCTTCCTGACTCAGATCAACTAGGCGTATCCTTCCTGCACCCTCATCCGCCATGTGGCTGTGGGAGTCCATGAGACCAGGTATGACTGTTCGCCCATTCAGCTCAATAATCTTTGTCGAGGGACCGACGTAGATATTAATCTCTTTTTGGTTACCGACTGCAATTATTCTGCCATATTTGGCAGCTAATGCCTCTACAACCGTCTCCCTTTCATCAATCGTGATTATTTTTCCGCCACGTAGAACAAGATCGGCTTTCATCCTTAGAACCTAGATTGAAATCATTGATGACTAGTATAAATCGTGGTCGCTTCGCAAGCAAGATACACTTCAATAGGTGTAGAGACGATGACAACTTTTCTTAAGGTTTCAAGAGGCTGTCTTCAAATGGGTATAAGGTGTTTACAAAAGAAGATTTCAGAAATCAGCTCTTCCCACCAAGGTATTCAAACCATGCTAAACGAGCAGCTACACTCCTCCAGGGTCGCCAAGCCTCGCCAATCGCATCCCACTCATAACTAGATGGAGGTTTCTCTAGCCCCTTGATTTTTGAGACCGTTTTTATGAGAGCAAGGTCGCTGTGGGGCCAGATATCGGGGCGACGAAGAGCCATCAATAAGTAGATATCAGCGCTCCACCTTCCGATGCCCTTGATTGCCATTAGTTGAGAGCGTGCTCCATCATCAGGGAGTTTTTCGAGGGCTTCAAGGTCAACTGAACCGTCCAGTATTTCTTTCGCTAATTGGCGCCCATAATTGGTTTTTTGGCGGCTGAACCCTATTCTTTTTAACTCTGCGTCATTAAGCTTCACAAAGTTTACCGGAGTTACTTCGCCTAAAGACTTCTCAAGGCGATTGTAGGCTGCCCGTGCCGATGATAACGAGACTTGCTGTTCAAGGATTATTAAGATGAGTGTCGAGAAGCCGGGTGGCCTAAACCATAAAGGTGGAGAGCCATATCGTTGCACTATAGAAGCTAGGACTGGATCTCGATCAGCAAGTATCTTCACTGCTTCTAGAATGTTTTTCTCGTTAAGCACTTCAATTGGTATAGGTGCTGGCCTCAGCGTAAGAGCGTTTAACCAAAGGATATATTTTCTGATTTTTTTAGCCGCGCATGTTATAGTGTGCTAGCTTGTAGCTTCAGAGATTTTTTACGTGCTAAGAGTTTACATCAATACGGTGTTCTAAGATGAAGGTAAAAGCCGTAAATGGTCTAATCAAAAATCTAAGAGAGGAGGGAACTGAGTGGGTTTGTACTTTTCCTACAAATATCTTCGTCAACACCTGTGGAGAGGAGGGAATGCCCCTCCTTATGGTACGTACGGAGCGTTTTGCGGTTGCAGTAGCCGATGCCTATAGTCGAGCTACTAACGGTAAAAAAATCGGGGTTTCCGCTGTAATGGGAGGATTGAACGCCGCAGGTACTGAGATGGCTTACGGAGCACTCGCGCAAGCATATGAGGACTCCTCCCCCCTCCTCTGCCTAACCGACGGTGTCCCCAATGAGGCAGCTGGACGCGAACGATTCAACATCGAAGATGGGTTCCGCAGCGTCACAAAGTGGAGCGGCTACATCAACCAGGGAAAACGGGTTCCAGAGTATGTCCGTCGAGCCTACACCATGTTACGCAGTGGCCACCCCAGCCCAGTTATGCTTCAGGTACCCCGCGGCCTTGAGGACTACGATGCCGATGAACACCCCTACACACCTGTTAAGGGATGGCGACCTCAGGGAGACCCCCAAGATGTACAGAAGGTCATCACTGTACTACTTCACTCTAAAAACCCGATGATCCTCGCCGGGCAGGGGGTCTTCTTCGGAGATGCGTGCGTAGAGCTAAAGAGATTCGCGGAGTTAACAGGTACGCCTGTCCTTACGACTCTAATGGGTAAGAGTTGCTTCCCTGAAAATCACCCTCTGAGCCTTGGCGTTCGGGATGTCCCGGCTGAACGCTGGCTCGAGGGCTCAGACCTTATCA
This sequence comes from Candidatus Bathyarchaeota archaeon, assembly GCA_041304325.1. Taxonomy (GTDB): domain Archaea; phylum Thermoproteota; class Bathyarchaeia; order TCS64; family TCS64; genus UBA8941. The sequence goes on from JBFYNP010000108.1 coordinate 15,988, forward strand.
TCGCGTTGGGTGCAAGCCTTGGTACAACCTCCTTCGGCCACGAAGTTCCCACCAAAGGGAAGACAATTGTACAATGCACTATCGATGAGCTCGACCTCAACCGGGCGACAAGGACAGACCACGCTATCGTGGGAGACGCTAAACTCGTCTTACTCCAGTTGATCGCTGAGGCTGAGAAGCAAGGTGCTAAGCCGAGGCAGTGCACCGAAGTTGAAGTCGCCTTGGCAAAGGAGGAGAAGATGAAGAAGTATCGACCGCTCATGGAGGCCAGCGATAGACCAATAAACCCTTACAGGGTCTACGCCGAAATCATAAACGTCTTAGATCCCCTCAACTCTACAGTAACTCATGAATCGGGAAACACTCGGGATCAACTCACAACCATATACGACTCAGTTGTTGAACATGGTTTCATGGCATGGGGGAACGTTTCAACCCTCGGATTCGGCTTAGGAGCGGCTATGGGAGCGAAACTCGCTTACCCCAATCGTCAGGTGATCAATGTTACCGGTGATGCAGGTGTTAGTTATCAGATTAGCGACTACGAAGCGCTAATCCGTCACAGGATGGGGATCACCACGATCCACATAAACAACGGAGGCTTCAGCGGTTACGGTCCTGGATTCTGGGGTTCAGGGCATACCCCATACGCCTGCGAAGTGTCACCGTCAAACACCTATCAAACAGCTAAAGCAATGGAAGCACTTGGCATGCACGCGATTCGAGTTGAGAACCCAGATGAAGTTGCGTCAGCGATCAAGGAAGCCCTTAATGAAAACTCGAAAGGTCGACCCGCATTCATCGAGGTACTCTGCTGCAGGTACCCCGTGTACGGCAACTGGTTTAGAGTACCTTCTCACCGATGAATTAATGATTAATGAAAAACAAGTAGCTTTTAGGATATCTCCACAAGCGTTCCTATCATTTTTTTTCAATGAGATCTTATAGAAACATGCTTTGCGCACGTCGAAGTAAAAAAGATATATTTTTTCTTATAATGTCGGATCTAAGATTATGTTTCCCAACATTTTGGGTAAAAATTACTTGATATATTCAGAAGAAACTTTAAATATTGTTCGTTTATCCTTCCATGAAGGAGTTTAACTGTTTGAATCCAGGTGATATCGCTTGGGTGGCAACTGCCACTGCTCTTGTAATGCTTATGACGCCCGCTTTAGGCTTCTTTTACGCTGGGTTAGTTAGGAGAAAGAATCTTCTCTCAACCTTAGTACAATGCCTTATTATTTTCGCTGTCGTAAGCCTTGTATGGACCTTTTGGGGATACAGCCTTGTCTTTGGCCCTAGTGTTAATGGAGTTATAGGTAACCTAAGTCTGTTTGGACTGAACGGCATTGGTGCAGCACCAAACATCACATATGCTGCGTTAATTCCTGAGCTCTTATTTTTCGCTTTTCAACTTAAGTTCGCAGCTATTACACCTGCATTAATAATTGGGGCGTTCGCTGAAAGGATTCATTTTCGTTCACTTTTAATCTTCATAATTCTATGGTCAACACTAATTTACTGTCCAGTTGCGCATTGGGTCTGGAATGTCGGAGGATGGCTTAGAGCCCTTGGAGCAATTGATTTTGCGGGGGGTCTAGTTGTTCATATTACCGCGGGGCTCTCAGCTCTAGCGGCTGCTATTGTTATTGGTAGACGAAAGGATATTGAAAATAAAGAAGCCATGAAGCCTAGCAACATTCCTTATGTTATTCTAGGAGCCGCTCTTCTTTGGTTTGGGTGGTTTGGCTTCAACGCTGGAAGCGCTTTAGCCGCTGACTCTATTATGGTTTTTGCGTTGGTTAATACCAACTTAGCTGCAGCCGCAGCCGCGGTCACATGGATGATTGTAGATTGGATCCTTAAGGGGAAACCTAGCGCTGTTGGAATGGCAGTAGGCGCTGTATGTGGCTTAGTCGCTATAACACCTGCATCGGGTTATGTTAGTGTAGTATCTGCAGTCCTAATCGGAGCAATAGCAGGAGTTTTATCTAATCTAATTTCTAGCTGGAGGGCAACGAGAACAAAGATTGATGATAGTCTCGATGTTTTTGCTTGTCACGGAGTTAGCGGTATATGGGGATCAATAGCTACTGGGATCTTCGCCACTCTCACAATAAACCCAGCAGCTGTAAACGGCGCTCTTTTTGGGAATACCAGTTTGCTTCTCTCTCAAATTATAGCTGTAATCGTTATCTCAGTGTATTCCTTCTTTGGATCCTACCTTTTACTCAAGTTCATCAACTTATTCTCACCACTGAGGGTTTCAATTGAAGATGAAGAGAAAGGACTTGACCTAGCAGAGCACGGCGAAGAGGCTTACGTCCTACAAAGTTAGGAAGCAACGTTTGATTTTCACGTGCGAGTTTCAACCTTATCGCGCACACTGTTGTAAGTATTCAAATAATTAATTAATTAAAAAGATCCCGCATAACCTGAATTGTCTGAGAATAACCCCCAACACTTCAGTTCCACTAAAGAATGGCGCAGCTGGCTCAGTGAGAATCACAAGGATAAAGAGGCGTTATGGGTTATCATCCAGAAGAAAGGTTCCAATAACCCGGGTATTCGATACGAGGATGCAGTTATGGAGGCAGTTGCGCATGGCTGGATAGATGGAAAAATGAAAAGTCTAAATGAATATGAGTTTATGCAGCGGTTTTCTCCTCGTAAAAGTAACAGCGTTTGGTCCCAAAGCAATAGAAAACGAGCTGAGCGTTTGATCTCTGAAGGTAGTATGACTTCAGCTGGGTTGATGACTGTCACAGAGGCTAAAAAGAATGGACGATGGGATAAAGCGTATTCCAGTAACAGCGGTGCTGCAGATATACCGGATGATCTTACCTGTGCCTTGAAGAAGAATAAGATCGCTCAAAAAAACTTTGAATCCTTCGCACCTTCAACTCGTTACATGTATATTCACTGGATAAACGAAGCAAAAAGAAAAGAAACTAGAGAGCGACGTATATTCACTGTTGTCAGCAGATCCGAGAATAATTTGAGGCCAGGAATCGATCTCAGAATAATTAAAAAATAGTCATTTACAGATCCGAGGGTTTTCGTTGTATATTTTTATATATGGATGATAAAAATACAGAAACTATTCAGCAGGTGAGGGTGTTCTTAATATTTTCAGTTTTTACTTTGAAGGCATTGGAGAGATTGTTCCTTCGCTGTTTTTAGTCTCCATAGGCATGGCGTAGTAGTACTGATAGGTGAACGATACACTCTTTCCGGAGAATGATCCCTGACCGTCCTTAAAGTCTAGAGAAGTAGCTGTTAAAGAAACTTTACCAGTATTCTTATCTATGACAGCTTTGAAATCAACTGCGCGAAGGGACTCTGAAGCGGAGGTGGCTGTGATCTCATCCGCCTTTATCGTAGTAACCCCTTTTACAGTAGCGATGCTCAACCCCTTATAGACAGCGTTGTCAGCGCTAAGGAGTATCCGCATGATCTGGTCAACAGGGTAGAAGTTACCATAGTAAGGGAAATAGTAGGGATAGATGCTTGGGGAGGTTGTTACCCCACCGGCATCACGTGCCTGAGAGATTTGCCCAATAAGGCTCGGATCCACACTCAAGGTCGATGAATCTAATTTGGTTGTGCTTGGCGTCTGAGCAACAGCTGCCAAACCAAATGATGCGAAGGCAATAACCATTATTAGGACTACAATCTTTGATGAGTTCATTTCAATCGTATTATGAAGGTGTTTATGTTAAGAAGAACCTACTCTTTAGAACGTTTTGGGAGTTTTGTTCTATTATTAGAACGAGGTACTACAAAGTCTAAATGTTGATAATTGAGGGTTATAATCGTTTAAAGTATCTTAAGCTGTGAGGTAACAGTATTTCTGTGGGTTTCTTGAAGAACGTCTTGATTGTTTGGGGTGGGTGGCTTGGGCATGAGCCTAAGCAGTGCGTAGACCTCTTTATTCCCTGGTTGGAGGAGAAAGGATTCAACGTCGAGGTTCAGGATACTCTCGATGCTTACCTTGATGGAGGGCAGATGAGTCAGCTGAGCCTGATTATTCCAGCGTGGACACAGGGGACGATAACCCGAGAGCAGGAGAAGGGGCTTCTTGAGGCTGTGAAGTCAGGTGTAGGAGTTGCTGGCTGGCACGGCGGAATGGGTGACGCCTTCAGGAACAACATTGATTACCAGTTCATGGTTGGAGGGCAGTGGGTAGCCCATCCAGGCAACATCATAGACTACGAGGTAAATGTAGTAGACCATAATGATCCTATTACATGTGGTTTGAAAGACTTCAGAATGCGATCTGAACAGTACTTCATGCACGTGGACCCATCAGTAAAAGTCTTGGCTACTACTACATTCTCAGGGGAGTACGCGCCTTGGATCAAGGGCACAGTAATGCCGGTGGTGTGGAAGAAGATGTATGGCGCGGGTAGGGTGTTCTACACGTCCCTCGGCCACGTTGCAACAGACTTCAAGGTCCCTGAGGCAATGGAGATCGTAAAGCGGGGAATGCTCTGGGCGTCTAAGTAGGTTCAAGCTATGAGAATTGTAAAGGCCGGAGTCATTGGATGCGGATACATAAGTGGCATATACCTCAAGAATAGCAAGCTTTTCAACAGCTTCGAAGTCACAGCATGCGCTGACCTGATCCCTGAAAGAGCTGAGAACAGGGCCAAAGAGTATGCCCTTTCTCGAGCATGTAGCGTTAAGGAGCTTCTATCCGACCCGGAGATAGAGATTGTAGTTAACCTCACGACACCCGACGCTCATTATTCGGTTGCTAAGGCAGCTATCGAACATGGAAAGTCGGTTTACAATGAGAAGCCTCTCTCAGTAAGCCTGGCTGAAGGAGGAACACTTCTTGAAGCAGCTGAGAAAGCGGGGGTCCTGATCGGTGGAGCGCCTGACACCTTCATGGGTGGAGGAATTCAGACCTGTAGAAAGCTAATAGATGATGGCTGGATCGGCGAACCCATAGGGGCTACAGCCTTCATGACCTGCCACGGCCACGAGGGGTGGCACCCTGACCCCGAGTTCTACTACAAGGTCGGCGGAGGGCCTATGTTCGATATGGGTCCCTATTATCTAACAGCTCTAGTCTACCTTATGGGCCCTATGAAGAGTGTGAAAGGTTCAGCTAGAATCACCTTTCCGGAGAGAACCATAACAAGTGAACCTAAGAGAGGAACAAAATTCAAGGTAGAGGTTCCAACGCATGTCGCTGGAATCATAGACTTCCACAGCGGAGCAATAGGGACAATAATCACAAGCTTCGACGTATGGGCCGCACAGCTGCCCAGGATTGAGATATACGGATCCACTGGATCCTTGAGTGTCCCAGACCCAAACACGTTCGGAGGACCCGTCAAGATACTGCGCCAAGGGGAACAGGAGTGGAGCCAAGCACCTCTAAGCTACGGATACACCTCCAACAGCAGAGGCTTAGGCGTAGCGGACATGGCTTACGCCTTAAGATCCGGAAGAGAGCATAGAGCCAACGGTAAGCTAACCTACCATGTACTGGAAGCTATGCATGCGTTCCATGAAGCCTCTACAAAGGAGCGAACAATAAATCTCAATAGTACATGTAGTAGACCTGCACCTCTACAGCTAGACCTCAGAGAAGGAGATTTGGACCCCAAACAAGCCTGATTGCCGAGACCTAGTGCCTCTGTTTAAAGGGTGTTTATTTGGTGATTAAATACCGTTTAATTAGTGTTTAATTTCTGTCCAATTCTACCAACATTTCGCGACCTATGGGCTTTGTATCTTGTTCAGTGTTTTCCTGATGCGACTACTATTAAGAGATTGGCTCAATCCTCGCCCAGCCAGTTTCCCGTCGTTTTATTATACTGAGTATTGTCTGTCGCTCATCTATAATCATCGCGCGCGCTATAGCTTCGATGTCAACTCTGGCTGTCTCCAGAGGGGGGTAATTCAAAAACGTCGCGTAAATTCCTTTACGGTTGACGTTTTCTTTTTGTTTAGATTTTGTTTTTGAGTGTGTCATTTTAACACATAAATGGGCGAAAAAACTTGAGTATTTAAGCTTGATATGGAACGGGAGGCTCTAATTCGTTTATGTGCTCATCTTAATGTATTAGCTTGTCAGGTGTTAGGGATCACTTGATACGCATCGGGCATGAACTCTCATTTACCGTTAGACTTTATCTTACCTTGCTGCCGATGGTTTCGCTTTTGTTCTTTTTTATTCGTTTTGAATATTTTCTTTGTTTGTTCTTTATCTCTGGAGATCGACATTCTTTAAAAGGTGTAAAACATTAACCCAAAGATAGGGTACTCCGTAGCGCACAACAACCCACCCTAATATAGGGTACTTCATGCCGTACCACACTCCACCCTAAGATAGGGTAATATTATTGGTACTCCTTCTATTTATTTGATGAAACATGTATATTCTATGGGCTAACAGGAAAAACAAGCGAGTTGATGAAGCCATTAAACGTTGCATTCAACCAAATAGAAAGCACAGAAGAGATATAACCAGAATATTGATAGAATACTTACCGGCTCGAACCCTCCTCCTTGAGGAGACCGAGTACAGTTTGAACCTCTGTATGTGGTTTCAGCAAAAGTATGGTATTGAGAACATCCGATACTTCAAGGCTGAGGAGGTGAAAATTGGACTTTGGTGGAATGAGGTTAATTCCTCTCCTTCACCATAAAGATGAAGCAAATAGCTGCGTGCGCGATCAGTTTGGCGGTGTGATTGTTGAGGTGTTTCCTTCTTTTCTTACTCTGTAGATGTTGTCTGCTACGGTTTCTAGTTCTTTTTCGTGTGATACGAGTATTATCTGTTGGCAGTCGAGTTCGTTGAGTATGTCTCTCATTTTGAAGAGCTGTTCTTTACTGAAACCGTCGGTAGGCTCGTCGAGAATGAGTAAGTTGTTTTTCATGGTGCTTGTCACCTGCTTAACGATGGTGTTGAGTGCTAGTCTGTATGCGAGTGCTACGCTTGTTTTTTCTCCTCCGCTGAGGCTCTCGACCTCTAGCTCGTATCCGCTCTGCTCGACGATAGGGGTGAAGTTCTCGTCTATGGTTCCCTGAAGCTCCTCGGACTCTATGAGATTCCCGAACCAGCGCTTGAAGAGCTTATTGAACTCCTGGTTAAGACTCATGAGGATGTTCTTCTCAATCGCTTGGAAACCTGGTATAAGTATGTCACGTAGCCAGATCTCAACTATCTGCAGCGTCTCCGCCTGGATGAGATTCTCTCTATGCCTTGAGAGATCAATCTGCAGATCTTTTGCTCGTACCTCCGATACTTCGATATCATCGTCGTAGGCTTTGATTAGCGCGTTCAGTGTTGCATCATTCTGTAGGAGAGTCTTCTCAGCTTCCAGAAGTGTTGTAAGTTGCTCGCTTAGGCCTTCATATTTCTTGATTTTATCTACAAGTGAGCCTAGGAACACCTTATTCTTTAATAAAGAAACGTTAAGGCTTCCCTTCTCAGATTCTAACGAGGTAATACTAGATGTTAGCTCAGGGATTCTCTCCGCTACTGTCTTAGCCTGAATATACTCGCTCTCGATCTGCAGCGATTCAAGCTCGTCAACCTTCTTTCTTAGCTCGATGTACTTCTCAACATCACTAATGAGCTTGTTCTTTTCAGTCTCCAGAGTCTTGATTTCCTCATTTTGTGCTTTCGCGAAGGAATTGTTACCTAGAATCGTTTCAAGCTCAGATTTTCTTCCTTTAGACTCAACCTCTTGGTCGATGTATCGCCCATGAGTCTCTTGGTCTTTCACCAGCTCAGCCTGCTGAATCCTTAAGTTGTTAAGCGTTTTTTCTTTCTGGCTCATCTCAAGAATTAGAGCTTTTTCTGAACTGATTTTCTCGGTGATTGCTGCCAGAGCGTCTCTTTTCTCATGGATCTGATATTCGATCCCCTTAACCTCGTCCGTTATCTTTGATTCTAGTAGCTTGTAGTGGGTTTCGCTGAGCTCCTGCTGGCAGTGCGGACACATGGCGCCGATGCCTATGGAGCTTAATGTGCTCCATTCCTCCTGCTTCTCCTTCTTCAATGCTTCTAGTTGCTTTATCTCCTGCTGAATGACCTTCTGGCTGTTCTGGGTCCGAATACTCTCCTCTCGATGCGATTCGATCTGTGATGTTTGATCTTCTAATTCAATGATCCGTGATGCTAGGTCAGGTAGCTTAGCGATTTTAGCCTTAAGAACCAATATTTTTCCGGAAAGATTCATTATTTCCGTTTCTCTGGCCTCCAGTTGGGTTTTTAGGTTCTCTCTCTTAGAATTTACCTCAATTTTTATTATCTCGATCTTTTGCTTCAACGAATTGAATAACTCGTTTCTACGCTGAAGTTTCGGAAGGTCGCTCTTAACCTGCTTCAGCTCTTCATACTGCGGAGACAGGGCTTCGAATGTTTTCTTCGCTTTCTCCGCTAACCTCATCTTATCCTTAGTTTCTACGAGAGACTTTGTATTGCTAGCGATGTTGATGTCTATTTGCCTTCTTTCCTGTTCAAGCATCTGATATCTTTGGCTAAGCTGCCTATGCTCCTCTTCCTCAGCCTTTTTCCTGTCTAATTCCTCTTTGACTTGAAATTTCTTCCTGCTAATTTCAGCTAAGCGTCCTTTGGCTTCCTTGATTTTTCCATTAATCTCCTCGATCTTTCCCTTTTCATCTGCCAGCTTTTCCTGGATGTGTTCTGCTTCTGCTCTTGAGCTTTCTAGGACCCTGACCTCACTTCTTAAATCCGTCAACACTGCGGATGCGTTTCCAGCAGCGATGCTGTACTCCTCAACACCAAGCGCTTTCCTCAGCGTTTCTTTGCGGGCCTCAGGCTTCAACCTGATTATCTCACGCATCTGCTCCTGTGGTGTAAAGACTGCGTAACGGTAGATGACGCTCTGGCTCCGCGGATTCGTTGGCTCCTTAAAGTTAAGGATCTGGAGGGCCCTGCGCTTCATCTCTGTGGCGTTGTAGCTTGTGGCTGTATTGTCTTCAGTTATGTAGCATGACTCCTGGCTCACATTGTTCCGTTTCTTCGTGAGGCCTCTCCCGAAGGTGATCTCCTTATCATTGAGGAGGATTGTTAACTCGACTTTGCCCTCTTTCTCTCCGACCCTTAGTAGGTGTGAGCCGTTCTGGTCTCCTAAGCCGAACAACGCGAACTCTACTGCGTTGAGGATGCTAGATTTACCTGAACCAATGTCTCCCTCAAAGAGCGTGATCCCGTCTCTGAACTCTATGGCCTCGTCTCTGTAGCTACGGATGTTCTTCAGCTGCAGTTTCTTCAGAATCATTTGATGCTCCTCCTGGGTAGCAACTGCAGAACCTCCTTCCTGATACGCTCGCTGAAGTCGGGGTTGGTCTCTCCCTCCTGCTTCTCGGTCTTCAGCACTTCTAGTAGCTTCGAAGCTAGCTCGAATCCTTTCTCTCCTTTGAACTGGGTTTCAACCCATCGACGCGTCTCATCGCTGTAGCTTCGGGGTAGCGTAAAGCTGTTCAGTGACTCTACGAGTATCTTTGACTCTATCTCCTTCGTCGATTCCCCAGCCACTTTGATCTCTGCGGATTCTTTGGTTGATAACCCTCTACGGTTTATGTAGACGAACTGTGAGCCCTTCTCCTTCAGCTTGTCATGTATTTCATCCCAGTCGATGTCTGATACGAGGCCCATGGAGAGTGTTCCCTCGACTTTCAGGAGCATTATCTTGTCCATTGGATCAACATCGTCGATGAGTTCTCGTAGTACTCTTGACAGTTCCCGTGAGGTTCTATTCTCTCCACTCACTTGGTGGAACTCTATCTTTGGCTGAGTTGTCTCGATGAAGCTGATCTTCTGAACCTTTTCATCGAAGTCGACAATTATGTAGCCCCTTTTCATGCCCTTTGCTACGCTTTCAAGGTCTGAGAAGCTTGATCCGAAGAGTGTTCCAGGATAAGCAATTTTTCCATACTCCTCATCGGAGTCCTGAATATATTCGTGGATATGCCCCCCTGCATAGTAGTTGAATCCTCTCGGCAAGTAGGATCTCTGGACGCCTTCATCGTAAGCTGCGGAGGTTGGCTTCAGTTCGTTGATTGATGTATGGAGCACGAAGATCCTGAATCCTTTTTCCTCCTCCAGGCATTTTAGGTCAAGTATCTTGTAGTAGTCCCGATCCATCGAGTAGCTTCTGCCGGATAATCCGCAGAGCTTGACACCGGTCTTCTCATCAAGCACAAAGTCAAGCTTTATCAGGCCTTCAATGGTATCTGCGACCATCACCTTCGTCAGGAGACCTCCAGCGACTAGTACATCAATTATTGAGGTCGAGTTTGGGCTGTAGTCGTGGGAGCCGAATACAACGTATACTGGTATCTCCAGCTTCTTCGCCTCTTGGAGCTTAACCACTACCCGTTTCACTGAGTCGAGATCGGGTATGTTAACATGGAAGAGGTCACCAGAGATGATTATGAAATTAACCTGTCTCGCAATTATGTCTTCGAAAGCTTTCTCGAAGGTCTCTAGGTTGATCTGCTTAAGCTTCTCGTCTCTCCATGCGCCTATGTGTATGTCTGCGAGGTGAGCGAACTTCACTTTGGTTACCCCACTAAGCCGATCTTTTTGCTAGGTTTGCTATCGATGAAGGGTTTAATGTAGTCCTCGAAGAGCGGGATCTGTATCGGTATCGCGAACTTTGTGAAGTTGCTGCTGATTATTGCTTCCCCGACGTCAAGGCTGGCGATCATCTGGTCATCCTGCGAGAGATCCTGTGAAGCGCTGGTGATGATCGCCTCCCGCTCCTGCTTCAACTCATTTCCCAGAATGATCTTAGTGTTCATGTTAGCTAGAACCGTTCGCGGAATGAGGCTTGTCAACTGGGTTATCGCTGTTAAGCCGATCCTGAATTTTCTTCCCTCTCTCGCTATGTCGCTGTAAATGTTTGAGCCGCTAGCCATTGCTTCTACTCCCAGTACCCTTGGCGCCTCCTCGATCAACGCGTTCAGAACAGGTTTCTCTTCGAGGGTCCCCTCCTGTTTATAATATTTGTACTTGTTGAGGGCTTCATTCAATACTATGCTTCCAACAAGCAGTTCAATCTGGTCTGAGAACAGGCTAGTATCTATGATAACTTTTCCACCGGATTCAAGCTTTTTCAGGATGTCCTGCAGGGTGGTTTCACCCCGGGTGTTGCTGAAGGTTCCTGTTCTGCATTGAATGTCACCGTTGCTGTCTCGGTAAATACCGAGCGATGTGGATAGTCTTCTCTTCAGGACCTGCTTGGTGACTGCCTGTACACCTGGGAGGTCCGAGTCGTTCATTATTGCTTCTATCCATCCATCGTTGTATGTGCTTGAGGCAACGTTGAGTGCGTCTGATTGTGCATCCGTGAACTCAAGTATGCCTCTGAAGTGGCTGTATCTTACAGTTGAAAGATGGAATACGGGTAGAATCGATCCTGGAGTAGTTTTCGGAGAGTAATATGATACATACTTGGAGGCTTCAGGATGGTCCTTCATTCCCCTACCATGTCGACCATAGTACTCGTCGTGAGGATCTAGCACAAGTAATCCAACTTTGCTGTTGGGTATCATACTCCAGACCATCGTCTTAACAAGGTTGCTCTTTCCCCGACCAGTTGTCGCCGGTATCAGGATGTGGTGGGTGAGAGTCTTCTCCGCGTCGAGGTTCACTTCAACATCAATAATTTTTGAGCCGCTTCTGATTTTACCAAGATAAATTGGGTTCTCAGGCTTATTTATGAACTCTAGGTCTCTGCTTGTAACCTGCCTAACCTCATTAAGGAACTTGGGTAGAGTCTTTGGTATCCTTATCCTCCCATTGTTGAACTGTGCTATCGCTTTGACCTCAGCGATCACGTAGTTGCGCAGGTTTGGATCCATGAATCCCAGATCTGTTGAATATCCCTCAACCATCATACCTGATATCATCTCAAGGCTCTTCGTTGATATCAGGCTACCATACTCTAATCCGAATACCTGCAGTAATGTATGTCCATCTGGATTATCCACTACGAGAAGGTCCCCGAGCTCGATGACCGCATCAGTTTTCTGGCGAATCATCAGGTGACCATGCTTTCCTCTCACGAGGCTTCCAACTACCTCAAGTTTCGACAATCTACTCACCTAAATCTCATCAATTACATTATGCGCATCCGTCGCGTGGATGAACGCCTCTATCTCCCTCCAAGAGCCCAATCCGCTCAACGCGGATAGAAGCTGTATTCTGAAGGGTTCAACCTCCTCATCCCTCACCCGGGCTAACCTATCCGCTTCAATTAAACCATAAGGATATCCGGGGAAAGTCAGGTCGCTTGCGTTCTTCGCTAGCAGCCCAACAACCTTATTAAAATCTTGCATCTTCTCCACCTGAGAGTTAAGGATCTCGAACCTGAACACATGCTTTGAACGTGGATGTAGTTTCACGGCCAGCATCACCGCCTTGTGATCAGGCGCTTTAATATCAACTATCGGGTGATAATACCATCTCTTATTATTCAACTCGTTTCTGTTCGCCAAGAGTGATACAGCTGAGAACAAGGGCATCCCGGAATCCGTGAAGAGACTGCTCGTCTTAGCAAGCCCACTGAAAAGCACATTCTTCCTAAGAGCCGCTTCATAAGCCCTATTCGCGTACTTGCTCTCTCCGGTCACCGATGTCTGAAGAGAACCATCACGAATTAGAAGGTCACCCTCGTTTAGAACCGACCTGCACAGCTCTTCAGCAAGCTTCCACTCAATGAACTCCCTTGACATATTAGCCACATTCGTAAGTGGAGCCCTGTGCTGGCCCTCCATCAGTGAACGGTCAAATGAATCAAACAGCATATCCTGGGCATCAGGCAATAGATGCTGAAACTTATCTGATGCAGGGATCACATCTATTGAGTAATAGATCTCTCTACCCTTCTGCTCAGCAAAAGCCAAAGTGAAAAAATCTATGCTCGGAGGAATCGCATCATCATGGATCTTAACCGTGTCCCTATAGATGCAGTAACCAACTCGGGTGAGGTGAACTACGAATCCTGGAGTATTCAGGATCTCTGTGTTTCCACCATCAACGAAACATACACGCTGCTCCCCCTCAACAGGGAGAATCTCAGTGAAATTGTTTAAAGCAAGTTTTTTAGGAAAATATCTTGGATCCCCAAATTGAGGATCCCCAAGCGACCACTTCTTAATACGCTCCGAACACTTGATAGCAATCTTCTCGAAAGGTATCAAAATATTCCCTACATCTACATCGTACCCAATTTTATTTAAACTAATTATAGAGTGAAATGAACTGACTATCAACAAACATATTCCTCACTCCCCCCAGAAATGGAGTTCGCGCGGGCAGTTCGGACCTGCGTTCACTCTATTAAGTAAGCTGGCATTCTTTATGTGATTAATTATGCGCATTGTTCCTATCAAATCTCAGGGGATAGCACACAGTAGCTACTATGTCTCGAGTAAGGGTGAAGCATTTGTTGTTGACCCCCGCAGAGATGTGGATGAGTATCTAATATTGGCTCGAGAGGATTGCGCCTCAATAAAGTATGTTTTTGAAACACATCGAAACGAGGATTACGTCATTGGGAGCCTTGAGGTAAAAGAAGTGATGCCGGCTAAAATATGTCATAGCAGAGAGACCCCGTTCACATTCGGCGACTATCCCCTTGTTGATGGAGACAGATTCCAAGTTGGCGATCTTGAAGTAGAGTGTCTATGGACTCCTGGGCACACAGTAGATAGCTTTTGCTTTGTCATCTATGACCTGAGGGGCTGTGAGGCTCCCCTAACTGTATTCACAGGGGATACATTATTCATTGGAGATGTTGGCAGAACAGATCTCCCGGGGGAGCATCTTTGGGAGAAACTGTCTGGCAGCCTCTACGATAGCTTACATGGAAAAGTTCTGCCTCTTGGCGATCACGTTATTGTTTATCCTAGCCATACCGCTGGCAGCATCTGTGGAAGCCAGATCAGTGACAGAGATGTGAGCACAATCGGTTATGAGAAGCGGACAAATCCTCAGCTAAGCTTAAGCAGGGGTGATTTCATTCAAAATAGGTTGAGTAACATTATGGGCAGGCCTCCATATTTCCGAAAGATGGAGATATGGAATCTTAACGGAGCACCCCTGCTGAGGAGTGTTTCTGAACCTCGAATGTTGACGCCTAGAGAGTTTTTGATGGAGTCGGAGAAAGCAGGAGTGGTTATAATGGATACACGTCAGCCTGACGCCTTTGCAGCCAGCCACATACCGGGTTCTATCAGCGTTTGGTTGAGCGGAGCAACTTATTACCCCGGATGGGTGATAGATTACAGCAAGCATATTCTACTTGTCTCTGAGAGGAAGGACGATATCCAGTCGGTGATTACTTATCTCCATCGCATCGGATTTGATGATGTCTCTGGCTATCTCTGCCCAGGAATCGACGCTTGGAGGAACTCCGGTAAACCAATCGAATCATCTGCTGTACTACACATAGATGAGTTAAGGAAGCTACAGGAGAGTGGACAGATTCATATCTTAGATGTCAGGGAAGACCACGAGTTCAAATCGGGTCACATAAAACACAGCCAGAACATCTATGTAGGTGAACTTAGGGATAGACTCGGTGAAATACCGAAAAATAGGCTCATCTGCGTTACTTGCGGATGGGGAGGCCGAGGCAGTATAGCAGCGAGCTTACTCAGAGAAGAAAGATACAACGTCGCTAACCTTCTAGGAGGGATGAACGCTTGGATAGCAGCCAAGTATCCAGTCGACATTGATCCTTTATATACTGAGAACAGAGGTAAAACGGCTGTATGCCCCCTATAAACCCAATATACCCGTAAATTTTTCCAAGCTATTTATAATATGAATTTGTAAAAGCTCCCTACCACTTGAAAGCCACATAGCGACTTGATTGAAGTTTGAGCGCTTGATATTGAATTAGTGTTCACGAAACTGTAAAAATTGTTTTCTTCTCGTAAACAAATATTAACCTCAGCAAAAAGGGGTTGATGCATGAATTTTAATAAACTAATAAAAAAGGAGCTTCTGGCTACAAGTGGTGGAAGCGCAACAAGGCAGATGCCTCAGCTTCCTCCAAACACGATTAACCTTCTGGCGGGTGACCCAGATTTTAATCAACCAGGCTTCATCAACGATGCAGTTTATAACGCGATGAAAGAAGGAAAAACTCATTACAGTTTCAATGGAGAACCTGAGTTCAAGGAAGCCATCGCGAATTATTACAAAAAATACGGTGTAACCGTTGACCACAAGACACAGATTCATATCACCTCCGGTGGAAGCCAAGCAATATTCGAAGCCTTCGCAACGATACTTAACCCTGGAGATGAGGTCATCATTCTTGACCCAGCATACAATGGCTACAATGATCCAGCAGCGTATTTTGGAGCAAAAGTAGTATCAGCTCGTCAGAAGAAAGTTAACGGAGTCTTTAGACCAGACTTTGAGGTAATAGAAGCAGCGGTAAACGAAAAAACAAAAGCGATCCTCTACTGCAGCCCCGATAACCCTACTGGAAGTGTCTTCACAAAAGACGAGTTGAGGAAACTAGCAGACATCGCAGTTAAACACGACCTAATCGTATTATCCGATGAGATATACACAGAGTACATCTGGGGCGCACGAAAACATGAGACCATCATAGACCTTCCAGATATGCTGAATAGAACACTGGTACTGATGAGTCTGAGTAAAACCTTCGCTTGGACAGGATGCAGAGCAGGCTACATCATAGGCGGACCAGAACTCATGAGCTACGTCTTCAAAGTACCTATAGGCATCTGCGGTGTACCTGTTCCTTTCCAGAAAGCAGCAGTCACAGCTTTAAAGCAAGGGGAGGAGTTCATCAAGACGATGCGAGACGAGTACAGGAAACGCATCGAATTTATGGTACCTCGACTCAACGAGATAAAGGGAGTCAACTGCCCATACCCTGAAGGCGCATTCTATTTATTCCCTGAAGTTGAAGGCCTCAAACTATCAGGTATGCAACTGATCATGAATATGATGATGAAACAACAGCTGCTCCTCGCTCCCGGAGAATTATATGGGGCTAATGGGAAAGGCCACATCAGGTTCTCGCTCATAAAACCGGTAGAGGTGCTAGCTGAGGCAGCGAACAGGTTTGAAAATTATCTGAAAGGTGCTTAAAATGATTGAGATCAGACTTCATGGAAGAGGTGGACAAGGAGCTGTAACCGCCAGCCGCATCATCGCATCGGCAGCATATGAGGAAGGCAAATACTCACAAGCTATCCCAATGTATGGTACAGAGAGACGTGGCGCACCATTAACCGCCTTTGTTCGAATCGACAATGTTAGAGTTAGGGAACGTGAGCTTGTTCACACACCTGACTATAGTATCTGTCTTGATCCGCTTCTCAGTATGCAGCAGTTCGTGGGACAAGACGTTAAGCCCGGTGGCATAATTCTTCTTAACTCCCCTCTTAAGCCGGAGAATATACCTATCCAAGGCCCTGTGAAGATCGCGACAGTTGATGCTACCGACATCGCATTAAAGAACATTGGTCGTCCCATAACCAACACCGCAATTCTCGGAGCATTTGTAAAACTATGCCCCGAGATCACTATGAAGGGTGTTGAGAAAGCTATACTGAAGTCTTTCCCAGGCCGGATTGGGGAGATTAATATCAAGGCTGCTCGCGCCAGCTTCGACGCTGTATCGGAGCCTATTCCCGCTACCAATCAGGAGGCTCCCAAATCTAAAGCCACAGGCGAAGGTTTCGGTGGCTACGGTATCCTCAAAGATGTGTCAAGTTGGAGAGTCTACACACCATCTATCGACCAAAATAAATGCGTCAGTTGTAAAAACTGCTGGATCTTTTGCCCGGAAAACGCGATTAAGTGGAATGACGAAACAATGAAGCCGAGTTTAAAAAACAACACTTGTAAGGGATGCGGTATATGCTTCAACGAGTGTCCTGTTAAAGCCATTGAGATGGTAAGAGTGGAGATATGAAACATGTCCTATGAAGTAATGGTTGGAAATAAAGCCGCGGCCGTCGCCTGTAAACTGGCAAGGGTTCAGGTTGCAGCTGCTTTCCCAATCACACCCCAAACAACTATCACAGAATACCTTAGCGAGATGTACGCCAACGGTGAATGGGATTTCGACTTCGTCAATGTTGAGGGGGAGGAAGCAGCTCAACTGATAGTTCAAGGGGCTTCAAGAACAGGTGCAAGAACATTCACTTGTACAAGTGGCCCTGGACTTCTCTACATGCATCACCCGATGCAGGAGACAGGTACTTGGAGGCTCCCCGTCGTAATGGCGGTTGTTCACCGAAGCTATAAGGGAATGCAACCTGACCACAGCGACTTGATGAGTCAGCAATGGATGGGTTGGAACCACTGGTACGTTGAGGATGCTCAGGAGATACTCGATACACTTCTGATGGCATATAAGGTCGCTGAGGACCCCAGGGTAAGAATACCGATAGCTGTAGGATACGATGGATACGTTATCAGCTACACAGCTGAACCAGTTGAGATCCCCGAGCAGAGCCTTGTTGATGAATGGTTGCCAAAGAACGTAGCTATTCCTGAGTTAATGCCTGATAAATACAACATGATGAAGGTCATGGGGAGCTTCATGGAGATGATGGGTGGAGCAGATCCACAGGCTGCATGGAAGAATCATAACAACACCATCCTCGGCACTGAAGCTGTAACCAAAGAAACAATGGACAGTTTCGAGAAAACTTTCGGTAGACGATACGGAAACGGCATGATTGAGGAATACATGATGGATGGAGCGGAAGCCGCGATAGTTACAATGGGAAGCATAGCAGGCTCAGCAAAAGCAGCAGTAGAAAAACTGCAGAAGAACGGCCAACCCGTAGGGCTCATAAGGATCAGAAGCTATATCCCATTCCCATGCACAGATTTTAAGAGAATCGCAAAACAGGTGAAAGCCTTCGGAGTGATCGACAGAAGCATATGCCCCGGATTAGGCGGGCCAGTCTACGAAAGGCTCAGGACAACATTGTACGAGGTATCTGAAAAACCTAATACACTACAATTCCATGCCGGCCTTGGTGGAAAAGAAGTCACAGTAAAAGATTTAATGAAGATCGGAGAGAAAACGTTGAATCTATCCGACAAAAAACTGTCAGACCCCCTCGTGGAGTGGGTGTAGGAGGTAAAAAAATGAGTGAAAAAATTACCCGAGCCAATATACCGGCCCTGGAAATGGGATTGTCACCAGGAAGCGCATGCCAAGGCTGCGGTGGAGCACTATCAGCCAGAATCGCCTTTAAAGCACTAGGACGAAACGCGATAAGACTCATGATCCCCTGCTGCCCCGACATGTTTACAAACCACCCAATGGCGGTAGGCGTATTCGAAGGTGGCGGAGCACACCTAAGCGGAATAGCGAGAGGCCTAAACGCTCAAGGCAGGAAAGATGTAATAGCGGTAGGATTCTTCGGCGATGGTGGAACCTATGACATCGGATTTCAAGGACTCTCCAGCGCAGCAGAGAGAAACGAGAACATAATGGTAATCGTAAAAGATAATGAAGCTTACATGAACACAGGCGGTCAACGCAGCGGTGCAACCCCCAAATACGCAGTTACAAGTACAAACTACATTGGACCTAAAAGCCGAGGAAAAGAGGTTCACAAAAAGAAGATACCCCAGATCTTTGCAGCACATGGCGTACCCTACGTAGCTACAGCAAGCGTCGCCTTCCCCGAAGACCTAATCGCCAAGGTCAACTACGCAAAAACAATCACAGGATTCAAAATAATAATCATTCAAAGCCCATGCCCAGTAAGCTGGGGATTCGACCCAATGAAGACCATTGAGGTAGCACGAGTCGGAGTACAGAGCGGAGTATGGCCTCTATACGAGATCCTAGACGGAGAAGACTTTAAGCTAAACTATAAACCAAAAGAACTGAAACCTGTCACAGAGTACCTGAAACCTCAAGCTAGGTTTAGACATATGACTGAAAACGAGATCTCTGAGATACAGACCTACACAACAACCCGCTGGGAACAACTAGAGAAAGCAGACGAACTCAAGAAACTCATAATGTAGAGACAAAAGTTTGCAGGCACATGGCAGTATAATAATCGTGTACGAGATCAATTCACTGCACGCGCACTCTCAATTTTTATTTAAGTCGCCTACAATAACGCGGGAAACCTATAATCAAGAAAATATGAGCTCTATGATCGTATCATACACGTGTTTTTCATTTCAAAGATAGATCTTGTCATAATCTTTTGCAAATGAGAACTTTGGCTTTATATATTTACTGTTTATATCATCAAGTCTGCTTTGGAACCAACCATAGTTTTTAGGATCAACCACCGGGTTTGTATGGTTAAAATGGTCGAACAACACGTGTCCCACCTCGACTTCATCAAGTAGTTCCAGGCTACTCCGGAATTTCACTGCACATTCTTGCAACTGATTCCCCCCATGGTTAGCTTGTGTACTAGCTCCTTCCCCAATTGGCATATGGCCAAGCTGTGTGGATGTGATTTTTATTTTTCCATTCGAGGTTCTCTCAAGCTCGTCCTCAGACCAGAAGGTGCCATCCATTACATACAAATCGGCTCCCTCGATGTGTCTTATCGCATCCTCTGTGAGTTCCTTAATATCCGGGGTGAAGACGAATCTCTTCCCACTAGGGAGAAAAGTAGCATCGTATCCAAATGTGCTGCTGGGGTAGTGGAAATCTTCCCCGATTATGCTTGTGTGAGGGACTTTGAACGCCTCGACCTTTAGAGTATCGTTAAGAACCGTCTTTATATCCCCACTCCTCAAAGGCACCGGTTCTACATAATCTTCGTCAAGTCTTCCGAGTTTCGCATACCAACCCGGGTTATCCTTTGTCCCAAACATTGTCTCAATAAGGTCACGTGGAGCATAAACCGGTCTTTTGAAAGCTCTTCCTGTAGAATACAACCCTAAACCTCCCACATGGTCGTAGTGGCCATGAGTTAGAAAAGTACAGTCGACCCTGGTATCCCTCCACCCTGTTTCCGATGAAGCTCTATAGGGTGCTGAATTGGTCGCCATCATCTGGTGGCGAAGATCGGGTGCTGAGTCGAAGAACACTATCTTGTAGTATTGATCGAGGCTCGACGAAACACGGAAAGTTGTCATATTTCTTCTAAGCTTTGGATCCTCCCATGCCGCCCTGCATGTGGGGCAGAAGCACTCATGCTGTGGTATGCCACCATTTGCCGCTGTACCCCAAGGCTCTAAGAGTAGTATCGGCAAATTGTCTGTTTTGTTAGCAGTTTCACCTGTAGCGATGTGTGCCTCGTCGCTTATTTTGGATGGTATAGGGTTATACATTGGCATTAATTCTAGAGGTGAGGATTTATTTCTTGTTCAAATAACACCAAATCGGATGTATAGTGCTAGACGCCGGTCGAGAATTGTAGACTAGAAGAAAGGGTAAAGAACCTCACTATATACTAGGCTCCTCAACGCGCGCGAAGTGTGTTGTTATATATTTCATATTGACTTTGTTTAATTATGGTTAAGGATTTTTTTGATCCCTTTAGTGTTGGGGTCGGGGAGAAGAAGTTTGGCTATGTGAATGTAGTAGATACTGTTTCGTTGAGTTTTGATATGCCTGTTGGTGTTGTGAAGGGTCTGGGGGTAGGTCCTATTTTGGCTGTTACAGGTGGTTTATTCCCCACTGAGTATGCAGGTGTTGAGGCCGCTTCCAGGTTGTTCTACGAGGTCCAGTCTAAGGATCTGAATGGTACCTTGATTGTTATCCCTGTGATGAATATGCCTGTGTTCCAGTTTAGGACGCCTTGGCTAAGTCTCAGGTCATCAATCACGCCATTCGACGGTGGAGCCATCAACTCAATGTTTCCTGGGTCACCGACTGGTCGCCCTACGCAGGTTCTATGCCACAAGGTTATGGAGATTTTGACTAAGGTAAATTACCATGTAGATTACCGTGGTGGAGATCTACCTGAGTCTCATCTAGTTCATACGATATATCCACGGATCGGAAAAGAGATTGATTCAACCTGTGAAATAATGGCTAAAGTCTTTGGTTTAGAGTATGTTCTACCGGGTACGCCTGAAATAAGTCACACCGGGAAAGGTGCAATGATATTTGAACTCGTCACTAGGGGAGTAGCCTCAATTATTAGTGAGAGTGGCTTGGGTTTTAATCCGATGCCTTCTGAGGAGGAGATTCAGCCTCACATTACTGGCACTAAGAATCTGATGAAACATTTTGGCATGATCAAGGGAGAGATTTCTAAGCCTAAGGCTCAGAGGTTCCTTGACATGACTTGGAATAGGGTTGCAGCAACCAAGGCAGGCATATTCACAGCGACTGCTGATCAGGGACACATTCTCTCTCAGGGGCAGGTAATTGGTAGAATCACTAACTTAGATGGTTCCCTTGAGGAAGAGGTACAGTCCCCGGTTGATGGGGTTATTCATACCATGTATCCGCGTAAGGTTGTGTATCCAGGTGACACCCTCTTCATGATTTTAAAGATTGATGCTTTCACTGGGTGGTAGACCCACAATATCCTTTGAATAACACCATCAGTTAACTAAGAACACTTGCTTTGTCTTTTACTAAAGAAAAAAAATGATGAAACTTAGTCTACTACCCTGATGTCCTTACCAATTTCGTAGGTTACGTCGCCTTCCCAGAGTGCAGGTGAGGTTACCATATGTATTATACCGTCAGTGGGGGCGATGATCTCTTCAATAATTTTACCATTCAGGTTCCTGACTTCACCCAGCATATCCCTTTCCTTAATCAGATCCCCTGCTTTTACATGTGAGATGAAGAGTCCTCCCCTAGTGCTGTAGATGTGGTAGGGATTGAATATTTTGGCTGTTTTAGGTTTCTCTGGTTGGCCCTCCAGCATTTTTAGATGCTTAAGTGTGTTGTTGCAGCCTTTTAGAACCTTATCTACAAGGTCACTCTGGCATCTACCCATTCCCCCAGCTTCGGTTCCTACAGTTATCGGCATGTATCGTTGTGGTCTGGGGGGAGCAGTTGGCTGTGGTTTTCTGATACTCTCCCTTATCCATTCCCATCCAAAGTCTCGCGCCATGGCTAAACTCTGGTTATCTCTTGCTTCATCTCCAATTCTAGTATACATGGTTCCTGTTAGTAGGTCTTCCTCGATATCTCCGCCATGCAGGTTCAGCCTGTAATCTGTTTTTGCTATGATCTCGTTGTAGAAGGTTACAGCGAGCTGATAGCTGTGTTTGGGTGGTCCAGATCCGCCTTTAGGGACTTCATCGACGTAGGATCCTGTTAAGTCCCGATAGTCTGCTGGGTTACCATGCATCCACCTGTACTCAAAGGCGAGGGTATTAACCATCGGAACTAGGATTACCTTGCCATTGATCTTGTTTGGGTTGATTGTGTCGATGAGTTTCAGGCATCCTGCTGGCCCATTATATTCTGATCCATGCTCACCACCGTTGATCAGCAGCGTAGGGCCTTCTCCAATGCCATTCACTAGAGTGAAGGGCACCTGATGAACATAAGCTGGAGTCTCATGAACCGTTAGGAGGCCATGAACTTTCTCACCAATCGAGCATTCTAGGCTCTGAATCTTAAATACGTTAGACAAGAGTATATCAATCAGAATTACTTTCAATGAATATAATTTTTTTATTCTGCTAACCTGGTTTCTTCATAGTTTTATATCAAATACCTGCATTTTGTTATGATCCTAGATGAACCGACTCAGAGACAAAGTCATCCTGGTCACGGGCTCAGGAAGAGGATTTGGACGTGCAATGGCTTACGCATACTCCCTGGAGGGGGCAAGTGTAGTCATCACTGCTCGAACCATCACAGAACTTGAATCATTGAAATCAATGATCACTGAAACTGGTGGATCCTGTATAATGGCGCCAGCGGACATTGCCCAGTATGATGAGATCAAAAAGCTGAGGGATGTTGTCAGTCATGAGTTTGGTAGATTAGATGTTCTGGTGAATAATGCTGCCACAAGTCCATGGAAGACCTTCAATGAAACCTCCGCTGAGGATTGGGATCAAGTGATATCAGTAAATCTTCGGGCTCCCTTCCTGCTGTCGAAAGAATTTTTCCCACTTATGAAAAAGTCGGGTCGAGGAAGCATCATTAATGTCACATCTGGATCCGCTCAGATGGGTTTCGTTGCTGAGGTTGCTTACTGCTCCTCTAAATATGGTCTTGAAGGTTTAACGCAGTGCCTAGCAATGGAGCTATATGAACATAACATTGCAGTGAATTCGCTGGGAGTTGGAGCACATAACGGTATGAGGCTGAAGCCAACTGAGTTAACCCTAAGTGAAGCCAGCCGTATGCCTGATGAGGTTCAGAGTTTTTATCCAAGCGATAAGTCCATGGTTGAAACCTTCAGGGATGCATGGGTCTTCCTTGCACTACAGGATGGAGGCGGCGTAACCGGTCAAAGAATTGGTAGTAACCTGCTCACAGAGTTTATCAAGACCCACGGCTGGGACACTGCGGTACAGACTTGGAGAAGCAAGTTCACCAAGGCAGTATACACTCCTTACGATATACCTGATATGGTGAGATATCAAACACCTGAAGGTGGCTTCAAGGAACTCCACTTCAAAAAATAGTTACATCCTATTATAAGCCAGCTCTTTCTCAATGAAACTTACAGTATCTCGGAATCCTGAATCACCAACCAGATCCTTCGTCAAAAGTGTGATGTTTTTATCTCTTGAGCTACCTATGCCTCTTTCTTCACCAACAACAAGTGAGAGATGCTCCCTTACTGGTGTTTCTTCCAGACGGATTGCTTTATGCATCTTCATTATGCAGACTGCAACCGCGTCAGCTGCTACACTATTACTGCCTAAAATAATTAAACCGGGCTCAGCCAAGTCATTGAGGGCGCCTGGTTTACTGAGATAGAACTTCATCGCGTCGGTGACAATCAAGTCTCCAGTGTAACATAGGTTCAGGTCAATCATCTTGTTGACAAAGTTCTCGTTCTGATTGTTATGCAACCACTCCCTCATGACCGGGTCAATGACCCCAACGGGAAGCTTCAAAGCGATTGAGAAAAGAGGAGTTCGATGCGTCTTAAGGATAGGAGTCAGTATAACTCGTTCAGCTTCATATACTCTTTTAGGGATCTTTATTCCCTCTGGCCAAGCAATGCTCTTCGGCGGTTTGATGTGCACCCACTCCTCTTCTTCGAAGTAGGCGATGTTGATACCGAGCTCCTCAGCTACTGCTTTTATGCCCATGTTCTCCAATGTGTCTCTAGTGGGGAATCCCCTGAAGCGTCCTGAGCATTCTCCGACGCAGATCCTTGAAGCCGGGAAGCCGCTGGTTATGAGTTCCTCTGCTATGAACCTGACTGCTTCAGCGCTGGTGTTTCTTGGGTAAGCATCATCAGTATTACCATTTGGTTTGATGAGTATCTCACCTTTCACCCCAACAGTTAATCTGTTTAATCCTCCAAACATTCTGAAGGCTTCCCTCATTCCCTCAAGTCTATCATTTGTTCGAATAACAGCAACCTGATGTCTGCTATTCTTCATGTATATCTCCTCACGAAGAGGCTTATAGGGCATAAAAGAAGCAGGTATTGGTTCTTTAATCAACTTCTCATAGATTGCTGCTGAGGATTCAGGTGTTACTTTCAGAATAACTCACCCTATTATATGATTGCTGGTTTTTATATTAGAAATTAAGCCTTTTAACGCGCAAGCGCGACTATTGAAAAAAAAAGAGATTTATAGCACGTGCGTGATGATTTCAGCTTTTTGTTAAATAAAAAAAACTGATTTGCTATGCGTGCGACGGTAAATAAGTAATGGGTTTTATTCTTCGATCGGCAGGTAGTCCGCAATGAAGTTTCGAAAGATGGGCTCCTTAGATTGGGAGGTTTCCGCTTTGGGCTTTGGTTGTATGAGGCTCCCCCCCAGGAGGATCAATAGGCTGAGAGCAGAGACAGATGAATCCGTGAAAATTATACGACGCGGAATAGATCTCGGTATTAATTATCTAGACTCGGCTTACGTGTATCATCTCGGCGACAGTGAGAAGGTAGTTGGGATTGCGTTGAAGGATGGGTATAGGGATCGGGTTAAGATTGCCACTAAACTCCCAACCTTTCTGGTTCGAAACAGCGGAGACTTTGACAAGTATCTACAGACTAGCCTAGAACGGCTTCAGACTGAATACATCGACATCTACATGTTCCATAATCTTGAGAAGAATAGCTTCGAGAAGGTCAAGAAACTCGGTTTATTGGATAAGATGAAGGAGGCTAAAGAGAAGGGGCTTATCCATCACATCGGCTTCAGCTTCCACGATAATCTTCCCGTCTTCAAGGAGGTCATCGACTATTACAAGTGGGATATGGCGCAGATCCAGTATAACTATATGGACACCGGGGTTCAAGCGACCACTGAGGGGCTAAAGTATGCATACAGCAAAGGTGTAGCCGTCGTGGTGATGGAGCCTCTAAAAGGGGGGAAGTTGGCGAATCCACCGAAGGAGGCTTTGGAAATCATGGATACTTCATTGATTAGGAGAACTCCAGTTGACTGGGCCTTCCAGTTTCTTTGGAATCAACCTGAAGTTTCCACCGTGCTGAGTGGTATGGGATCTAAAAGTATGGTTGAAGAGAACTGCGCGAGCGCTGACAGGTCGGGGATCAATACCCTGAATGATGCTGACCAGAACGTAATCTCGAAGGTCGCTGATATTTATCATGAGAAGATACTTGTTCCCTGCACAGCATGTAATTACTGTATGCCTTGTCCGGTGGGTGTAAATATTCCCAGTAACTTTGCCTTGCTTAATAATATGTCAACTGAGAGCAGCTGGCTCCGACGCATGATGACGAAGAGGAGATATGGGGAAATGGCAAAGTCCGCTGAGAAAGTTGATGCTATGAAGTCGAATGGTAACGCTTCAGTATGCGTAAACTGTGGCAAATGTCTGGAGAAGTGTCCACAGCATATCCAGATCCCTTCAGAACTCAAGAAGGTGCATAAAGTGTTGGGAGAGAATAAACAGATCAGTGATCTTTATGGCTGATAAAAGAGGGCACTTGCTCATTATTAAGGATTTGAGCGAAAACTAGCGCCATAATGCGTACCCGTCGAGCGCTAAATGAAAATAAGATTATTGAATTATTCAGGAGAATCCGTGGAGTGTCCTGATTATAGGACGATAGATTCAGAGGATCGAACGGGTTGTACGAGCATTTTTTGAAGCGCACGCAACACGAATTGAGTTAAATTGATGTTTTTTCTCAACGAAAACCTAGTATGAACGCGCGCAATAAAATAGGAAAAATATTAAAGAAAGGAATTTACACTGATTGTTTGAATAAAATGTATAAAATTAATACTGAAGATGAAAAGAAACTAGCGAAACTCGGCGCCTATCAGCAAGCAATTCTCCGCGTACTCGCCGAGGTGCCAAAAGGAAAGGTAACGACTTACGGTGACCTTGCAAAGGAACTATCTAAAAGAGACTCAAAGTGGTCTCCAGATTCCAGCAGAGCGGTGGGTACAACCATGAGAAATAATCCCTGTGGGCCACAAATCCCATGTCATCGAGTAATTAAATCGGATGGCTCGGTGGGTAATTTCAGGGGAGGGGAGAAAGGGGCCGTTGAAGAAAAAATTGCGATGCTTAGAAGCGAGGGAGTCAAGGTTGTAGAAAAGAAAATAGATCTAAATATGTTTCGATATAATTATAAAAAAATGAATCAAAAATAAAACTGTAGATAATCATTCTGTTGATACGAGCAGAAGTGAGGACGAATCTATGACCCATGTATTAAACGTTAATTACTCTTAGTAGAATGCACACGCGTGCGTTAATATCTTTAATTTCTTAAGTTATGCGATGATATAATTAACCGCACGAGGAAGGGGGTTCTGCTGGGTCACGTGTCTTGTGTAAGCTGCATTGTGTTCGCGCGCGGCTCGGATAATCAGTAAATCTGATATTTTCTACTCTACTCCTTTCAGTAAGTGAAGATTCGTTTGCCTCATGTTGTTTTAAATGGAATAGTGTCAGTCGAGAAAATTTTCAAGGAATTAAAACCGCTGTTTATTAGAAGCGAAACTGGTATTCTAAAGACAATTGAAACATATCTTGAACGCGAAAAAAATGTAATACTCATCGATTCTTTAGCAATTGAAGCCGATAAGAAAACCGTTTTTCTCGCAATGATATCTGGAAGAAACGATGGGGTTGTGGTCAGGCTTTATCCTAAAATCGATGTTGAGAAGACAGATGGTGTTAAGAAGATACTAGCTGAATTAGCTAAGCAGTTGATGGTGAGTTTTCCCGAGCTTAGCATAGGGGAGACAAATCTTGAAATCTATCTGAAATAATTGCGCGCACGGCTTTTACATTTTAAGACCTTAATCCCTCGCACGCGCGATCTGTAAAGTGGTAGCGATTTATTGTATATACATCAAGGGTTACTTTCGCGCGCGTACGCGACTTCATTTTGAATCCTGTAATCTAGAAATCAGTATTCCCCAAATTAATCCACAGCATAAAAGCACAATCAGAGGGGAAGCGAATCCATAATTAGTGTAAAGTAATCCCGCAAGGTAAGGTGTAGGTATGCTTACCAATCTATTGTAGGCGTCAAGCTTACCCAGAACTCGGCTTCTCTCATTGGGGTTAACACGTTCGGATACGAGGCTTACCCAGCTTGGAATCCAGAAACTGCCATCAAGTCCACTAGTTATATTGAAGAAGAGAAACGCTGGAAAGCTTCTGAATAGAAGAAAACCTATGACAGATGTCATTGAAAAGAACCATGATCCAAGGAGCATCGGTTTTCTTCCAACCTTATCAGCAATTTTACCTAGTGGTATGGAGGATAATCCCCAAGAAAGATTGAACGCAGTTGAAAGAAGACCGATCTGAAAAGGCGTCAAACCATAATCTGCGACCAGGGTGCCAAAGAATATTGAGTAACCGGTGCCATAACCAACCCCGATTAATATTAGAATTGCGTATAGATCCTTGACTTTTCTCTCCGGTATAAGCGTCTCACTGATGACCTGTTTCAAGGGTTTGCGCTCGTTAGCTTCGGGCTTATGAGTTTCCTTTAACCATTTGAGTAAACTCAATGCTCCTAACGCTTCTCCAAGGAAAGCGACCCAGAAAATTGGTTGATAGCCGTATACTAGGACAACATATCCTCCTGCGGAGGCAGTTATCATGCTGGTGATTTGTGAGGATGCCATGAGCACGCTATAAGCTGAGGCACGTTTCTCTATGGATACTGACTCAGTTATTAGCGCGCTTCGTGCTGGGTTACCTTGTTGAACAGTGCGGATATTCCCGCGAAGAAAGCGAATAGGAGGAGCCAAGGTAAACTTGGGGAAATGATTAATGTAGCAGCGCAGAGTGCTCTTGAAATGTGAGAGATAACAATGACAGGTTTTCTACCAATGCGGTCACTAAGAGTTCCCTAGGTAAATAATCCTACAGTGGTGCTTAGGTTTAGAACACTTTGTATTAGTCCTATATCAACCACGGTTAAACCAGAAGATAGAACATATGGCTGCCATACTGCAAAAATCGCTCCAAAGCCTATCATTCCGATGATTGTCTGCGCTGCCATGATCTTGATGTTTCCCTCAACACCTAGAGATCGAAGCAGTGCGCTCATGTAACTGACTGTAATTTTAATAATTTAAAAAGGCTGAGCTATTTTGTGTGGGCGAGTCACTAATAACAAGCTAACCTGTTTAGAAATTTATTAGCTTAATCGCATGCCTCTACAAAACGATTTTTTGGATCGTAAGCCTCAAATTAGTAATTTTTAGGTCATCTATTCTCTAATAGACATCGCGTGCGCTTAGGATTATTTACGCTTCAGTCAGCGTGTCGGACAAGTCTTATCCTATTTTCGCATGCAATTTTTTAAATTCAAGCATCTTCGAATTGGTTGTAAGGGTGTTGATAATTAATATGAGTGAAAGAAAAATTCTTGTGGTCTATTATTCACGGTCCGGGACCACGCGACGGATTGCGGAGTCTATCTCCGGGAAATTGTCATGCGACATTGAGGAGGTGGTCGACCTTAAGAACAGGGGTGGCCCAATCGGTTGGCTAAGCGCCGGCAGAGACGCTGGAAATAAGAGCCTGACAAAAATTGAGAAGCCGAAAAAAGATCCAGAGCCTTATAACCATGTAATTCTAGGCTCACCTATCTGGAATGGATCGATCTCAACACCCATCAGAA
>JBFYNP010000109.1:0-42220 GCA_041304325.1 Candidatus Bathyarchaeota archaeon
TACTCTCTTCTTAAATCCTCGATACTCGGAATAGGCGTTGATGGATCGTTATATCCGAGTTCATTACGTAATTCATCGAAGACAGCTGGGTTACTCAAGGCAGCACGACCTATCATAACTCCACTCACACCCATAGATTGAACATCCTTCACTTTCTCCGATGAGTCTATGCCACCGTTCGCAATAATGGGCTTCCCAGATGCAGCCTCAACACACTCCGAGAATACAGAGTAATCCTCCAACACCCTAGACTCCTGGAGTGCCGTCTTCGCGTGAATGATAAAAAAATCCGCGTTAACCAGCTTTATAGAGTTTAAGTAAACCTTCTGCTGCTTTTCAAAATCGTTAATGCCAAGACGAAGCTTAACAGAGCAAGCGTGACCATGATGATGAACAATTGAAACGAGACGATCCGTCTTCGCAGTTCTCTTAACCATTGCCGCCCCCTTTCCATGACTGATGACATCACGACTCGGGCAACTCAAGTTAAGGTTAAAACCATTAAACCCGGGAAATGATTCGAACCCACCGAGGAACCGCTCAAGGTCCTCCTCCCTTCCAGTCAGAAGCTGGATTTGAACAGGTGTCGCATCTCGCACCTCTATCTTCTGAAGCGCTCCCTTATTACCGCGAATGAAACTTTCAACGTGCGCCATCTCAGTATAAGCTAGATCGGCACCGTGCCGACAACAGAGAGCCCGAAAGGCGGCATCAGAGTAGCCCTCAAGAGGCGCTAACATGAAGCGAAACATCTAAGCAAATAGATCTCACCTTCGCCAGATATATACCTGCTAACGTTAGGGCTTTGAAACGTAGGGATTACCTTCAACGTAGAAGCGTAGATCCCGAGGAAGATCCACCGTAACCCCCACTCGCCTTGAGGATAAATATCCTAAAGACTCATCATCTAAAATGAAAACGGCACTTTCAGAATTCGTGACATTAATTCCAGTCATTGATGGTTCAATACGGAGAGCAACAGATAGCTTCCCTGGACCACTAGTAAGCTCAGTTATCCTATGGACAGGTCTGTTCCTGAGCATTACCTCAACACCTCGAATAGGCTCGATCGCCCTAAAGAGAACCCCACCAACCTCATTCAGCTCATGAGCAACTACGTTTAGCATCCAGTACCTATGGACATTATAGACGAATAGTGTACCAGACTCACCCCACATCTGAGAATTGTAGCGTTTCCTGCCAAGGTAAGCGCGGCTAGCGGGATCATCTTCCCCGAAATAAGCCTCGGTTTCGACGATGACCCCCTCAAGTTGAGCTCCTTCAAGCCGGCGTACAAGCCTTTTTCCAAGAAGCTCCCTTGCTACAAAATCCGGGCTCCTAGCGTAGAAGCTTAAGGGGAGTACCTTCAAGTCTCTTCGGTAATGCTTTTCTCCTATCAAGGTTAATGATTATTATGATGCCCAGCCAAGTTTCGGGCTCATAAAACTCTGGTGAAATTGAATGATGGACTCTTCTAGCTGGTTGAAGTTACTCGTATCTACCGCAGAAGACGTCTTCTCAGCTGTTAGTGAAGCTCAACAAAAAGGAGAGGAGATGGAAAGAGGCCCCTTCAAACGTCTACTCGATAAAGCAGCTCAGGACACACTAGTTGAATCCTTCCAAAGGAGCGGTCTCTCAATGAATTTAATCAGCGAAGAGGGGGACTTAATCATCGGCGCCGGTGGACCCACAGTAATTACTGACCCTATTGACGGAACCACCAACCTCTCCCGTAGCCTCAGACCCTATGTTACATGTTTCGCTGTATCAGAAAACAACACTTTGGAAGGAGTAATAGCAGCTGTAATAATGGACCTGGACAACGGAGACACATATACAGCGGAAAGGGGTAAAGGCGCTTTTCTCGACAGAGAACCAATAAAAGTCGCAGCTTATCGAGAAGTACGCCGCGCCTTCATAAGCCTGGATATAAGTAAAAACCCCAAACTGGATAGGATTGGAGAACTACTCAAAACCTGCCTGTCCTTCCGAATGCTTGGAAGTAGCGCCAAAGAACTTTGCTTTGTTGCAAACGGTGTTTTCGATGCCCACGTCGACATCAGAGGATCAGTCAGAGCCACCGATATAGCCGCGAGCCTTCTCATCCTCCAAGAGGCTGGAGGATACTACTCCATAAACGGCAAAATAAAAGGAAACATGAACCTGACCCGCGAAACTACAGCGGAAGTCATCGCAGCAGGAAGCCCAAAACTCCTCGAAGAACTCATCACAATAACGAGGAGTGAAAGTAAATGAAATATAAAGACCTTCAAAAAGCAAAATTCGTTTCACGAACCAATAGATTCCTCGGAATTGTAGATATTGAAGGAAAAAAAATTGAGACATTCATCCCCAACCCAGGTAGAATGGTAGAGTTGCTTCAACCTGAAGCAAACGTATGGATAGCAAACAAAAAAGGTATACACCGGAAAACAGCCTTCGACCTCGTACTTGTTGAACACAAAGATACCCTAGTCTCCATTGATTCACGAACCCCAAACACAGTGATCGAAGAAGCCATTCAAGCCGGTGCTGCACCTGAGTTCAAAGGATACAGAGTAGAGCGAAGAGAACCAAGCTATGATGACTCCCGCTTCGACTTGCTCCTAACAGATGGCCACAGAAAACTCACTCTCGAAGCAAAATCATGCACCCTCGTAGAAGAAGGCGTTGCTCTATTCCCCGATGCTCCCACAAAACGCGGGACTCGCCATCTAAAAACCTTAATCAAAGCCCTCCATAAAGGCCGCAGTACAATAATCTTCATAATTCAGAGATCAGATGCAAAGACCTTTCAACCCAACGAAAAGACAGACCCAGAATTTGCTAAAGCCCTCCGCGAAGCAGCTTTAAAAGGCGTAGAGGTCTACGCCTACGGATCCGACGTCACAATTAACGAAATCAGTTTAAAGGGACGCATTCCCATCGACCTCGGACAAGGCTGAGATTACCATAATTATGTAAAATAAACACTTAGAGAAGATATATCTTTAAGCTATTCTGTTAAAAAACAGGGTTATACCGGTTTTCTAAAACCCAAACCATTTTTAAGTTGATGGTCCTCGATTAAATCGTTAGATACCGGCGGATGAGAAGAAATGGAACTGAGCAAATTTAACATCAAATACTCGATGTTACCGAGAGAGAGCAACTGTCTCGGAATTGCTCAGATAATTCATGTGGCTTACCACGTAGATACGCAAGCAGGCTGAGACCTTTGTCCAACAGAGATCAGGTCGAACGGAAAGCAGATTCAAAGGAGCGTACCTACGAAGAGTCCTCACTTATGCTAAACAAGAACCAAGAAGATTTCCGCGTAACCGACGCAGTACTGGATCGCCCTACTCTTGAAGGATTAGGTAAACTCATCCAAAGAAAAAAGATCGATAAGATTAAAGGAACCGTAAAGTCAGGCAAAGAGGCTCACATATACTGGGCAACCGACCCCGAGGAAAAGGAACTAGCGGTAAAAATCTATTATACCGCAACGGGAGAGCTCCGGAAAGGCATGATAAAATACATCGAGGGAGATCCACGCTTCAAACATTATCGCAACAACCCTCGAAGCATCATCTATGTCTGGACTCAGAAAGAGTTCAGCAACCTTCAACTCCTCGAACGAGCCGGTGTTAACGCGCCTAGACCGAAAGCCTTCTACAGAAACATCCTCGTAATGACGTTCGTAGGCTTCGATGGAGTTCCAGCACCACTCCTCAGAGAACTTCCTTTAGAGGATCCTGATGACTTTTATTCCAGGTTACTAGATGAGATGCAGCTCATGTACCAAGATGCGGGTCTCGTCCACGGTGACCTAAGCGAGTACAATATAATAGTCTGGGAGAAAAAACCCGTCATATTCGATGTCTCCCAAGCAATGCTAATTACCCATCCCCTTGCCGATGAACTGCTAAGGCACGACGTAGAGACCGTCAACGCCTACTTCAGCAAGCTCGACGTCGAAGTTTACGATATAAAAGAGTTAACGGAGTGGTTGAAGACTGGAGAAAAGGAACTACGTTAGAATACCACAAGACCGAATTGGCGTACTGGTCGGTCCCGGAGGTACTGTAAAGTATAAAATAGAAAAAATGTTCAATGTTGAACTCGTCATAGAGAGCGAGACGGGTAACGTTGAGATAGTACTTTCTGCTGACCATCCAGACATTTCTGTGATCTTCACAGTCTCCAACATAGTAAAAGCCATAGGTCGAGGATTCAGTCCAACACGCGCATTAATTCTAGCAAACGAAGATATGGATCTCGCCATAATCGACCTCGAAGAACACGCCGGAAAAAGTGAGAACGCCCAAGGACGACTACGTGGAAGAATCATAGGTAAGGAAGGTAAAAGTCGAACTCTAATCGAGGAACTCACAGAGACACAACTCAGCGTATACGGTAGTACAGTAGCGGTAATCGGGCACTTTGAAACCCTTCCAGCTGCCCGCGAAGCAGTTATGATGCTCATCAGAGGAAGCTTCCATAAAACAGTCTGGAACTACCTCTACGCCTATCGTAGAAGCGTCAAAAAGGAACGTGGAGAGCTCTGGTTTGATCAACCTCCTCGCCCGGAGGAGAGACGCGAACCTAAACCAGTAACCGTTGCTGTGTCTGAGGAAACGGATGAAGAAGACGAAGAGGAGAAGTGACTTTGGCCCAAGAATACCAGCAAGTTAGTCCAAGCGACTTTTTCTACAGGAACAGAGAGATAGCTGGTTTCAGCAATCCTAGTCGCGCAATCTATGTAGGTGTCCGTGAACTTCTCGAGAACAGTCTCGATGCCTGTGAGAGCAGAATGATCCCTCCAGATATCTACCTCCGCATCACAGAACTCACCTCAAGCGTTGGAGAGAACGGCACCGCTGTTTACCTTATCAGAATCCAAGATAACGGAACCGGCGTCCCAGCAGACCAGATCCCCTCATGCTTCGCTCAAGTATTCTACGGTAGCAAGTATACCCTCAAACAAAGCCGCGGGACCTTCGGGATGGGCGGCACAATGACGATCCTCTACGGCCAGATCACTACACACAAACCTGTAATCGTCACCTCGAGCACAGGTGGAGAGATCCATGAGTTCGAGATGATGATAGATATCCAGAACAACTGCGCACAGGTTCTTCGCCACTCTACAATCTCCAACGAAAAAGGGTGGACAGGAACCATCGTTGAAGTTCAGATGGAGGGAGACTACCCCCGGATTATGGCGAGAATGATCGAATACCTCAAACAGACAGCCATGGTTAACCCATATCTTGACCTAAACTACGTTGATCCAAAGAACAGATTATACAAATTTGAGCGAGGAACAACTAAGATGCCTCCGCTACCGAGATCAGTTCGCCCCCACCCTTATGGTATCGATGTAGAAACATTCCGCAGACTTCTCACACTTACCAAAAGCCGAGACATGAAGAGCTTTATGATGGACCATTTCCAGGGCATCGGACCTGTCACATCAGAA
Source organism: Candidatus Bathyarchaeota archaeon (assembly GCA_041304325.1). Classification (GTDB taxonomy): domain Archaea; phylum Thermoproteota; class Bathyarchaeia; order TCS64; family TCS64; genus UBA8941. The sequence continues at coordinate 5,465 of JBFYNP010000109.1, forward strand.
AAATTCCTTGAAGCCGCGGGAATAGATCCGAAACAGAAAACGAATAGCCTCTCTCCTGATGAGATAGTGAAAGCGGTACGTGCCGCAAAAGAGTACCCCAACTTCATCCGACCCGACACGAGTTGTCTAAGCCCAATCGGAGAAGACCTACTCGAAAACGGTATTCGAAAGGAGTTAGGACTCACAGATGATGACTTCATAAAAGTCGTGAAACGCCCAGCCTCAACATATGGTGGCTACCCTTTCATTGTAGAAGCAGCAGTTGTTGCAGGTAAATCTATAAAGAAACTGGGTGAAGGAAAAACACTTTACCGCTTCGCGAACAGGATCCCCCTTCTATTCGACGAGGGAAGCTGCGTAACCTTCAAAGTCGTTGATAAACTCATTAATTGGAAGACTTACAAAGTAGAGAAAGACACCCCCCTCGTAATCGTAATCCATCTTTGCTCCACCAAAATTCCATACAAAAGTGTGGGCAAAGAATTCCTCGCTGACCAGGTTGAGATTGAAAGAGAGATAACCAACGCTATCCGTGAAGCAGCAAGAGATGTCCGCATATTCATTGGTCGTAACTTCCGATTAGAAAGACAGCAGCACCGCCTCAATATATTCGCCAAATTTTTACCGAAAATAGCAGAATTCGCATCAAAACTCGCAGAAAAGGATACAATTAACATCCAAAAACTCATCGATGAAGTAACAATAATGAAACGCGTAGACGAGGAAAATGAAGAGGAGAACGGAAACGGCGAAGAGCAACTTGAAAAAACACTGCCTTCGGACGATATAGAACCCGAGGTAGTAGAAAAGGAGGAGGAAGCCGATGGCGAAACAGATCAGTGAAGCAGATAAACAGCGCGAAGAAACAAGTACAGCATTAAAAGAAATGGGAACAAGCATCTATCGCCAAATAGAGCAAGGCGAATTCCCATGGGTAGAGATGCAGAGTCGTAGCATCGATAATATTCATTATGATGAAACTGTTCGCCAGTATATCCTCGGTGACCGAACGATTAAGCGTTACAGCCAAAATATTAAACATATACGACCATTAACCCAGCTCATCTGGACAGCATGGTTCTCCAGGGAACTAGTGCAATCCCGGAAAACATCTACACTTAGGGAGGTATACTACTCAGCTCGCGGTCAACGTAACATCGAGTACGCAGACCAACAGGAATCAGATGGGATAATCACAGACCTCGAAGTTAAGATGAATAAACCTCGAGAAAACTTTGGCATATTCCCCGAGGAACGAAGCGCTATATTCGGCGATATCACCATCGAATATACGGTCCCAGGATATGAGGGAAGACAGACAAACCTCACAGACCACCCTGACGGAGTTATGGTAGGACCAGCCGTAACAAGCAGCGAATTCAAAAAAACCAGTGCAAACAAAGTAATTGTAGTAGAAAAAGGGGCAATGTTCACACGTCTAGTTGAAGAACAAGCTCACAAAAAGTTCCAAGCCATCCTTATCCATACTGCTGGACAAAGCCCTAGAGCAACCAGGAACATCATCTACCGTTTAAACAAAGACTGGCATATGCCTATCTACATATTCACAGATGCAGATCCGTGGGGAGTCCACATCGCCCAAGTCATCTGCTCGGGTTCAGCCAATGCTGCCCACCTTCGTGGTCTAACAACTCCAAACGCTAAGTGGATGGGTGTATGGGCCACAGACATCGAAGATTATAAACTGCCAACTGAAAACCTCACGGAGTTTGACAGCAAACGTCTCACCGAGCTACTCAAAGACCCCCGCTATCAACAGGACCCCTGGAATCGAGAGATAGAAAAATTCATCAAACTTCAGAAAAAGGCAGAACTCGAAGCATTAAGCACCTATGGACTCACTTTCTTCGTTGACAACTACCTCCCAAAAAAGATAGCGGATGCCGAAAAAGCGGCAGAAGACAATAAGAAAACGGAGGCTAAAGAGGACGCAAATTAAAGCTGTAATAGTAGCCGGAGGTGAGGGTAAACGCTTCAGACCACTCACATATTACATTCAGAAATGCATGATACCCGTCGGTGATGCGGAAAAGCCGATACTCGAGTACATCGTTCGACTCCTACAATATCACCGAATCGACGAGCATGTCCTTCTAGTCGGGTATAAACACAAGCAGATCGTCAACTACTTTGGAGATGGTAAAAAATTCGGAGTGAACATGAATTATATTATGGACCCTCCAGATCAGAGGGGAAGCGCAGCTGCGCTTCTCAATTCTTACAAACATGGTGCAATAAGTAAGGATGATACTCTTGTCATATACTATGGAGATATTCTAAGCAACATCAACCTTTCAGAAATGATAAAACAGCACCAAGAAACAAATGCAGTGGTAACCGTAGCTTTAGCTAGACGATTCAATATTAGCGTCGGGGTCGCTGACGTTGAGGGAAAACGGATTAGATCGTTTGTCGAGAAACCCGACCTTGAGAAGCCAGTTAGTATCGGCATTCTAGTATTCAATGGTTCAGTTTTAGAAGACATGGAGAAACTGCAATCACAGCGTGGAGCTAAAAGCTTCGATATAATGGGTGATGTAGTCAGCGTTATGGTCAAGCAAGGCTACAACATAGGTGCTTACATTACAGACGCTGATTGGATGGATATCGGAAGCATCGAACGATACGAGAAACTTGAAGGAGATACGCTTAGCAAAATGCTTGGATACCTCTACAAATAGTTCTGACCTTTTCATAAATCGAACATCGTCAGCTCATATTTGCAAATAGCTAACTCTGTCGACTCCCGAAGTCCTCCACAACTACCTGATCAACGCTGTGAATTACCGCCCCCATCTTGGCTATATGTTCTTTGAGATTCTCAAAGTCGATGCCGTTTCCCTCGACAATTACCTTCAAGCTATCTGTACGCTCATCCATCTCAATAAGAGTCACATCAACTCTCGTAATTTCCTTCAACTTCCCAACGTAATCAGCGAATTCTGGAAGAGAAGGCTGATGAGGTTTCAAAACATCTAAAACGATACGTCTTATCCCTCGTTTAACCAAAATCTCACATACTATACGATCTTTTTAAGACCAGTTCTAAGTTAATACTTCTTTGTGGTTATTTAAAAAATTATAGTATTGCGGAGTTGATTAGTTTTATATTCAACCTCAAGGGTTAATTAGCCGAGAGCTTAAAATTGTCAGTTCTAAAGAACTGCTATACCTCAGGTGAGTAGAGTAAGATTTGAGTGACTTCGGATCAGAGGTTCCTTCTGATCGTAAACATAAATTAAGATTGAGCGAAAAGATAAGAGAAAGCCTCGATACTTTGAACGATTATCTAAGTATGACGAGGTCGAAGTCGATCCTCCGACGCTACTTCGTTATGAACGCATTCGATGGAGCTATGACCTCACTTGGAGTGGTAATAGGTTCATACATTACAAATATCGATGACCCGCGATCAGTTTTAGGCGTAATCTTGGTTAGTGGAGTTGCGATGGCGATCAGTGGCTTTTCTGGCACATATATGACAGAGAGCGCTGAGAGAAGCCACAGTCTACACGTCCTCGAGGATGCAATGCTCTGTGACCTAGAGATGACTGACTTTGGTAAAGCAACTAAGATAGTGTCTCTCTTCGCTGCTTTTGTTGATGGTTCAGCGCCATTTCTCGCCTCTATCCCCTGCATTATACCTTTTTTCCTAGTATCGATAGGTCTGCTACCAATTCATTTAGCTTTTTACTCATCGATCATTGCTAGTCTCGCTGTGTTATTCATTCTAGGTTTTTACCTTGGTAGACTTAGTGAGAAGAATGTACTAGTATCGGGTATTAAGATGGTTATCGCCGGTATTGTCGTCGCTTTGATTGCTTTATTTTTAGGTAACCATTAAATGTGTAATTTAGCAATCAACTACTTGAAGAGTAGATTAATAAACTCCCAAAAAAATTTCAAAACGAACGCGAAAGTAACAACTGTTTTTATCGCTTATATTTCATGTCCATAAGGCTCTTAAGCTCATTTAAATGGTGATTTAGCCAACGGTAGGAATTATGAAAGCTCTTGTTCTAGCTGGAGGTTTTGGTACAAGGCTTAGGCCTTTAAGCTGCACGAGACCCAAACTGCTTTTCCCTGTCGGCGAGCAGACGCAGGTTGATTGGACTTTAAAGAACCTGAATGCTGCTGGTGTAGATACCGTCGTGATGGCGGTGAACTATATGGCTGAGGCTCTCGTACGCTATTTAGGTCCAACTAAGCATGACCTTGGGATAATTTATAGTCGGGAACAGAGGCCTCTAGGGACAGGAGGTCCAATTCGTAAAGCTAAAGACCTCTTAAACGGTGAACCTTTTCTTGTTCTAAACGGGGACATCATCGCGGATATAGATTATAAACGATTCATCGAATTTCATAAACAGAAAGGTGCTCTAGCTACTGTCGCGTTGGTTCACGTTGATGACCCGAGCAGATTTGGGTCAGTTGAACTTGATATGGAGGGTAGGATCGTTAAATTCATCGAGAAACCAGCACCTGGACTTGCCCCTAGTAACCTCATCAATGCGGGGATATACATTCTCGATCCTAAAATATTTGATTATATACCTGAAAAGAAGAAAGTAAGCATTGAGCGTGAAGTTTTCCCAATACTCGCCGCTGAGAAGAAACTCTTCGGATACGAAGTTCGAGGATTCTGGGTTGATGTCGGTGTTCCCGAAGATTATCTTAAAGCGAACAGCATGATGCTGAGTAGATACGAAGACGCTAAGAAAGCGGATACAGCAAAGATTGATCCAACTGCAAAGATCATCGCTCCATGCTACATCGGACCAAACGTAGAGGTAGGCCCAGACTGCCTTATCGGCCCAAACACAACTTTGAGCGAGAACGTCCTCGTAGGCAAAGGATGCCGAATAGAAAACAGCGTAATATTTTCTGGAGCATCCATAGGAGATTATACAAGTATAAAAACAGCAGTAATCGGTGAGAACGTTGTTCTAGAGCGTTGGGTAAAAGTTGAGTCTGGAAGCATGATCGGGGACTATGTCACCATAGAGGACGGAGTCACCATCACCCAAGATGTAACCATCTGCCCAGCCCGTACTATAGGCGAAAGTATTCTCAACCAGAAACAGGTGATGTAGTTGGGCAAGCTCTTCGGCACAAACGGAGTCCGGGGAGTAGTCAACACCGACTTCACTATCGAATTAGCTGCAAAGATCGCTGCTGCTGCAGGTAGTGTTCTAGGGAAGAAGATCGCTGTTGGTAGAGATGCCCGAACTAGCAGTCCAATGTTCAGAGAAGCAGTTGTCTCCGGGCTTCTATCCGTAGGTTGCGATGTAATCGACTTCGGCGTCTTACCAACCCCTGCTATCCAATACTGCCTCAAACACCTCGGTTTAGATGGAGGGCTTATGATAACCGCAAGTCATAATCCGCCTCAATTCAACGGAATTAAAGTGTTCTTCAGAGATGGCGTTGAGATCCCAAGGAGTCTAGAAGACCGGATCGAGGAGATATACTTCGCAGGCGGACCTAAAGCTAAGGCTTGGAATCAAGTTGGATTCGTAGAGCATCGTGAGGTACTCGAAATATACATAGATTCGATAATTATCAAAGTAGACTCTGCAAAGATCAAAGAAAAACGGTTCAAAGTCGCCATTGACCCAGGGAACGGTGTGGGAGCTCTCGTAGCTCCAATAATTGCTCAACGTCTGGGCTGCGAAGTCAACACAATCAACTCAGATCTCGACGGCAGATTTCCCGGAAGAGAATCAGAACCACGTCCAGATAACCTCCATGGTCTAAAAACACTGTTAAAGGCTACTGGATCTGATATGGGTGTAGCATTCGATGGTGACGCAGATCGAAGTATCTTCCTCGACGAACGCGGTGAAGTTCTCTGGGGCGATAGAAGCTTCGCTCTAACAGCCCAAGATTTCATGAAGAAAAACCCAGGAGCAAAGGTTGTAACACCTATCAGCAGCAGCAACGCCATAGTTGACGTAGTAAAGAAGGGAAACGGAAGCATTCATTGGACGCGTGTAGGGAGCGTCGATGTGAGTCGAGCAATGGTAGAGAACGGTATAATGTTTGGCGGTGAAGAGAATGGGGGTGTAATGTATGGACTTCACCACCCCGTGAGGGATGGGAGCATGACAATGGCACTCATTCTCGAAATTATGACGGAAGCAGGAAGACCACTCTCCAATCTTGTAGCGGAGCTCCCGCACTACTCCCAGCTAAAAGATAAGGTCACTTGTCCGAACGAGAAGAAGGTAAAGCTCCTAGAAGCCCTCCAAGGAAAAATATCAGCACCACATGTAGAAACCTCGGATGGTCTGAAGCTTAGTTTTCCCGATAAGAGCTGGATACTGATTAGGCCGAGTGGAACCGAACCAATTTTCAGGATTTATGCAGAAGCTGCTTCACAGCAGAGTGTCGAGAAACTCATGCAAATTAATAAAAAGATAATAGAAGACACATTGAAGACGATCTAATGACGTAGACTTCTAGCTAGGTCGAGGAGAGCAGCCTCAGGGTTATTCGCCTTCACTATACCACTCGCAACAAGGATACCGTCTGCCCCCAGTTTCTGAGCAATAACTACATCATCACCATCGGTGATCCCAGCCCCGCAGAGAACCTTAATCCGTGCATTGACATTCTTCACAGCAGCAACAGCTCCAGAGACAACCTCAGGTTTCGCTTTACTAACTGAAATGCCTGAACCAATAAGCTCGGGGGGTTCAATTGCGATAGCGTCTGGAGAGAAGGCGGCTACAAGTCGCCCTTTTTCTACAGTATCAACACATATTACCGTTATAAGATCAGCTTCCTTAGCTCTTCTCACCGAATTTCTGATGACTTCAATCGGAAGCTGCCGCTCACTATGGTTAATTAATGTCCCAGAGCACCCAGCCTCCGCCATAGCCTCAGGCAATATATGACCGGTATATTGACCGAAACCTGCAGGGTCAATATGCTGGGCAAAAACAGGTGTCTCAGCAGCTTCTATTACAAGCTTGACGTCAACGGTTTGGGGAGCTACAGCGATACTGGTACCGGTTTTAAGATGAACCTGTTCTGCAATTTTAGTCAGATTCACAGCGTTTTCCCCCATACCTTCACGGTAAGTCTTGAGGTTGACGAGGATTAGGGGAAACCTTACGAGTATGCCTTCCAAAGTGAGAACAATATTAAGTGACCTTTCCCAGCTTTTGAGCTTAACCACCCTGCTGAACTGTTAGGAAGGGTGACTGACTAAGGGGTAAGCTGAGGCCAGCAGTGGAATTGTAGGTGAAACTATATATTCCTGCCTCTGTTGGAGTAAAAGGAAAGAATAGCGTAGCATCGCTGTTGGGGGCAACTGAAATGGTTTTTGTGATAATTGTTGCAAGAGTTTCCTCGCCATCACGAACAATTTTGCATGTAATTGTATCGGATAAAGTGTGAATTCTAGCAGGGTTACTGAAACCAATAACAATGTATCCAGACTGGCCTTTTGAGAGTGTCGTAGCTGGCGTGTTATCGAGTTCCCTCCAGCTATTCGAATTCACTTTTAGTAGAGGTGTAGATACAAAAGGGTACTTTGTTACAGTGAACGGGAGCCATGTTTCAAGGAATGAGTAGTAAGCTCGGCAGCTCCCTTTGAGGCTGACCTGTGCTTCTCCTCCATGTTCCGCAGCTGAAGATGTGATCAATTTTAGTAATCTTTCCTTTTCAGTTACCTGAAGGCTTATTTCTCGGTCTAGTATGCTTACGAATCCGACTTTGGCTCGTGGAAACATGAAAATCTGTTTTGCAGCTACCTCTCCCTCAACAAGGAGGGAAACCTCAAAGTCAGATACTTCAGGCTGCTGAAAAGTTACTGGGTTAAGAGTGACTGCGATTAACCATCGTTTTGCATATTCTGGGATCTGGATGCTCTGCCCCTCAATAATTTTAGCTCCAGGGATTGTGATACCAAACCCAATTTTGAGCTCCGCATCCTTCCCTGCAAGAGTATCTCTCAGGTAACCAGCCAACGCCTCCTCCTCAACATTAACTCGAATATCTAGCGTCTTAACTTGGTCAAACCCACTATAGGTGTTACCGATTTCTCTACCTGCAAGCATTACGACAACTATCACCGCTAGTTTTAGAGCGGTTAGCATCTCATTACGGCTAACTTGATCTCTAGACGGTTTATCGGTTGTCATCAGAAAACTCTGATACATGCCGGAATATAATAACTTACTAAGTTATCTGCACTAAATTAGGAGCCATCTCACCTTCTACGCATAGGATTTCGAAGCATCAAGAGGATGGATTTAAGGTACATTCCAGTGTAGCTTTGTGGAATAATAGCTACCTCCTCCGGAGTTCCCTCCGCAATAACTTCCCCGCCTTTCGAACCTCCTTCGGGGCCTAGATCAATTATCCAGTCAGCGCTACGTATGACGTCGAGGTTATGTTCAATAACAATGACTGTGTTGCCAGTATCGACTAAACGATTGATAACATGCATAAGCTTCTCTATATCAGCCATGTGTAACCCCGTAGTAGGCTCATCAAGAATGTAGATGTTACCATGCTTATGTAGCTCCCTAGCTAGTTTCAACCTCTGCGCTTCTCCCCCACTTAAGCTTGAGACCTCTTGACCTAATTGGAGATAACTTAAACCAACCTCATTTAGTATCTTAAGACGTCTCCTTATCTCCGGGTTCTCAAAGAATTCAACAGCTTCAGTTGCTGTTAGATTGAGTATATCAGCGATGCTCTTTTCTTTATACCTGTGTTCTAGAACCTCTTTTTTGTATCGTCGTCCCTCACACTCATCGCACACCATAGTTACATCCTCTAGGAAGAACATCTCTATGTGTAGACGCCCAGTACCTTTACAGTTAGGGCAAGCACCAGCGCCATTGAAACTAAATATTGAGGCATCCTGGCCAGTGTGTTCCGCGAATTCGTTACGTATAAGATCAAAGACTTTTATGTAGGTGACCGGATTGCTCCGGCTACTCCTCCCAACTGCGTTTTGATCGATAATTATCGCCTCAGGGTGGTCTCGTATGAAAACATCGAGAATCAACGTGCTTTTCCCGGAACCGGCGACTCCGGTAATACAGGTAAAGACTCCTCGGGGGATTCTAGTTGAGATATTTTTAAGATTGTGCTCTCTCGCACTCTTCAGAGACATCCAATTCTTCGGTTTTCTCCGATTCACATGATTTTCAGTTTCTCTTGTAAGCATTATTCCAGTGATTGAATCTGATTGAATTAACTGGTCATAGGTACCTGTGAAAACAATATTACCTCCCGCTTCCCCAGCATTAGGCCCAACATCAATAATCCAATCTGATGCCTTCATAACCTGAGGGTCATGCTCAACCACCAGTAAGCTATTCCCCTTCTCACGAAGACGTTGGAGCATATTCACTAGCTTCCCAATATCTTTTTGATGAAGCCCTACTGTAGGCTCGTCAAAAATGTAGATTAGATCAATAAGGTCGCATCCAAGCTGGCTAGCCATCTTGACTCTTTGGGATTCCCCCCCGCTTAGTGTTCCTGTCCCCCGGTTTAGGTTAAGGTATCCGACACCAATATCCACTAAATTTTGGAGTATGGGGTGCATTCTTTCGACTATAGGATCCGCGATGGGACTACTGATCCCTTTGAGCCAGGCAAGTAGATCTGTTAACTCCATTTCAACAAGTTGAGGGATAGTTTTCCCTTGGAGTTTTACACTCCGTGCCTGATCATTTAAACGACTTCCACTACAGGCGGGGCATGGATGAGCTTTATAGAAGGAGATTCCGTGAGTAGTTCCTGCGTTCTCCTCACCGTCATTCGCCAAGCTCCGACGCTGAATGGTCTCAACGACACCTTCATACCAGACTCGGTAAACCTGACCCGGCATCGGGTTCTCTACAAGGCTCTTTTTCGTGTATAAGAGCTGATTTAACTCGTCTTTGGAATATTCAGAGAGAGGTTTATCAAGATCGAAGAAGTTGCTCGCAACGATGACTCTGTAACTCGCCATTCCAGGCTGAAAGTGGCGGTGCCTGATTCCACCTTCATTGATACTCTTATTCCAGTCAAGAAGGGCATCAACGTCAAACTTAAGCTCGGTGCCAAGTCCCTTGCATGTAGTACACATACCATACGGGTTGTTAAAGCCGAAGAAGCGACTGTCAAAAGTTAGTGGTTCACCACAGCGACTGAAGAGTAAACGTAGATAGGTATACAGCTCTGTGACGGTGCCGACTGTGCTTCTTGGATTAGCGCCAAGTTTTTTCTGATCTATTGTGATCGTTGTTGAAATGTTCCTGATTTCATCTACATCAGGTCTATTGATCTTGGGGAGTCTGCGTCTAGCGAAACTACTGAAAGTTTCTATCAGCTGACGTTGGGCTTCTTGAAAAACAGTGTCGAAAACTAAGCTGCTTTTTCCAGAACCGGAGACGCCGGTGATAACTACTAAGCTCTTCTTCGGTATATCCACTGAAATATTCTTTAGGTTATGCTCCCGAGCACCGATGACTTTGATGTGACTCAACCCATACACCCGAATCTTATAGTTTGGAGTTTAACATCTAGTATTTTAATTAATAGTAAACTTTGACTGCAACAAAGTGAATGTGGATCCCACTCAATATTCAATTGAATCCCTCCTTATTATCACCATTCGGTGATCGAACAAGTTATAAGCACCAGAATGTACCCCGTTTACGGTAATTAAACTCAATAAACATACTTATGCGAACGTGACGCTTTTCACGCCCGAACAACCAAACAACACCCAGATTGAGCATGGGTTTTTAAAGACAACAAAACGCTATTCGTCTATCATCCACGGGAGGCGACACCAATGAAAGATTTCAAAGATCGAGTACTCATAACCTCCGCACTCATCTACGCGAACGGCCCAGTTCACATCGGCTACCTAGTCGAAGTTATTCAGACAGACATCTACGTCAGGTTCCTCAAGATGTGTGGCCACGATGCCTTCTACTGCGGCGCTGAAGACACCCACGGCACACCTATTGAGATCAATGCTGCGAAGCAGGGAGTCACTCCGGAAGAGTTCATCGAAAAATGGGGAAAAGAGCATGAAAAGGATTTCAAACTCTACCAAATAGGATTCGACTCCTATTATACAACAAATTCCCCTGAGAATCAGCGGTACACAGAGCTAATCTTCAAACGCCTTAATGACGCTGGACACATCTACACCAAGGAGATAGAACTCACTTACTGTGAGCACTGTAAAAGATATCTACCAGATAGATATGTGAAGGGAACTTGTCCTAAATGTGGAGCAAAGGACCAATACGGTGATGTCTGCGAGAAGTGCAACGCTGCATACGCCACAATTGACCTCGTTGAACCCTACTGCAGTATCTGCGGATCAAAACCAAAACGGAAGCTCAGTAAGCATTACTTTTTCCGATTAAACAACTTCAGCGACAAACTGGTAACTTGGTTGAATCACAACCAAAACCTTCAACCAGAGATCAGGAACCAAATACTAGCCTGGATCCATAGCGGCCTTAATGACTGGTGTATAAGCCGCGACGGTCCCTATTTTGGTTTCAAGATCCCGAATGAAGAGAATAAATACTTTTACGTATGGCTCGACGCCCCAATCGGATACATTGCCAGTTCTGCTAACTACTGTAATGGGAAAGATTTTACCGCGGACGACATCTGGCAAAAACAAGAAAGCACTATCATTCACTTCATCGGCAAAGACATCATATATTTCCACCTACTATTCTGGCCCGCTGTCCTAATGGGAGCGGGATTCCATGTTCCGGACAATATAGTTGTTCATGGATTCCTAAACGTCAATGGAGAGAAAATGAGCAAAAGCCGAGGAACCTTCCTCACAGGCAGAGAATTCGCTGAGCTACTCGACCCAGAACTTCTCCGCTATTACTATGCCGCAAATCTCGGCCACAGCATGACCGACATCGACCTTGAACTAAAAACACTTCAGGATAAGATCAACAACGAGCTAGTCTCCAACATCGCCAATCTAGTCTACAGAACCTTAAGCTTCCTCAACAAGAACTTTGACAGCAAAGTAATCACAACTCTGAATCAAGAACTCCTCACAGAGATCGCAGAGAAAACAGAGGGAGTTAAAGATAGCTACTACGATTACAACTTCCGTGAAGCCGTAGCAAAGATCCTTGAGATTAGCAGCCTAGGAAACAAATACTTCCAAGACAGTCAACCTTGGGAGCTAGTGAAAACAGACAGGATAAAGGCCCAAAGAGTACTCACAGACTGCGTCAACATCGTTAAGACCATAACGATACTGGTGAAACCAATCCTACCTACATTTGCATCCAAAGTAGAGGAACAACTCGCCCTCAAGGATCTAAAATGGGTGGACATAAACCAGGTTATAGAGAACCACCGCATAAGTGAAGCTAAGATCCTACTCCGTAAGATTGACCCCATTGTGCTCAAAAATCAAGGAGAAGAACCAAACTCTGATGCGAAGGAACAGAAGAGAACCGGAGCAGCTGCTCTGGACCTCCGCGTCGCAGTCGTCACTGAAGTCCGTGATCACCCACAAGCCGATAAACTCTACGTTCTACAAATAGATTTAGGCGCAGAGAAACGGCAGCTCTGCGCTGGATTAAAACCTCACTACCCAAATAGGGAGGACCTCCTAGGAAAGCATCTTGTTATAGTAACAAATATCAAGCCAGCGAAGCTCCGTGGAGAGCTAAGCCAAGGTATGTTACTTGCTGCTGACTCTGGTAGTATCGTTGGAGTGCTCAACGCCCCAGATAGTCCTCCTGGAAGCCAAGTAACCGCTGAAGAAGTATCAGGTAAGGGTGCCCCTCAAATAGAGATAGAGGAATTATTGACCCTTAAATTAGAGGCGAAAGCGGGTAAAGCCTACATAAATGAGATGCAACTCCGAACAGAGAATGAGTCAGTAAGGGTCGACAAAGATGTAGAAGGTAAAATCAGATAACTTTTTTTACTCTTTCTAAACTAAAGAATGAAGGATTTTTCATATGATGCCTTAAATGTCGCGGATTATTAGAAGGTTCAGTGAAAATCGTTGGCGCGAGACCCAGTTTGCGGAATGCAAGTAGATGAAGAGCATGCCGCTTTTAAGGCAGAGCAAGGTGGCAAGACATACTACTTCTGCTCTGAAGGCTGTATGCTTTCATTCCAGCAACCAGACGTTGAGTTAAAAAAACTCCGTAATCTAGCCCTCTTCAGCCTTGCTCTTGCCTTAACTCTAATGACACTAATGTTTACCCCGAATCCACCACTTTTCACCCATCACATTTGGGGGCTCCTGTTGGCTACACCCGTACAATTCATAGCAGGATACCGCTACTACAGAGGCGCTTGGGGAGCCCTCAAAGCTAGAACAGCTAATATGGACACACTCATTGTAATCGGCTCAACAACCGCTTGGGGTTACAGCACATTCGTAGTTCTATTTCCAAACCTCGCCCCAAGCATGGAGGTCTACTTCGACGCATCAGCTATGATCCTCGCCTTAATACTCATTGGAAAATACTTAGAAGAAGTCGCACGTGGAAGAGCATCAGAAGCGGTTCGAAAACTACTTGATCTTCAACCCCCCACTGCAACGATAATAAAGGAAAATGGCATCGAGGAAGAAGTCGGTGTTGAAACCATAATGCCCATGGATATCCTCCGCGTAAAGCCCGGAGAGAAGATACCTCTAGATGGAGTGATCACCGACGGTGCCAGCAGTATTGACGAAAGTATGGTTACCGGTGAATCGGTTCCGGTGTCGAAGCAGATGGGTGATGAAGTTATCGGCGGCACCATCAACCGTGAAGGTAGCTTCAAGATGGAAGTTATAAAGATCGGTATGAACACCACCCTCCAGCAGATCGTCCAAATGGTTGAAGAAGCCCAACTAAGCAAAGCCCCCATCCAGCGCCTCGCTGACCAAGTCGCGGCAGTATTTACACCTATAATCCTTCTCATCGCCGCAATCACTTACGTTGCCTGGTTTTACTTCCTCAGCCCAGGGGATTTTGGATTTGCGATCACCAGTTTCATTGCGGTTATCATCGTTGCATGCCCATGCGCTATGGGAATCGCCACACCAACAGCTATTCTCGTAGGAGCAGGCCTTGGGGCTCAGAACGGTATACTCATCAAAAACGGGGAGTACCTCGAGAAAGCGAGAAATCTACAGGCAGTTGTATTCGATAAAACCGGTACTCTAACTAAAGGTGAGATCGCGGTAACCGATCTACATGGCGTCAACTCATCAACTCTAATTGAGGTTGCTAGTTTGGAGAAACTAAGCGAACACCCTATCGCATCAGCAGTCGTCAAGAAAGCTCAAGAGACCGGATTGACTTTAGTTGAACCACAGGGATTTGAGTCCCTCGCAGGACGTGGGGTTAAAGGTACAGTCAACGGTCGTAGTTATGTTATCGGAACCAGACGCCTAATGGATGAAATGATGTATGATACTTCCCTACTGCAGACCGACGCAGAGAAATTCTATGATCAGGGAAAAACACTCGCCTTTGTCGCTAGGGAAGGAAGGATTGTAGGATTAATCGCTGTTGCAGACCAAATCAAAGATAACGCGGCAAATGCAGTAAAAAGACTTCAAACCATGGGAATTAAGGTGATCATGATCACTGGTGACAATAAACGTACAGCCGAGGCAATAGCAAAGCAGGTAGGTATCGATCGTTATGCAGCTGAGGTGCTTCCTGAAGACAAGGTTAAGGAGGTTCGCAGACTAAAGGAAGAAGGCTATATCGTCGGCATGGTAGGAGATGGAGTAAATGACGCGCCTGCCCTCGCAGAGGCTGACATCGGCATTGCTCTCGGCAGCGGAACCGACGTCGCAATCGAGGCAGGTGGACTCGTACTCATCCGTAATAACCTAATGGATGTACCCATAGCTATTGAGCTTAGTAAACGCACATACAATAAGATCAGACAAAACCTATTCTGGGCTTTCGCATACAATATAGCGTTAATCCCAGTCGCAGCTGGTGCTTTAACCCCATTCGGAATACAGCTTAGCCCAATATTTGCAGCCGGCGCAATGGCGTTGAGCAGCTTCTCAGTAGTAATCAATAGTCTTCTACTACGCCGCTGGAAACCGAGGAAATAGCATGTACACCGTTAAGGAGATTCCCCTCACCAGAATGGATTGCCCGTCATGCGTTGTCACATTGGAGAGGGCGGTGAAAGAAGTTAAGGGAGTCAAGAAGGTGCAAGGTAATTATATGAGGAAAATTCTCAAAGTCACATACGATCCGGAGACAACAAAGCTCCCAGATATTGAGAAATCTATAGAAAACCTAGGCTATAACATCACCTACAAGCATTACCCTAATCCTCTTGAGAGACTCCGTGGACTCTTCAGCCGAAACGAAACAAAGTCAATCAGAACAATTGCTGACTCAGAATTCACCCAAAAAGTGCTTCAAGCCACCAAACCAGTAATGATCCTATTTAGCTCAGAGACATACCCCTCATGCCAAAACCTAAAACCAAAGATAAAGAAGCTTGCAGAACAAAAGGAAGGTCAAACAGAGTTCTATGAAATGGATATCACTCAAACGGAAACATGGAAAAAATATAGTATCATGAGCATCCCTACCGTAATATTGTTTCACAACGGCATCCCTCAGACACGGTTCGAAGCTATGATCCGAATCAACGAACTTGAAAACGCTCTCTCAACCTAGTCGTTTCTGAGAATAATTTATAGCGGAGCCTCAAACTATTCTCACTATCCCGGTGTCCAACTAGTGAACAGCCTCCACCATAATGGCATATTATTACCACCAAAGTTCAAAGCCCAAGGACTTTCATTAACGATCAAAGGTATAGAAACAAAACTAAACCCAGAACAGGAAGAGATGGCCTTAGCATGGGCTAAGAAGATCGGTACACCGTATGTAGAGGATCCGATATTTCAACAGAATTTCCATGAGGACTTTTCAGAGAAACTGGGGTACAAAACATCGCTAAAAGACGTTGATTACTCCAACCTCCACAAACTAGTGTTAAAAGAACGGGAAGATAAAGCTGCCCTGAGCTCCGAAGAAAAGAAAAAACTAACGCAGGAACGAAAAACTCTTAGAGAAAAAAATAAAGAAAAATATGGTAAAGCCTTCGTCGACGGTGAAGAAGTACCACTAGGAAACTACATGGCGGAACCAAACAGCCTATTCATGGGACGCGGCCAACACCCCTGGAGAGGGCACTGGAAAGAAGGCCCAGATTACAAAGACATCGAGTTAAACCTCAGCCCCGACGCACCCCACCCACCGGGAGACTGGAAAGAAATCGTCTGGGATAGTGAAGGAATGTGGATAGCTCGTTGGCGGGATAAACTCAGCGCCAAAATGAAGCAACGAAACGGCGAGGAACCTGTCGGAAAACTCAAGTATGTTTGGCCAGGAGACTCAAGCTTCCTCAAACAGGCAAAAGATATTGAGAAGTATGACAAGGCGAAATCGCTAAGAGAGCACCTAGATGACGTTAAACGCCATATTAATGTCAACCTCGATAGTATGGATTCCCGACGCCGAAAGACAGCTATGGTCTGCTACCTGATTGACCGCCTTAAGTTCAGGGTCGGCGACGAGAAGGATGAAGATGAAGAAGCAGACACTGTTGGCGCCTCTACACTTCGTCCAGAACACTTAATTTTCAACAAAGAAGGAACAGTTACCTTTGATTTTCTTGGAAAAGATAGCGTAAGAAACGTGATCACCGCACAACTTGACCCGAAAGTTGTAAGAAATCTCCGCGAGTTAGCCAATACAAAAGGTGAGCCTCTCTTTATCGGTGTTAATAGTGGTCTTGTTGGAGACTTTCTCAAAGAAGTTATGGATGGGCTCTCAGCTAAGGTTTTTCGAACATGCTACGCTACTGACGCTGTTGAGAGCAAGCTTAGAGAGATCCCGTGTGACACCAAGTCCCCTGACTATTTGAAACGCCACGTAGCAACAAAAGCTAATCTCGAAGCAGCGGTTATCTGTAACCATAAACGAACGATTCCCACGACATGGGGAGACAACCTTCAGAAGAAGAAAGATCGACTCAAGGAGCTTCATCAGAAAGAGAGAACCGACGAGAAAACCCTACGTGCTAAGATTAGAGAAGAAGAAGAAAAATACCGAGCTAAATTGGGAGATAATGAAAAAAAGCTCTCCGAAGCCAATACAAAATATGAAGAATTGAAGCGGAATCTAGAAACTGAAAAACATGAGAAAACAATTCTTACCTTAAAAAAACGGGCTGCTTCAATGAGAGACTCGGTGAAGATGCTTAGGGAGAGGTCGAGGAAGCTGAAGAACGACCACCTAGTAACCGTAGCGAAGCTCCAATCTCAACTCGATGAACGGAGAAAAAGGAACCTTGAATCCACCGAGAGAATGAGACTCCAAGTCGAGTCTCAAGAGATGACGAAAGACTACAACCTCGGTACAAGTCTCAAGAATTACGTTGACCCCCGCGTATTCTATGACTGGGGGAAGAAAGTCGGTTATGACTGGAAAGAATATTACCCGACAACACTCCAACAAAAGTTTAGTTGGCTTGATAAAGACGAAGAAGAGGTGGAGGAAGATGAAGAGTAGTTATGGGAGTTTCCGTCCAGCCTTTTTAAAGTAGTCTTCGATATCTTTCTTCTGCTTCTCAGGTATTGCTCTCTCAAAGGGGAATGCTATTGCCTTTGCAACGTATCTTGTAAGGAACTTCTCCAGGAAAGCGCCATGAACCTGAAGAGCGCTTGGCGCTAACCATTGAACAGCGTCTTCTCGACTGTGCATGAGACTATTAGTCGGTGTACCGCGGCTCAGTGATATACTGGGAATTCCGACTGCCGATAAGCTTGTACTATCCGTAGAACCTACGCTTTCAGAGACCTTGATACCTGAACCTAACTCTTTAGAGAGTATTTTCACCGCTGCTGTAAGCTCAGGAGGCCCCAGAACGTTGCTGCTGTTAGTTCCAATGAGGCCACCATGAACATCAAGATTGATGCAAAGTAACGTGTTATCAAGCTCTGTCATCATATTCTCGTTCTCCTTCTTCGCCACTTCGCTTCCCTCTCGAAGCTTCGTCGCGTAACTCCTACTTCCAAGAAGACCAAGTTCTTCACTGCCCCAGGCAGCAAACCGGATAGTCCGTTTCGAACCTATCTTTTCAAAGATACGGGCGAGCTCCATAACGATAGCGGTGCCTCCTGCGTTGTCACCTGCACCTGAGACCTCGAGGACAGTATCATAATGACCTCCCACCAATATGATTTCATCAGGTAGCGTGGAACCTTTCAACTCAGAGACGACGTTCCAAGATTTTACCGATCTATCTTCGGTCTCCGCGACGAGACGTATCAATATAGCTCCAGACTGAACTAGTTTGAGACCATCCTCAAACGTTACTCTCGCAGTTGGTAGACTTCCATGTTTTTTCTTTGCGAGGGGGCTACCCCAGAGATTCTTAGCCATCGCCTTCGGCGTCGTCTCAATGAAAATGAGAGCTAAGGGTTTATGTTTCATCAGCAAACGGAGAGCTTTATCTCTATCAGCAGGCTGCCCGCTTGTGAGGATAATCTTCCCCTCAACCTCCTCTGTAACATACTCCTCATCGTAGTTGTCAAGGTAAAGGAGTTCACCCGTTACTCCCTCTGAACCGGTGCTACCGGAAAGGGGCATAACTTCGCATCCCACATCTGCCTTATAGGGCTTGATAACTTCAAGCTTCTGAGAGATCACTCTACCTGAAGTAACCTCAAACTCATCAATCCAAGCCCTTAACCCCATCTTTTTGAACTCGCTTAAAATCCAATCCGCAGTCTTCTTCTCAAGAGCAGATCCGCTTGGTCGTGTACCGACCTCAACCGCCATCTTCTTCAGGTATTTGAAAGCATTCTCCCCGTCAAAGCTCATTCAGTATTACACCCGAATTATTAAGTAGCTAAACATTGAAAAGATTTGCAATAAAAAACGAGGTACAGTATAAAATAGAAGATACACCACTCTTGAATTATGAGGAATCTAGTTAAACAGAAACTTAAGGCAGGTAAACCAGCTATCGGAACCTGGGTAACTGTAGGTCACCCCGACATGACAATGTACCTCGCGGACATGGGTTTCGATTGGCTAGTATGCGATATGGAGCATAGCCCATTCGGCTCCGAGACCTATCACTTCATGGTTCAATCTATGTTATACGCCCGCGAAAAATGTATGCCTCTAGCCCGCATCCCATGGACAGATCTGATCTGGGCTAAGAAGGTGCTAGACGCGGGGGCGATGGGGTTAGTAGTTCCTCGCATTGAGTCGGCTAATCAGGCTAAGGAGCTAGTTCGCATCATGAAGTATCCACCGAAAGGTGAACGGGGGGCAGGACCACGTCTCGCAGCTTTCCGAGATCCTAATTATTTTGCCACCGCCAACGATGAAATCCTCGTCATACCCATGATCGAATCTGTAAAAGGTGTCGAAAACCTTGACGCAATATTTAGTGTAGAGGGAATAGATGCATGCTTCGTCGGACCAAGTGATCTCAGCCTCGATATGGGAATCCATAAACAGTATACAAACCCAAAATTCATCAAGACACTTGACAGAATTGTAGAAGCGGGGCGTGCCCACGGCGTCGCCCCAGGAATGCACTGCTTCACAAACCCAGATACTACACACATTAATGATGCGATAAAGAGAGGTTTCCAGTTCTGTGCTCTAGACACTGATATGGGATACTTGACAAGAGTTGTGAAAAGTACCCTAGCCTCTGTTCAGGGGTGGAAACCTGGCAGTACGGGAGAAGCACCCGCAGTCTAAACCTACTTTTTTAGAAAGTTCGGGTTAGTGGAGTCATATTTATCAGCATCCTTTTGATCACCAGTGATATCCACCAACCATTTCTCGGCTTTATCTCTCTTCCAGTCACCCGCTTTATTATGGAACTTAATATAGTTCGCAGGCATAGGGTGCGTCCCTACCTTAACAGGGATCCCGACGACATTTTCGATATACTGCTTATGATCCTCGATGTATGGGCAGATAGGATATCCAGCTAGATAACAGCTAGCAAGATAGATGATATCGGCTCCGTACTTCTTCATATCCGCCGGGGCTGCTTCCAGACGCTCTCCGGGGCATCCTCCGCATGCCATCCATCCAACTACCTCAATAGGTTCATCTTTCGAGTACTCAGAGAAGACACCATCACGTTCGATAATAGACTTGAAACACTTATTTCCTGTGCAGGTCCGGTTCCTATCACAAATCATGATTCCAACTTTTACCATAGGGGATTAGGTAGTCTTGTTAGTTATTAAGAATCGTTTCCTAGATAGAGAGTTCTCAAAATTAAAGGATAAGGTCGTAGCTATTTTGAATCGATCGATGCCTCGATTTTTGTTACTATTTTATCGAATGCTTCAGCGGCTGGAGTGTCGGGATGTTCAGATATGAAAGGCTTCCCATTATCAGAGTCTGTAGCTATCCGAGGATCCATGGGAATTGTACCGAGGAATGGGACTTTCATCTCCTCAGAAACCATCTTTCCTGCACCTTTCCCAAAAAGGGCTATTACCTCCCCACAGTGGGGACAAACTAGGTCGCTCATGTTCTCAACTACACCGATGATGGGGGCCTTCATCTGACGTGCAAAGGTCACTGACTTCTCGACTACATCACCTGAAACTTCACTGGGTATTGTGACGATCACTACACCATCTACTTCAGGGAGGAGTTGAAGAATGCTGAGAGGTTCATCCCCTGTGCCTGGAGGAAGATCGATGAGGAGGAAGTCGAGGTCGCCCCAAGCTACATCGGCAAGGAATTGACGTATCGCACCCATCTTAAGTGGTCCACGCCAGATCACGGGAGTATCCTGACTGGGTAGAATAAAGTCCATTGAAACCGCTTTAATCCCAAGAATCCCGACGGGGGCTATTATGCCATCATCGCCAGCTTCGAGGCGTTTACCTTTAAGTCCAAGCATTTTTGGAATAGTTGGTCCGTGAAGATCCGCATCCAAAACTCCAACAGAGTGACCTCGCAGCACTAAGGCAGCAGCAAGGTTAACGGTAACGAGACTTTTGCCAACTCCCCCCTTCCCACTAATAACCGCGATTTTGTGCGTGATCTTCAACATTCTGTTGCGGAGTCTGTTAAGCTCCTCAACTTGCTTCACAAAATTATCTGCTTTCTGCTGCTCCTCAATGCCCATACGTATTCCTCGATTCCATGACGGTTCGTTTCCATTAGAGATAAACATATCCGCCCAGTAGAGAATTTTATCTTATACGAACGATTTCTTTAAAGGGATATCTGTGGACAAGCTTGAAGCTATAAAAAGTAGGCTCAGTAACGTAGAGCAGGAAGCTTGGGCTACAGTTTGTGTGATCCTTCGCTGGGACGACGAGGAACTGGAGACCTTAGTAGTGAAACGCGCTATCGTTGAAGGTGACCCCTGGAGTGGAGATATGGCCTTCCCCGGCGGAAAAAAGTCCCCAGAGGATAAAACTATCCGTGACACTGTAAGGCGAGAGGCAATGGAGGAGACAGGCATTGACCTTACAAAGGCAGTGTTTCTCGGCTACTTTCCAAACCTGCTAACAAGCATACGAGTCGGATCTACGGTTCTACCACAAGTATACCTTTACTCCGGCAGACCCGAAATCAAGCTCAACAGCGAACTAACCAATTACCACTGGGTTCACCTTAGCGAATTATCTGCAAACAAGTGTATGGCAAACGTAAAAGGGAGAGAAACCCAGTGCTTTGATCTCGGTGAATATAAAATCTGGGGCTTAACTTACAAAATGCTTGAGACTCTTATACAAATGAGTGATTAGGGAAGAAGTCTTTTTAGATGCTCTGCAACCTCTACCGGACGTTCACCAATAGCAACCCCAGCGCTCTTTAACGCAGCCATCTTACCTTCCGCGGTCCCGGTTCCTCCACTGATTATCGCCCCAGCGTGCCCCATCCTCTTTCCAGGTACAGCAGTTCGACCAGCTATGTATGCAGCGATGGGTTTACTGAATCCACCTGAGGCGATGAACTCAGCTGCTCTCTCCTCCGCATTCCCACCAATCTCACCTATCAATGCTACACCATGAGTTTCCGGATCCTCTTGGAACCATTTGAGCACATCGATGTAGTCTAAACCTACTACAGGATCACCTCCGAGACCAACACAAGTTGATTCACCGAGACCCACGCTGGTTACGTGAGCGGCTACTTCGTAAAAAAGAGTGCCACTTCGACTGATTATACCTACTTTCCCAGGCTTAAACACCTGAGCGGGCATAATACCCAGCTTGGATTCACCCGCCTTTATGACACCCGGGGTGTTAGGGCCAATAATCGTAGTACCTTTCTGTCTTGCCCGAGCGCAGATCTCAATGTTATCTCGGACAGGAATCCCCTCAGTGATCACCACTATGGGATCTAGATTAGCCTCAATCGACTCAAGTGCAGCGTCGAGAGCAAAGGGAGCTGGAACGTAGATTATACTCGCCGTTGCTCCCTTCTCCTCCTTAGCTTCGATAACGGTATCGTAAACAGGAACACCTTCAACCTCCTGTCCTCCACGACCTGGAGTGACTCCTCCAACGATCTTTGTCCCATACTCTAGCATTAGTTTAGTGTGGAACTTTCCCTGACTACCTGTTATGCCTTGGACAATAGCCAAAGTTTCTCTATTGATCATTTTAACCAAGGTTATGCACTCCTAGCGAGTTCGACCACCATTATTGCCGCTTCCTCCATAGTATCATGGCTCCTTATCCCCGCTTCAGCGAGTATACGTTTGCCTTCATCCTCATTAGTCCCCATCATGCGGACAACGATTGGCTTTTTGCTATTGAGCTTTTTTTGAGCTGCGATGATCCCATTCGCTGTGTCATCACATCTTGTGATACCCCCCAAAACATTCACAAAAACAGCCTTAACACGGCTATCTTGTAGGATAAACTCAACCGCTTTTCCGATCCTTTCCGGGTTTGCGCCTCCCCCTAGATCAAGGAAATTACCTGCTTTTCCACCGCTAAGCATAACGGTATCGAGGGTAGCCATCGTTAATCCGGCTCCATTACCGATTATCCCGATGTCCCCATTAAGCTCTACGTAAACTAGATCCATGGCACGAGCCTCCATCTCTCGGGCTGTAAGTTCACCTTCGTAACTTTGGAGTAGACGCGCTTCCTGTTCTTTATGCCGATAAAGAGCATTATTATCGATGTTTAGCCGACCATCAGCTGCAATAAATCCGTCAGCAAGCTCCACCAATGGGTTGATCTCTGTGAGCTCAGCATCCATTTCGACCGCTATCTTGAATAGAGCTTGAATTATTACAGCGAGCTGGCTGAGCTTTTTTCCGTTATAGCCTAGCTTCTTAGCGATTCTTAAAGCATGAAATACTCTAAGACCATTCAACGGGTCAAGAGAGAGCTTCGTAATCTTATCCGGTTCTTTCACTGCGACCTCTTCGATGTCCATTCCACCAGAGGCGGATGCGAGAACTACAAAACACTTCTCGTTCCGGTCGATGGTGACGCCGAGATAAAGCTCCTTAACAATACTAATTTTTTCTTCCACAAGGATTTTTCTAACCGTGAGTCCCTTGAGATTCATACCAAGGATCTGATCCGCAACTTCCTGAACCTGCTCAGGTGAATCCGCAGATTTGATCCCCCCGGCTTTTCCTCTGCCACCCACAGCAACCTGAGCTTTAACCACCACCGGTTTCCCGAGGGCTTCAGTAAAGGTTCTTGCTGCTATGGGAGTCTCAGCGACGCAGCTGGGAGGAGTGGGGATACCATACTTCTTGAAGATATCTTTTGCTTCATATTCGAGGAGTTTCATATGCTTCCCCTGTTTTGATGAGTGATTAACGGGACCAGCTAGATAACAGTTCTGAGAGATTTTGTGTAAGTCGTTAAATGGATGATCGGAGACTACCATCCTTATGCAACGTGAAGAGATGAAGAAGAAAGCATTGAACGGCATCGAGTCTCGAGCTGATGAAATCATCAAACTCGGAGAACTCATCTGGAGAAACCCTGAACTTGGCTTCAAGGAATTCAAAACCGCTGAGATCACTGAGAAAGCCTACAAAAAGGAAGATTGGAGATTTGAGAACAAGATAGCGATAACCGGCTCAAAAGCCTTTATCGCTCCCAAGAGAAAAGGCCCAACAGTCGGGATAATCGGTGAACTTGATGCCTTACGCGTCACAGATCACAGGGAATGTGACCCGATCACTGGTGCAGTTCATAGTTGTGGGCACAATGCCCAAGTTGCTGCGATGATTGGTGCTGGTTACGGCCTCCAAACCATTGCGGAGGAGCTCGCAGGCAATGTTACCCTGGTTGCTGTTCCAGCTGAAGAGTATGTGGAGATCGATTTCCGAAACAGTTTACGTGAGAAAGGTCAACTAGAGTTCTTCGGAGGCAAACAGGAGTTTCTTCGCCTAGGAGCTATGAATGATGTTGATATCAGCTTAGGCAGCCATACGGATACAGAGACGGAGGGACTAAGCGTCGGTGGTAGCAATAATGGTTTCATCGGCAAAATGGTCCGTTACGTAGGAAAGGAGGCTCATGCGGGAGGTAGCCCTCACAAAGGTATCAACGCTCTAAACGCCGCTATGCTTGGCCTTATGGGAGTACACGCGAACAGGGAGACTTTCAAGGATGAGGATACAATCCGCGTTCACCCTATAGTCACGAAGGGTGGAGAGATTGTTAACAACGTCCCTAGTGATGTCAAGCTTGAGAGCTATGTACGGGGTAAGACAGTTGAGGCGATAAAGGATGCAAACGCCAAGGTCAACCGTGCATTAAAGGCGGGAGCGATGGCCGTGGGTGCAGAATGCATCATCGATGATCACCCCGGATATATGCCCTATTTCAAGGACCAAGCCCTCGATAATATCCTCAAGGAAAACGCTACAGGGCTCGTAGGTGAAGGAAAAGTCAAAGAAAAAAGCCATAGCACAGGCTCCACGGATCTTGGTGATTTCAGCTGCGTTATGCCCACCACTAGCATCGGGATGGGAGGAGTCTCAGGGGTAGGACACGGCCGAGACTACAGGATAGTTGACAGCTACATAGCTTATGTTCTCCCTGCAAAGGTGCTAGCCGCGACAACAATAGATTTGCTCTACGGTGAAGCGGAAAACGCGAATAAGATTATTAAGGGATTCAAGTCGTCGATTCCCAGGGACGGTTACGTCGAGTTCATGTTGAGCTTAGCCGCGTAGGATACGTAAAGTCTCATAGGTTCCATACCCCCCTTTTCTTCCATCAAGTTCGAATTCACCAAAACTCTGTGAGAGAATGGAGACTTTTCCAGTGTCGGTAAAGGGAAGAGGAACGACAGGTCCCGCCTTGGCAACGAGTAGGTGTTTCTCCCCTTCTGCGTCGGTAAGCTCCAAAGTAGAGTTAACAGGCACCACGTTATCGCGGTATTGTTGTTCAAGTATTCGAAGTTGAATGAGAGGTATGTTCCTGCCGTTCTTATAGAGGAATCCTCCGACGCTTATTCTACCATCGTCAGCGATGATCGCAGCAGGATTAATGGCGAGATCGGTGCCGAACCAGACGACGTAGTAGAGCCAGTCCCCAATCCCAGTCCAGTCTCGAACACCATGAGTGTGATCTCTCTCACCGATTACGTCTTCCAACCTGTAGAGTTGTTCTCCGACCTTAATCTCACCGTTGAGGAGGGCGATCTGCTCCCAGTGCTCGTCTCCGCTCTTCTTTCCAAGCTCCAGTGATTCAGGCGTCATATTCATAGAGTATTCGTACGTAGGATTGATTGGTTTGAATCTTAGATTAAGAGTAACATTGGGCACTCCTGTAATGAGGGCTGGCTGTTGTCTGATCTTTGCAAAGTCGAGGGGATCTCGGACAGTATACATTTTTCCAGAGAAACTGTAACGCCAGTTTCCATCCAGCAGCCGCTCATGAACCATTCCTGCAGCCCCAAGACTACTCGGGTAATTCTTCACATGCTCGGTAGCCTGGAACCCGGCGACAGAACCGTCTGGTAGAAAAAGAATGAAAAAAGTCATTGCCTCATCCTTGTTCGGTTTAAAACCGAGGCGAGTCATTCCGCTTAGATGATTTTTTCTATCGCTGAAGCAGAGGTAGTATGACTCGTTCCACTCGTTATGAGCTCCTGCCGCGTGTGTTAAAGGCTCGAGGTTATTCTTCCACAATTTGTACTTCTCCTTTTACACCATCTATCGTGACCTTCATGCCGGTTTGGAGTAGACGGCAAGCTTCTCGTACGTTTGTGACCGCGGGGATTCCGTACTCTCTCGCTACGACGGCTCCGTGGCTGAGGACACCTCCCGTCTCGGTGATAAGGCCACCTATTTTACCGAAAACCGGTGTCCAACCCGGATCGGTTCGAGGCACTACAATGATCTCCCCCGCTTGGACCTGCCAAATATTATCGATTACATGTAAAATTCTAACTTTAGCTGTGAGTACGCCTTGGCTCGCCGGTATTCCTTGCAACGTTAGGGAATCAGGGGGAGGTGGATCGTTGTACTCACGCTCTCCTTGGAGGAATTTTGGGGGTGTAGTGTTCTCGAACCTGATGAAAGCAGTTTTTCTCTCTTTTACTGTTGCTTTAAGTTTCTCTAGATCGTCCGAGATTATAATTCCGAAGCTAATAGATCTGATCTCGTCCTTTTTGATAAAGAAAATATCGGCAGATTCCTCTAGGATACCCTGTGACTTGAATCTGATGCCGATCTCTATGTATACGCTACGGCACATGCTAATCCACTTATCGAGGTTAAATCTCTGAAGCTCTCGGAAAATGATGTACCGACGTGCTGTGCTGAGTATTCCGGAGAAAAGTTTCCATTTAGCGAATCCCATTAGTCCTGTTTTGATCTTTTTTTCGACGAAAGAATCGGTTTCCGCCTTTAACACCATATTGCGTTTGTCAACCGCTTTGATGTCTATGATTTCTCCTGAAGCGAGTGGTTTTAGGAGATCGAATACATGTTCAGGCGAGTCACTCCACCGAGGGTAGAATATTTCGCGTGTGAATCCTCTAAAACCAAGATCTTTCTGGAACTTGATGAAATCAGCAGTGAAATCTTTGACTTCTGAATTATTTGAGGAGGATAAAACATCGTAAAGCGTCTTTGATGGTGTCGAGATGATGATCTCTGTTAGCTCGGGCGATTTACGGATAACCGTTGCGAGATCATTAATTCTAGCATTTGTCTCACTGGTTTTGTGTGAGAGTCCTGAAACGAGGATTGGATAGACGCGGCGGGCATCATCTTCTCCCACCCATCTTTCGAGGAGGTACTGTGTAAGGAGGTTCATTCCGATGTTATGAACAGGGATACCGTATCGGACAAGGCGGAAGTGGCTGAGCATGATATCGTTAACTTCATCTGCGGATCGGAGGAGATCGCTTAGTGAAGCTGCCTTTAGATTCCCGACGTTTGCGTCAAAATTTTCGTGGAATGAGTTGAATACTTGCTGTGTCCATGCATCATAGACTTTCGCTGTACGACCTGCTCCACCATCAGGATCTTTAACTGTAACACTAATCTCAGCCCAGATCCTCCCCCATACGTTAAATCCTTGAGCTTTCACAGTTACTTTTCCGAATCTTCCGCTACCCTCAGGGAAGTAGTTTAGAAGATCCTCGTTTCTAAGGAACCCTGGTATCTCGTTCTCTACCTTCCGTTTTAACACCTCGAGATTAAAGTATACGTGAGATTTATGCAGCCTTAGAAGCTGACTAGTCTCCGGAGAATCAAAACCTCTGTATCCCATTATCCTGTTGAGATCAACGTTAACGATTTGGGTAAGATAATCCCCCAAGATCTCGAAGAACAGAGGTGAAACGGAATCGTTCCAGTAGTCGTCGCTGTATCCTCGGCTCCAGACGATCTCGTCCTTGGCATCGATTTTGCTAATGATTGTGATTGGTCGTGACTGGAGGATGTGGATATCTCCCATTGTGTCGATTGCCCATTCTACGTCTTGTGGGGAACCGAAAGCTTCTTCGATTCTATCTCCAATCTCTGCGAGATGTACAAGCTCTTCATCGTTTAGAGATGCTTTGTATGCAAGACCCCCTGAGTCCTGGTAGTCTATTCCGCTTTGTGAGGCGTTGGCTATTAGGCTCTTGGAGCCGATCTCGCGGACAACGATGTTGTAACCTTGTGAAGTTTTTTTTAGGGTGAACATGTCAGGTTCTGCGTACCCTGAGACGACTGACTCTCCAATCCCCCAGTTGGACTCGATTACGATCTCTGAAGTGTCCCCTGATACAGGGTGTGCAGTGAACATTACTCCAGCGCTCCGACTTAGCACCATGGCTTGAACTATAACAGCCATAGCTACGTTGGTCTGCTCTAAACCACGCTGATTCCTATAAGAAACTGCTCTAGCTGTCCAGAGAGAAGCGTAACATAATTTGATCTTCTCTGCTACATCCGTAACGCCCTTAACATTGAGACTTGTATCCATCTGCCCTGCGAAGCTGGAGGATGAAAGGTCTTCTCCGACAGCAGATGATCGAACAGCCACTGCGTTAATGGGTATGGAATATTTCGAGTTGATCTCCTCGATGACTGAGGAGGGGAGTTCTGTGGAAAGGATCTTATCCCGGATCTTTCTGGTAATATTCTCCAAAGACTCAGCGTTACCGAAATCGATTTGTGATATTTCGGAGTCTATCCAAGAGTTAAGGTTAGTTTTAGCAAGGAATAAGTGGTATGCTTCAGTGTTCACGACAAAACCGTCAGGTACAGAGAAGCCTTTTGATTTGAGTCTTCCAAGGTTGGTGGCTTTTCCACCATAAAGCATAAGGTCACTATCCGGAACCTCAAAAAGGGAAATAGTGTAAAAGGCGCCGGGCAATGTGATTCAGAGTATAGCCTAGAATGATTTTAAATTAACCTCTATTATGCGCAAATAGGGCAGAACTCATATCCCGCGAAACCATTGAGTTCTCGAAGTTGTCTGTGTTCAGGGTACTCGCTGACGGTACGAGGATTCCAATACTTGGCCTCGGCACATGGGGAATTGGAGGCAGAGAGCAACCAGACGATACCCGCGACGAAGAAGCAATATCCGCTATACAGATGGCTATTGATCTCGGTCTTACCCACATTGATACAGCTGAATATTATGGAGCCGGTCATTGCGAGGAGCTCGTTGGAAGAGCCATTCAGGGTATTAATCGAAAGAAAGTCTTCATCACCACAAAGGTTTGGCCATCCCACCTTGCTAAAAAAGACCTTCGCACCTCCCTTACAGGGAGCCTGAAGAGGCTGGGAACAGATTACGTTGACCTTTTTCTAATTCACTGGCCCAACCCAGAGACCCCGCTGAGAGAGACAATGCGCACATTGGAGGAATGTGTTGATGAGGGTTACATTAATCACCTAGGCGTTAGCAACTTCAGTCCTCAACTCATGAATGAGGCACAAAGTTACCTGAAGGAGGGATGGATAGCGGTTAATCAGGTTGAGTACAGTCTAGTAGACCAGAAACCACGTATGGAGCTTCTGCCAAATTGTCGAAAAAATGGAGTACTTCTCGTTGCCTACCGCCCCCTCGGCCGAGGAATTCTAACTCAGCCGGGGCATAATGTGCTAGACCAACTGGTAGAGAAATACGGTAAAACCCGAAGCCAGATAGCATTAAACTGGTTGATCAGTCAGGAGGGGGTTGTTACTATACCAAAGTCGGTGAACCCCCTTCACCTTATGGAGTTCATTGGAGCAGAAGGCTGGAGTTTTGAAGATGATGACTGGGATTACCTTGCAAACTCCTTCACATAGGTGAAGAGGATGTGCGTCGAGTGGCTCTCATCTGAAGGAAACAAGCTCGGGTACCGTCCTGAGCTGGGGTATGTTTGCCCCATTGATGGTCAACGCGCTGACGTTGCATGGATGCTCGACAATACACGGTTACCCTTATTTACGTTCACAGTTGAACCTGAAGACCTTCAGAAATTAACCTCCGAGGCACTGAATTGGCTCGGCTCCTCAACAGAGCCGAAAACATGGATGCATATTGGAATACTCACAGGCGACAGTAAACAGATACTTTCACCTATGGTTCAAGAAGATAGGATAAGGATTCTTACTGATGTCGAAGACACAAAATCGATCACCAGTGTTTTGGAGAAGCTACATGAATCAGCAATGTCTCTTCTGGAACATTACTCAAGAGTAGATCTTGGGAATTGGCCGAAGGAACAACCTAATAGACGCGAAACATTTCCAATTTCAATCTCCATAAATCTCACAGTTTTTACTGATAAAAACTTGACTGAGATATCGCCTTCTTCTAACATTCTGCCTTTGAACATAATAATTGATAAAACCAATGTTTTCGAATCAGCGCTATTCAGACTAGTATCTGTTAAGGAGTCCTTGATCCAGTTATCAACAGAGCATAGAAATCTTCCTTTTATCTTCAATTTTGAAGCCGATACAGGAAAACAGAAAGGAACTCTTGCTCTCAGTTTCGATGCGGATAAATCCAACATTCCACAGGCGCTCATCTACCAGAGCATGCTGGAAAAGTATACTGAAACAGGGAGATTAGCTCTTATAGATCATTCAGGTAAAGTCTTCGCCAAGCTTTTTACTAGTATTGATCTTCATCGGACATCCGTTCAGGTTTGAAATGCCATTCAAAGAGGCTTGCAGCCCCGAAGAGCGCCATACTACTTAATAGGAAAGTCGCAGGGTAGCCCCATGTCAAGCTTATACCACCGCTTAGGAAAGACCCGAGGAACATAGCGACGCTATTGAGCGCGCTGTAGACCCCGAGGACTCCTCCACGGTTTTCAACGGGAAGGTATCGGTAGAGCAGTGCATTCATCCCGATTGTGATGTTCGTGTAAGCGATACCGATTAGCAGGTAGAGCATCAGAGAGACATAGAGTACAGAGCGGCCTGCAAAATAGAGGCTCGCGATAGCACCAAAGAGAAATGCGATTGCGCGGAGACTTAGGAACTCAACGATTGTTCCTGGGTCACCCTTCTTGCTTATCCCGCTGAATCGCTGTCCTGATGCGAGAGCGTTGATGATTGTTATGAAGAAGTCGAGTGCGATCATTTCGAGGTAGGTTAGCTGGTTTGCTCTAAGGAACGGTGTGTAGCTTGTAAAGAACAGGTTGCTCCCGAGGAAGAATAGTGCGTTTGCAACCATTATGAGGGGGATATCTCGGGTTATTGCTTCTCCAGCGAATTTTGCTACTGCTTTGAAGTCGTTTACCTTGGGGACTCGTGGGAATGCGACCGGGAGGCTTAGGAGTCTATTCAGCAAAACAGCTGGGACCTGAATGATGTTTCGCCTCTCTACTGTGACCTGAGAACCCTTTACGGCCAGAAGAGTGAGCGCTAGAACAGAAGCGCTGAATACGACGGGGAGCCACGCCATCGATGATAGGGGTAGGAATGTAAGGACAGCTGTGCCGAGTCCAAGTCCTGCGATTGAGCCAAAGATAGTAAACCTAAAGCTACGGGCGCTTCCGTCACCCCAGCGTTCCTTTTGGACAGTCTCCATCATCAGTAAGCTGAAGATTGTCGGTGTGAAACTATTGAAGAAGCTGAAGACTCCGTAAAGGACCACTATAGCGCTAATGCTTTGGCTTGTACTGATTGATAGAACCGATAGGAGTTGACCGATCCCTGCTACAAGTAGTACGCTTCGTCTTCTTGGAATATAGTCTGAGATACGTCCCGAGATCATGGCTGCTGGGATTAGGATGAGATTAAAGACGGAGCTTGCTAGGCCAAGGTCGAGTACGCTTCCACCGAGATCGAGGATGTATAGTTTAACGAAGCTTCCAACGAGGCTTTGCATTGCGTAGTATGGGATGATAACGTAGAACCAGGTTGGCCACCTCAATTCTTCTGTCAATCCATTTCATCCGAATATCATGGCGTTATGTGTTTCAGGATTAAATGGGTTTCTAGGTGTCACTGATAGGGGTCATCATCCCATGAACGGGTGGGTTGAAAATGCCACTCCATTAAAGTTGCCGATGTAAAGAGGAGCAAACCTGCGAGAAAGAATGTGATTTGGTAACCTAGAATGAGGCTGATTGAGCCGGAAAACAGGCTACCGCAGAAGATCGCTGAATTATTGAGGGCACTGTATACTCCGAGAATACCTCCTTCTATCCCGGATGGCAGCCTATCGTATATCATCTTGTTCATACCAATAGTAATGTTGGTTTGTGCCATACCAATCATAAGGTATAGTGGGATTGTTAGGTATAATATTGGTCGGCCGGTGAAATAGATAGCTCCGAGTCCTGCGAATAGGAAAGCAATTGCTCGAAGACTGAAAAACTCAACTGCTATCGCGGGATCCCCTCTACGACTCACATCACTTAGCTGATTCATTATTGCCAGGGCGTTGATGAGGCTAAGGAAGATATCAAGACCTACAATCTCAAGATAAGAGAGTTGATTGGATCTGAGAAACGGTGTAAAGCTGGTAGTGAAGAGGTTACTCCCGAGATAATAGAGACTCATAGCCCCCACAAGCACAGGGATGTCTCTAGTTAGGAAGTTGCGACCATTTTGAAACATTTTGCTGAAGTCACGTGGATTAGGTAAGTGGAATATAAGGACTGGAAGCTGAGTGAGTCTATCAACGAGATCATCAGATTGGAAGCTAATGCTTCGCCTTTCAAGCGTCATCGGAGGGTCTCGTATGAGGAGACTCATAATCAACATGAGTCCTGCAAGAGCGGTGGGAAGAGGACTTATCGCTGCGAGGGGAAACCTGCTCAGAACCAGCTCGTTTATGATCAATCCGAGGATATTTCCGTAAATCATGTTGCGAAGTACAAGATCCCGTCCCTTTCCCCACCGGGTTTTAGGGACAGTCTCTAGCATTAATACACTGAAGACGGTGGGAGTAAGGTTGCAGAAGAAACTGTAGATGGTGTACAGTACTATGATCTCCTGTGGATTCCGACTTTGACCGATAAGAAGAACGGAGATGAGTTGACCTAAACTACTTATTATTAGGATGCTCTGGCGACGACTGACGAAGTCGGAGATGCTTCCAGATAATGCGACTGCGGGGATGAGGGCGATGCTGAATGCCGAGGTGGCTAAGCTTATCGTAACAGCGCTCCCACCAAGGTCTAGCAGAGTGAGCTTTACAAAGCTCCCGATGCTACTTTGGACAGCGTAGAAGACTACGACGGCGTAGAACCATCGTGGTAGCCCGAGGGATCCTAGTAACATTTAATTCACCGCCCTGCCAGACTCAGGGGGTCTTAGAACGGACATTTAAGGGTTGATGCCCAACGAAGAATTTAGAATACAATTGGTGGCTCGTTCCCATAATCGTAGGGATCTTTGGAGGTATCACAGCCTCCGCGATTAATTATACAGTCTTCACGACTTGGACAATATTCTACAACGATGCACTCCATACACCTTCGTTGATCTTCATTTTCCTCTTCACGTGTCTAGCCCTAAGCTATTTCCTTACCCACCTCCTTGCATGGTACCGGACGCCTAAGAGCAGTTTCCACAGTATCCTTGAGGTTTACCATCTAAGTCCTACAGGGATGATGCCTAGAGAAGCGATAGTAAAAACATCATCAGGTATCGTAACCGCATTGCTTGGAGGTTCTGTTGGTCCAGAAGGCCCTGCGACTCTAATCACAGGTGGTTTCAGCGTCTGGCTCAGTAAAGCAGCGAAAGTTCGTATAGAATCTAATAAAGCATTGATGATAGGAGTTGCCGCAGGGTTCTCTGCGGCGTTTAAAACTCCGTTGACTGGAATCCTATTCGCACTTGAACTGCCCTTCAGACGTGATCTGGAGAAGGATGCGTTTATTGAGGGCACTCTCGCTTCAAGTACAGCATATTTGGTCTCAGTAGCTATTGGAGCACCTAGTCTTCTACCGGGACTCCAGCTCGATACATCAATAATCCCCTCACTCGTAATCCCAATGAGCCTAATATTCGGCTTCGCAACAGGGAGTCTGGTGCTCGTTTTCACAAGGTTATATAAAGGGGCGGAGACGATCGCGAAGAGACTATCAGAAAAAGGCGGGTATCCGTTGATGCTCATTGTGGGAGGTCTCATACTGGGAGCCATGGGATACATGAGCCCTGAGTCAATGGGTCCAGGTTACCAAATGATTCCACTCCTTACCACCGGTTCTCTCATGGCTCTAGTTGTACTCCTCGTAACGAAACCTATCGTTACTTCGATGTCACTCACATTTGGCGGTGGTGGAGGACTATTTCTTCCAACATTACTCATAGGTGGGACCTGGGGCGCCGTCATAGCGACAATAATAGCTCCAGAGTATCTAGCTATCTTCATTCTGATGGGGATGGCTAGCTTCTCTGCGGGTATTCACAAGATGTTACTCACCCCAGTCATCTTTGTAGCTGAGGTTTTCGGCAGCCAAACCATCATCCCGGTTATACTAGCGACGGTTATCGCGTATTTTGTCTCAGGAAGCATGAGTTTCTACCCCGTTCAACCGTTGGCGAAACACTCTCAAGAAGAGCTAGCGCTAGAACGTTTCTACCACAAGGTAACACGCAGAAAGGTGAAGGAACTAGAGAAGCTTACAGCGAAGAATCTAATGACTGAAAAACCGATCCGAATCAAAGCTGATATGACAGTTCGCGAGGCTTTCGATGTATTCAGCAGAACCCCGTTCCGCATAATGCCGGTTGTAGATGCTCAGGAAGGCATCTTAGGCTATGTCAGCCTTGAGGATTTAGCTTTACTAACGAAAACTAGCCTAGACCAACCTTTACGTGAGTCTGAGCTCAGGCAGCCGCTCCTATTCAGTGAAACTACACCGGTGATGAAGGTCATTGAGGCGATGATCACTAAGGAGGAGGATCACTGTTATGTAATTGACGATAAGAACCGACTCTCAGGCGTGATCAGTACCATCGATGCGACCAGGTTATTGATGAGGTACTATACTCAGTAAATCTTATTTATTTACAATTAATTCGCGTAAAGGTTAAGAATAATAATTTCTCGAAAAACCCTAAATGTGCTTGGATCCCCAATGATCCTTAACTAGAGGCTAAATTTATCACAGGTCGGAGATTCTACTTGAAAATTTTGAGATACTCGCTATATCCCTCTTCTTCAAGCTTCTCAACGGGGATGAACCTCATAGAAGCTGAATTTATACAGTATCTAAGCCTGGTAGGTTTAGGCCCGTCATTGAATATGTGACCCAGGTGTGAGTCAGCGCGTCTGCTTCGCACCTCTGTTCTCTCTATCCAGAGGCTCCAATCCTTTCGTTCAACGATGCTTTCAGGCTTTAGTGCCTGATAGAAGCTTGGCCAACCACACCCTGAGTCAAATTTATGTTTTGAACTGAATAGGGGTTCACCTGAGACCACATCCACGTATAACCCATCCTTTTTATTATCCCAGTACTCGTTGTTGAACGGCTCCTCAGTGCCATTCTCCTGAGTCACATGATATTGAAGATCCGTTAATGATTCTTTCAGTGCTTTGTCTGAAGGCTTTTCAATGGCCTCGGTCGATTGACTGTCTTTTTCGAGATTTTTTGAATTAGCTTTCTTTTTTGACATCATCCACACCCCTACGATGAAAACTGTGAGGATCAGTGAAACTACTATCAGATTCATCGATGGAATCAGATACCTGCGGAACCGTAGCATAAATACCCATATTTTTCACTTTTCTAAACATGGGCTCCCTACCACTCTTATGTATCAGCATGCTGGTTTAGACGGAGAACGCGTGTTACGCATTATAGTTAAAGTACAGTTATTCACGAAAGCAGATCCAAATTTATATGTAAAAAGAGAGTTTATACGAGTTATTTGACCGGGATCTGGATCTCGGTCATTACCTCATCCTTAGGTGTTGTGTTTGGATCGCTGAGGTATAGGTCCATCAGTGGGCCTATGATCTGGAGTTTATTTTTCATCACGTACTCATGGAGTCGGGGATACGCTGGACTAATGGTATCGTATGAGCCCTTGTGAATTAGACTTGCGACTCTAGTTGCGTTGAGGTTCCGTACCTCGATGCCTTCAGTTGTAGTGATTTTTCCTGTAACAGGAACCGCGACTTCCACGTTGGCGTGCTCCTCCTTGTATTCCTCATCATGATAGATAGTCATCACTGGACCTACTACCTTGACGAAGTTACGTTGGTTCTCTGGGGAGTAAAGGCATTGCATCAACTCACCAATGAGCCTGCCTATTGTTGGGCCGTAGCTTCCAGTGCCTTTCTTACTCATCACCCTTATTGCGGGGACATCCTTCACGATTGGTTCGGTTAGGGTCATTTTAATCAACTCTTCAGTTCTATGATTAGCAAGCAGAGCCGCGACACGCTCCAGCCGAATGATCTCCTCACGCGTTCGAGCGAGGTGGTTATGTAGCAGAGTTTTAATGGAATCTCGGTCGCCGAGGTTCTCAGCCTCGATGAAGTCGGAGGTCTCCTCTAGCGTTAAGCCAAGATCTGTAAGAGTCTTGATCTTTACAGCTATTGCGATCTGGTCTCCAGTGTAGTATCGATACCCGGTTATGTTGTCTTTCGCCTGGGGGACCAATATACCCTTCTCGTCATAGTACCGGAGGGCTTTCTGGGTAAGCCGGGTAGCTGCACTGAACTTCCCGATGGGGATCTGATCGACGGTCATGCTCACCTATAACTCCTCGAGTGTATTAGTAAGGGCATGTAGTTTACCCCACGGAAGAGTTATATGAGCACCTAAGGTAATCCAC
>JBFYNP010000110.1:0-16723 GCA_041304325.1 Candidatus Bathyarchaeota archaeon
GGAAGAAAACGAGGCAGCAATGTAATCACCCTGATACATCGACAAGAAACCATAAGCCTATTCGGGTTACCATTACAGAGATACATCGACATTGAGGACAGCGAAGAAATCATACGCCTGATCAGAATGACTCCTGAAAACCAGCCCATTGACATAATAATACATACACCCGGCGGTATCGCGTTAGCAGCTACACAGATCGCATTCGCTCTCAAAGCTCATAAAGGCAAAACAACAGTTCTTGTACCTCACTATGCAATGAGCGGCGGTACTTTAATCGCCCTAGCCGCAGATGAAATATTAATGGATAGATACGCCGTTTTAGGTCCAGTAGATCCACAGCTAGGAACAGCAAAGGGCACGTTTTCAGCCTCAAGTATAATTAAGGTTCTAGATAAGAAGGAGTCAAAAGACATCGATGATGAGACTATGTATATGGCAGAGGAGGCGAAGAAGGCGTTAGATCAGATGAAAGATTTGGTTAGGCAGCTTATCTCAGATAAATATTCTACAGAAAAAATTGATGAGATTGTTGAAGAGCTAGTTAGTGGGAAATACACTCATGATTATCCTGTTACCACCGATATCTTGTGCTCTTTACTAGGTCAATGTACTCATCCTGAGCTTCCTGATGATGTGTTTAAGCTGATGAATTTTTATAGGATGGGTAGGCAGCAGAGACCAGGAATTGAGTATGTTCCTCTTAATCCAAGATCATAGAGATAACGTACGCGCGGTAGTGTTCTGTTAACTCTGTTTGGATCTAGGTTATGATGAGTTAATCAAGCGCACGCATAACGTTCAACCTATACTCAATGGAAGATATGTTTGAACTGATTATTAATTTCTAAACAACACGCGTGAAGCCACTGTAATTAGTTGTGCTGCTTGCGATTAACCTGTTCAAAGCATAGCTTCACCAACTCGATTGTGTCTGTTGGACTTCAGTTTCACCACGTTTGAGCATCGCGTGCGCACGTATAATATACATAAAAAGAGTTTTTCATGGAGTCAAATATCGGTGTAAACGCATTTAGGTATTATTTTAAGTTTTTATTAGAGGGAATCTCTACTTTATAAGTCTTACACCTACATTATCAACTTAAAGCATTAGCGAGATCAGTCGTAAGGGTATCTTAACTTATATTAAATCGCGTAGATAATAAAACTAGGAGAGAAGATAAGCATGCAAAGGAATTTAGATCTATTGACGGACTTTAAAAAAGCCAAAATGGTAAACATGATCACATACGCTAAGGATGGTTCAAAACATGTCAGAGTAATGACAAATTATAACGAAGATCCTTATGATATCATGTGGTTCGCAACCTATTCTTACACTAGGAAGGTTAGTGATATTGAGAGTGATCCTAGAGTAATAATTAGTTTTGCCAGTTCAAATGAAGGGAAATTCTGGGAAATACAAGGAAATGCTAGTTTCGAGAAACCTGAGGTTGTTTCTCAAAAGTGGGTTTGGTGGTATTTATATTGGCATCCAGAAGCTGAGAAGAATGGTTGGGGCCTCAAAGGCTCAAGTTCTCTGGTGGATCATAGAAGAATTATCAATGTGAAACCTAACTCCACGAAACTCGTTGAAGTTGATTCTCCCAAATATTAGTATATACTCTTGCTCTAAAGATCATCCATTATTTTCTGCTTTTTTTCATATGTAATTATATGATTTGAGGTTCAGATACATTCTTCAAAGCTCTATGGTGTTTCGCTTAGGAATTCTGAACCGGTTCTTTGCTGTAATCTCGTCAAATATCAGGGTGCACGCGAGTCATCAATCTTTTCAGGTATCTTCATAGTAAAGCCAACACCAATACTTCGGCAGAATAATCCGAAAGACTCTCTAAACATAGAGATGCCATCGTCGCTGGTGCAGTGCGATGGCGGAATATTTTCGAAACCTTGACCTTCAAGCTCTGTACGCGCGATTAGTTATTAGTGTTGAATGAGGATATTTTGTATATGTCATCGAGAATCGACTTAAAGTCTTTAATAAAGTCGGAGGATTGGTGGGCTTGTTGGTTAGGTTTTTCACTTTTTGCCTTAGCTTTTTTTAATAAAAATATGCTTGTCCCCAAGCCTAAAACCTGGTATTATAATCCTTTTGTGTCACTTTCTATGGATATTATCTCTTCATATTTCTTGCTGGTAATCGTATTTATGATAATATTTTCTATCGGCGTTAAATTTATGGATGGAAACCCAGCTCGTTTTCTTCCATCTTTTCTAATGTTATCTTTACTAGGGTTTTTGTCTCAGATAATATCCCAACAGCAACTCATGAGTTCTTATGGCTTAGAGTATGTTGTTTGGGCTCTGATAATAGGCTTAGTAATCAGTAATACGGTTGGCGTGCCAAGGTTTCTATCCCCGGCTGTAAAAACCGAGTTATACATCAAAACGGGTCTTGTTTTGTTGGGTTCAGAGATTTTGTTCTCTCGGATCTTGTCCCTTGGCATTCAGGGACTGATTCTCGCATGGGGGGTAACACCGATTGTATTGTATATTTCATATAAGTACGGCACTTCGATCCTTAAAATGGATAGAACGCTCGCTGTTCTCATTGCGGGAGCGACATCCGTTTGCGGTGTTTCTGCAGCGATAGCTATCGCAGCATCAACTAAAGCAAAAAAGGAGTATTTGACTCTGACAATCTCCATATCCCTTATCTTCACAGCTGTAATGTTGGTTGGTTTGCCCGCCATAGTCAAAGCGTTTGGCATCGATTACATTGTAGGTGGTGCGTGGATAGGTGGAACTGTAGACTCAACCGGTGCTGTAGTTGCGGCGGGTGAGTTGTTGAGTAAAGAAGCGATGGAAGTTGCCACGGTTGTAAAACTAATTCAGAATGTGATGATTGGGGTAATCGCTTTTATAATTGCTATAATTTGGACCACTAAAATTGATAAGGATCCTTCAATCAAACCAAGTTTAATTGAAGTGTGGTATAGGTTTCCCAAGTTCATTATCGCGTTTATCTTTCTGTCTCTTTTTTCTTCTTTTGTGATGTTGCCAACGATAGGGGAAACCAGTTTAAATAGTATATTAAAAATTGCGGGTGGAATGCGTACGATGTTATTTTCCATGGCTTTTTTAGGCATTGGGTTAGAAACTGAGTTTAAAAGTTTGAGAAACCAAATGACGGGTGGGAAAGCTTTAAACCTGTATGTTGTAGCTCAGCTGTTTAACATAATCCTAACTT
Source organism: Candidatus Bathyarchaeota archaeon (assembly GCA_041304325.1). Classification (GTDB taxonomy): domain Archaea; phylum Thermoproteota; class Bathyarchaeia; order TCS64; family TCS64; genus UBA8941. The sequence goes on from JBFYNP010000110.1 coordinate 3,215, forward strand.
TTATAGTCGCATATTTACTGTTTAGTCCAGTGTAAGCTGCGTAAAAGTGATTATTCATTTGATTCTGACGATAGGCATCTTAATTTTGAAGTAAATTTGTTGCTACTCTTATTGCATTATTCTCGCTGACTCTACGCACCTGGAAATGGTTGATAGTGTTGCCTACACTACTTTAGATACTCAGATCATTAGAGATACTGGTAATCTAACCTAACCCCTCAGGCGCGGATGAACTAATTTTTCAGGTCATCAAGTTTGAATAGCTCGCGTACGCTTAGAAAAGCGCTTTTCTGAACATGCTATTGTAGCTCTGAAAGTTTGCTGTTGATTCTGCGTTGATGATCGCGTGGATAATGGCTCGACTGAAACAATCAGCAGCGCAGGCACCGAGGAGACTTAGAGCACGGTTGGTGCTACGACCATACCGTGTTTCTTCCTCAGGTAGCGGAATCGTTCCGGTCGCTAATACAAATACAACGTCTCCATCGAACATGGTGTGACTCGGGTAGATCGCCCTTGCGATACCGTCTTGAGCCATCTGAGCTAGTTTTTTAGCCTGAGATTTAGTGAGTTGGGCATCGGTCGCAACAACACCTATGGTTGTTTGCTGCCCCGGCTCAGGTTGAAGCCTTGAGTAAGATGGGGCACCAATGGCAATTTCCTTTTTGATGTCACCAAATTCGTTATTTAATTCTAGGTGTCGAGCATAGAATTCTCCAGTTTCTGAGTCGAAAGTTGAACCGGTTGAGTTAACGACCGTGATAACTCCGACGGTGATTCCGTTTGCTAGAACCTCACTAGCGGAGCCGAGGCCTCCTTTCATTCCACTTGACGCAGCACCGGTTCCAGCACCAATATTACCTTGGGGAAATGGACCAGTAGACGCTGAAGCTGTAGCCAAGTATCCCTCCTCCTCACCGATGTGTCCCTCCACTTCTCCGCGCCCCAGATCGAATATTACTGCAGCGGGAACAATTGGGACGACTCTAACTTGACCTACGGGGTGGCCAATTCCTTTCTCTTCAAGCCTTTTCATCACTCCTCCCGCGGCGGATAACCCGAAAGCGCTACTACCGCATAAGGCAATTGCGTTAACTTGGTCAATGAGGTTGATGGGGTCGAGGAGATCGGTTTCTCGCGTACCGGGGGCACTCCCCCTTACATCTACGCCACCTACAGCTCCATTCTCCGCGGTGACCACAGTGACTCCAGATAGAATTTTTTTGTTAGTAATATTCCCAACTAGTATTCCCGGGACATCTGTTATGCAGTTGTTTTGGCCACTCCTCCTCATTTTTAATTACCTGGAGTAGAGCATACTCCCAAACTTTTAACACAATCTCTCTAAGCGCGCGAGTGGACGTCATATGGAAGTCCAACAGACACAATTGAGTTGGTGAAGCTATGCTTTGAACAGGTTAATCGCAAGCAGCACACCTAATGACAGCAGCTTCGACTGGATGATCCCCATGACGATATTTCAGTGATCGGATTACACTGTTATGATACCGAGAACCACGTACCCAACTCGAGGCACAGCAGCGGCTCGCGCCATGAACATTCATATACTAGACGCTGCTTTGCCCGTTATTCAACGCACGCGACGACTAGATTTTTCAACAGCGCATGAACGTTCTACGAGACTATGGGTAACTCGATCGCTGTCGGGAATTCCGCTGTCCTCCACACACGTTGAGTTGCTTTCTGATAACTCTCTGGAGGTGCGAACATGATGTTTGATACGAAGGTTTGTGGGTTACGGTCGTATAGTGGGAACCAGCTCGATTGCACTTGTATCATGATTCGGTGACCTTGAAGGAAACTATGGCTTAAATGCGGCAAGGGGATCCGATACTCCAGCACTCTATCTGGCTGTAAAGGCGTTGCCATCGAGAGATCCTTACGGTATCGACCGCGGAAGATGTCGGCTGAAAGCATCAGTTGATAACCGCCGAGCTTTGGATTCTCTGGCACCTCATCAGGATAGACGTCTATGATCTTCACAACCCAGTCGGAATCGCTACCGCTTGTAGACGCAAATAACCTTGCGACGGGCTGACCCGCAACTCGTATAGTCTCTTTTAGCGGCTCCGTTGACCACACTAACACGTCTGTGCGCGAGGAGGCGTGTCGTTGATCGTCTACTAACCACTCTCCCCAAGTGGACTCGGCTGCATATGTTGTTACCGTTGGTCGTTGACGATAGGGAACGGGCTTCGCGGGATCAGATACGTATTCGTCGAAGGCTTGTTCCGTGGGGGATGGTGCCTTGAAACTGAGCCTTCCATCTGCCTGTGTGTAAAGGTTACGGGAGGGTGCGATCGGCCAACAGTTATAGCTGTGCCAGATGTTTTCGCCGGTCTCATACGCGAGTACTGGAGGTATGTCTGGTTTTGGGGTGTTTTTTAGGTGGTGGTCTAGGAATGGCTGCATCACTTTGCGTCGGAACCAGCTACCGGTGTCGCCTTCGAACTGAAGAGGTCCGAGGCTGCGTGCGTCGCGTCTTCCCTGTCCATGGTTCCAGGGTCCGAGTATTAGGTGTATGAGTTTGTTTTCCGGATCTTTTGGAGAAAGTGCTTTGTAGAGTGCGGGGGAGCCATAGATATCCTCTTGGTCAAAGAGTCCGCCGACGATCAGCATCGGAACCTTGAGAGGGCGTTCAGCGAGTAGCTTGTCTACTGCTTGTTGTTGCCAGAATGAGTCATATGCTGGGTGCGCAGCGAGTTTCTGCCAGAAGCCGAAGTTCTCCATGCCGCGTGAGGCTGCCATAGTCGCAGCGTTACCTGCACGCAGGAAGGCGTCGTATGTGTCATAGCTATTGGACCAAAACTTGAACTCGTTTTTGCGGGTCGCCTGCTGGTCATACGTGTAAGGAATCGCCGACTCCTGGCGGAATGCCCCCCAGTGGAACCAGTCGTCGCCTTTCCATGAGTCCACCATCGCCGCAAAAGCCACAACTGCTTTCAACGCTGGATGAGGGTTAACCGTGGAGATAAGCGTCGTGTAGCCCTCGTAGGAGCCACCCATTGTAGCTACATGGCCGTTTGACTCCGGCACATGTTTAATCAACCATTCGATGGTGTCGTAGCAATCGGTCGCGTGGTCTGTTCCAGTCGCATTCAAAGGCCCTTCGAGGGGCTTAGTCATATAATAGTTGCCCTCAGAGCCGTATTTTCCGCGCACATCCTGGAACACTATGATGTAGCGCGCTGCAGATGTAGTGTCATGCATCTGTGGCACAACCATGGAGAGAGTAGAACTGTTGAAGCGAAGTGTTCGCCCTGAAGCGTTGTAAGGTGTGCGGGTAATAACGATAGGGGTGTCTTTTGCTCCCTTAGGCACAAGGATAATGGTCTTAAGTTTCACACCATCGCGCATTGGGATCATCTCCTCGCGGCGGAGATAGTCGAAGCTGTCAGTTTTTGGCGTGAACTTTTCAGGAATCTCGTTTTGATCACTGCTTGATTGAGGTGTTTCTTTGCTTTTTGGAGTATTCATGGATATACTTGAGTCAATTTATTTATTAAGTTACTATGATGCAAGAGCGTGGGGGGCGAACATATTAAGAGAGTTGACTCCCCTATAGTAAGAATATTTGATGGAGGGCTGCGTCACCTAGCCTCGAGCACGCGACATGTAAAATTTTAATTAATTGAAATCCTTAAATCCTATATACAGATTTATAATTCTCGTAAATAAGGTGAAATTGAATTTATAAGTGCATCCACTAAATGTTTCCTATAAGGTCCTACTGGGCATCCAGCATATATCCCAGTTGTATTCCCTTCCCTGAAGGTCCTAACTAGAGGCTTATCCCAATTCTGATATTCAATAGACTGAAAGCAATCATATTCTTTGAAAACTGAAAATTTTTTCATAGCATGGAAAATCATTAGATCAGTGTTTTCTGCAGGAAACTCGGTGGGCAGTTCGATAGCGTATTCATAACCTTCATCGATGGCTTTCTGGTAGGCTGCTCTAGTCTCCAACTTTTTTCTTTTTGGATCCCAATACTCGTCAGCGTAATCATCATGGGAACTTACTACTTCCCACTTCCCGATGCGCCCCTTCAATATTCGATGAACACTTTGTGTCATTGGCGAATGATAAATCTCCGCGAGTTTGTCCTGGGTCTCTTTTTTGAATGGGTGACCATGTCTAGAAAGAATAATCATAACACTAGAACTATCAGGAATTTCACATAACTGGTCTCTTAAAATATCAAGATAAGCCTCACACGTAGAAGATTGGTTACCTAGTTGTTCAGCCATAATAATACGCGCTCGATTATCAACATACTTGTGAAGTAGAGGTAACGTGTAACTAAAATCTTCAAAGTCAGAGTAAAGAGGACAATTAATACTTTGATATACAATGGTTTTGCAGCCAGCTTCAATAAGCTCATTCAACTTTCGACGAATCATGTCAGGGTACATGTAATAACCATAACAGAATTCAGCATCGGGATCATCCTCAGAGAGTTCCTTAATAGCATCATCGTAAATGAGGCGAAGTTGATGGCGCCAAGATACTCTTTTTCCGACAATTAACTTGTTATAATACCAACCTGCTACTTTTGCACCAATTTTATCACACACATCCGGAGTGCCACTTTTTCCTTCACCGGTAAATAGAAAATAACCATGATCGTGAGGATTCTTTATTGAAGCAGGTGGGCACCACCTAACATCACACTCCACATACTGTTTCCCAGCTTTATTGGTGAATGATCCATAGGCGTCTACTAAACTAGCAGGTTTGAATTTCTCACGCGCAAGAGGCCTATTTGGATCTATTAGTCCCATTCCCTTATCTGCGAGGATAATCGGGGTAACGAATGATGGTAAAGAATATTGAAATACATGCTTCATAAAATTACAGTAAAAGGAATAATCATAGTAATCAGGTAACCCACATTCTGCTACCAATACTCCAACTTTTCCCTTCGGAACCCTATTCTGATTTTTAAATAACACTTCATAGCCGTATTGCTTTCCATATTTTAGTCTATGATAATAAGCCAAATAAATTTCCTCTAGAAAGCATGCTATCTTTGATATCGCAATATGCTTTTGTGAATTAGAAGAATCGCATCTACGTCAGATAGCAGTCTGAGAAACGCAAGGGGGAATGAGGTTCTTAGTTTCAATCCTAGAAGCCGGAGGGCTAATAGCGACAAAACGAAGTGTAGAAGCGGCTCCATGGATGCTTTTAGAGTAGAGGACCTATAAGTATTTATGAGCACTTTTTTAGACACACACGCGACTAGCTTAACCTATGCCAAGTACCGAATATCAAATTATTAATATTATTCAATACTAATTAGTATCGCATGCGCTTGACTAAGAGTCATTTTTACGGAATATTTTGGTAGAGAATCTTACCTCCGACAATCGTCATTAGATTCTTTACCTCCTTCAACTGCCCCTTCGACGCGCGCGATGGTGGGCTGCGTAAAATAGCCGCGTGCGCGGGGTTACCTACCGGGTTGTAGAAGCTTCAGCTCTCGATCTGGAAAACGCTAACTCCAACAACGGATGTGAAGTCAAGTTCTCCTTATGGTATGTCAAGGCAATTTTTGGTATATGGGCCTGGAGTTAATAGTTGGTGAACATCTCAGCTTCCATACCTGAGCCGAAAACAAAGCCACTGGTCAGCTGTTCCACTGCGCGCGCCTCGTTGATGTAAAGAATTCTTTTCAAAAAACGTTAAACCTCTCCCAGATTAAACATAATGTGAATTCACGATGGATAACCGACCGACTACCTACATCATAATAACACTCCTCCTAGGGGGAGGCTTAGGCTTCATAGGAGGCAGCATAATAAACCACTCAACCTCCAACATACTTCAGGACGAAAACAAGGCACTAACCCAGCAAGTTAACGACCTCACAACATCCCTACAATCCTCAGTCACCGAAAACACCGCACTACAGGAAACCATCAAAACGCTCCGCAACAAGACAGTTGCCAATAAGACCATAAAAATTGGATACGTAGCCACGAAACAAGTCTCAGCCAACGCTGAGCAGTACATCAAACAGATAATCGAAAGCGACTTGAACGAATACGCGTCAAAGCTCAGCTATCCCATACGCTTCGAAATAGTCGTCGACACCAGTCCAACTACCATGGAGAAGTACCTCGACGTAGTACGATCCTTCAAAACAAGTGGCATAAACCTCTATGTAGGCGGAAATAGGAACGCGGGTGCCGACATCTCCCTATCACACGCCATCAGTCACAAAATGCTGATGATTAGTGTAACTTCGAACCAGACCAATTTCGCGGAAGGCCAGCGTTCAAGCATCCCGCTTTACAGGCTCTGCCCAGTCGATGCGTACGCCGGAACCTCCCTCGTAGACCTAATGTGGAGCTACGGAATAAGAGAGGCCGCCATCCTCTATCCCGGCGACTCGCCGGGCGATGGGCTCAGATACGTCTTCGCTTCCGAGTGGGAGAAGCGGGGAGGCGTGATTCTCGGCGAGCCTGTAAGGTATGATCCTTCCACCATTGATTACACGAGTTATCTTAGAAGTGTCGATGCCCAGGTTAAACAGGCGCTGGAGCAGAGCGGTGCCATAAGCGCTAGGGTGGGGGTGCTCGCAATGGGAAGGGGTAACGCCGAGGCAATAGCGATTCAAGCACAGGACTACCCTAGTCTTTACAACGTCACGTGGTTCGGTGGGAAGGACACAGTGAACAACACCGTGCTGGCCTCGGAGGCAGGGCCTCAGGCAGCGCATCTTAAGTGGATTAGCGTTAAGGAGGAGGTATCGAGATCCATCTCCTACGTTGACCTTTCGAATAGGTATTGGGCTTTGACGAGTGATGAACTTGACATCTACTCGGCGTATCTCTATGATGCGTTCTTCATCTTAGCGAGGTCAGTTGTTGAGGCGCAGAGTGTTGAGGCAGTCGATGTGAGGGGAGTCTTCCCCATTGTCTGCGCTTCTACTTTCGGGGTTAGCGGTTGGTGTGGCCTCGACAGAAATGGTGACCGTATTCCTCCTGGCTACGAGATCTGGAGCTATGAGGTGGATGGTGAAGGCTCAGCCATCTGTGTTAATGTGGGTACGCTTGACCCGTACAGACACATCGTCACCTTCTATCAACCGGTCAAATAGTTGCGCTCGTTTTTTATAAAAATAATCTCGATTTCTGAACAGAACTCATTGCTAAGGAACCAAAAATCGCACGCACCAAATATAGTATATGTTATGCTAGCTCTTCTTAGCCTGCGATACTTGCATACATGCATGGATCAACAGCTCAAGCCAACCAAAGCAGCCAACCGCACACGACCGCTTTATTAGAGGTTGCACATTTTCCAAGCTAGATATGAATACACCTTAACAGAGTCGATTACATCCTTAACCTTCACATGATCAGCAGATGTATGTGCAAATCTCTCCTCCCCAGGCCCAAACCCAACCACAGGTATCCCCAACCTTGAATAAATTCTTCCATCTGTAGCAAAGGTCCAAGTATTATATTTTAACTTCCTTCCAAGAACATCCTGAACACTATCTCTGACAAGCTTAACGACCGGATATTTTTTCGGATCGGTATAGAACCCATTGAAATCGCTTCTTTCATTTATCAGAGTTTCAGACAATACTAAGGCGTCAAACTCAGCGTCTTCATGCTTCAGTTTAACTATAATTTCCTCAAGTTCCCGCTTAAAAACGGATGCTGAGAAAGAAGGATTGTTTCTACAATCTAGGTAGATCTCACACTCCTCTGGGATTACATTAGAAACGTTAGGCTTTACGTTTACCCTTGTAAGAGCTATTGTTGTTTTTCCGTAGACCGGATCTTCTGGAAGTCTAGGTATTAGATCGCCGCTAATTCTATCGATCAGCTTGAACGCCTTGTACGCTGCATTGACCCCTCTCTCCGGGGCGCTCGCGTGGCAGCTCTTACCTTTTACTATAACTGTTGTTCCAGCTCCTCCCCTATGCCCCAGAGTAATATCCATGTTTGTGGCTTCCCCCACCACAACCAGGTCGCCAAGTACATGTCCCTCCTGAATGGTAGCCTTAGTGCCGGCTCCACCCCTCTCCTCCTCAGCTACACCAACCACATGTAAATCCCCTTTTAACTCGATGTCAAGCTCTCTGAGCACCGCTCCAGCCATAATCATCGCAGCTATGGCTCCTTTCATATCGGAAGCCCCTCTACCATAGATCACTTTGCCCTCCGAGCCAAAAGGGGCACCATCTATGAGCTTACCTGAATATGGATCCAGCATGTCCCCTTCAGGTACATGGTCGATGTGACCATTATAGAGAAGGCTTTTGCCTCCACCACCCTTTATTGTCCCAACCACGTCATTCAGCTTATCGACTTTAACAACATCAAAACCCACAGCTCTCATTTTTTTTGCAACTATGGCTGCTATGTCTCCTTCTCTCCCACTTACACTAGGTATCCTAATTAACTCCTGAAGGAGCTCAACAATCTCTTTTTCCCTTTTTTCTACTTCTCTAGTTATCTCAGCTAACAACACGAGGCCTCGATCTCTGGTTTAAAAGGGGTATTACTCAATAAAAATTCGCGCCTCATAGAGAAAAGTTCCAGTCTGTTCGTTATCAGAGCTTCATCCCGCTTTCGCGGTAGAGAATCTTTCCTCCAACAATCGTCATTAGATTCTTAACCTCCTTCAACTGCCCCTTCGGAATCCTCAACGGATCCCTGTCAATTACGCATATGTCGGCGAGTTTCCCCGCCTCGATGCTTCCCTTAACGCCCTCCTCCCAAGAAGCATAAGCCCCATCTAACGAGTATGCTCTAATCGCTTCTAAGGGTGTGATCGCCTCACCTGAATAGAGGGTCTGGCCGCTGCTCGTCCTCCTCGTGACTAAGCTGTAGATTCCCAGCCAAGGGTTCGGGTCGCATATGCTTGCATCGCTGTGTCCCGGAGCCATTATGCCTTGATCAATCAGGCTTCTATGAGGCCACATGTACCGCATCTCATCCTTTCCCCGGTTTTTGAGGTAAGCGTCACCAAGATCATGAAGGAAACCAGATGCTGAAGCATCTATAACCCCTAGCTCCTTCAACCTCTTCTGAATAGGCGGAGTAACAGCGCAGCAGTGCTCGATCCTGTGGCGGTGATCAGGCCTCGGTTCCTCTATCAACGCAGCCTCAATCGCGTCGAGTGCTCTGTCTATCCCGCGGTCGCCAACCCCATCTAACCCTACTCGTATTCCCGTCCCATGCGCTTTCCTGACCCTCTCCGTGATGTCCTCCTGATCATATAGTAGAATGCCTGTGTTGCTCGGCTCGCCGATGTAGGGCTTGTAATAAGCAGCCGTCCTACCACTAGTGCTTGTGTCGAAGACCCACTCAGCCGCCGTGACTTTGAGCCATTCGTCCCCGAAGGGAGTCTGAAGACCCAATGTGACAGCACCCTCAACCATCCCGACGTCTCTTCCGCTGATGTGGACAGCAGTCCTGACAGGTAACTTACCCTCCCGTTTGAGCCTTTGCATCGCCTTGAACTCGTTTGGTGAAACCATGCTGGCGTGAATACTAGTTAATCCCAGCTTGAGGCACTCCTGATATACAATCTGCAGACCTCGGTAGAACTCATCCTCCGTGTAGGGAGGTATCTTATGGTAGACAAGATCCTTGGCTGACTCGCTGAGCAGACCTGTGAGCTCCCCCTTCTCGTCGTGTTCGATCTTGCCGTGATGTGGATCAGCCGTATCCTTAGTGATCCCAGCAATCTTTAACGCATGAGTGTTTGCAACTCCGTTATGGCCATCCCTCCTCTGAATATACAGAGGGTTATCTGGCGTAGCCTCATCCAGCTCCTTCAGAGTTGGGTACCTGCCCATCTTTACATCATCGAGTCTATAGCCAAGGATCCAGCTCCCCACCGGAGTTTCAGATGCCTTTCGCCTAACCACGCCTAGCATCTCCTCGACACTCGTAAACATAGGGCCGCAAGCTACCCCTCTGATAAGATATGCCCCCCAGCTTCCCCCTGGGTGCATGTGGCTATCAATAAGCCCCGGCAAAACCGTCAAGCCACCTAACTCGATAACCCTGGTTCTAGGCCCAACGAATCTCTTTACCTGACTGTTAGACCCTACTCTAAGGATTTTACCATCTCTAATCGCCACCGCCTTCGCTAGCTGGTTTTGACCATCCATAGTAATTACCTTACCACTTAGGAGTGCGATGTCAGCCTGGTTTTCGATTAACAATCTTAGTCAGAGGAGCCTGAGACGCATCGATATTTAACAACATTCATCATTAACTTGTAAACCCGCATTTTTATGGGCGCACATTAGAAAATACGGATTCGCATACGAATGAGGTCAACAATAATTAAAAAAGCACATCCGAAAATACAAAGATGTATACCTTAAGGGAACCTTATTAGTTCCCAAACCCGACACACCTCGGTGACCTAAATGGGCTTCGAGACGCTATCCACTAAAATTCCATCCGAGCTGAAGACAAGGATCCGAAAATACAATATAAATGCCTCAAAAGTGATGAGAGAAGCCCTCAAAAGAGAAGTTGCGAAAGCCGAAGCAGAACAGATCGATAAGAGGCTGGACCAGATCTCCGCCTCACTCGACAAAATCAAAATAGAGAACGTCATCACAGGCATCAGGGAGGACAGAGAAAGCCGATGAGCGTAATCGTTGACTCATCCTCAATCTTTAGAGCCCTAATAACGAGAAAAAGGGTAAAAATCGCAGGTGAATCAACCCTCGAATTAGCCAAATACGAGCTCGGTAATGCAATACTCAAAGAACACAGAATATTTAAAACCCTCACACTCGATGAAGCCGAGTAACTATCTGGAGAAGTCTCCTCCCTGCTAGATAACATGTCTATAATACACTTTTCTAATCAAGTCGAAGTATTGAAGGTCGCCACCGAGACTGGCACAACCTACTACGATGCCTCTTACCTCTACGCCTCTATGGAGGCAGGCATGATATTATCAACTGAAGATGAGTGTCTAAGGAAAGTGGCAAACAAGCTGGGTATAAGAACGAAGAAGCTTGAGGAATAGATTCAAAGACACTCTTCAATAACATTAACCGCGTGCGCCGGACACACTTGATGTATTAAACTTCCTCAAGAAGGTCTAGATGTAAACGTAACTCAATAATTTTACATGAACATAATGTTCATGAATGTTAAATAGAAATAACCCCTAACAAAGATCACAACTCAAATCTTAGAGGTGAAATGTCTGACAAGATACGGTAGAGAGTCACCAATGCTCCTAGACATCGGAGAACTATTCGAAGAAACAATAAAACCTTCTAAACATCAAAAACATAAAACCCTAAAAAAAGAGCGAAGTCATGCAGCTAAACGCCGAGGGCTCTTAAAAAACAGCTTCCATCAAAGAGATCGCTTGTACTTAGTTGAACCACCATCCTACATTTAAACAATCAAACACATGCGCGAAATCACATTTTTTTTTGCATTTCCAACAATCCTAATTAATTCTATATGGTCTATTCTGCGTTCCCTTGAGAACAAAAAGAAACAACCGAGTAAGTGAACTAAAACAAGGTAAACAACTCCTGAAGTCCACGCTAACAATGAAACAGTTTACGATTATTTCCTAGCTAAACACAAAACCTGCGGGTCTACCAAAAATATATCAAGAATACCTTCGCCAAAACACTCATTTAACTCAGGAGATAATACCACTTAGAACCCAAATGAGTGTTGGTACCGCCCTTCTAATAATCGATGTACAAAAAGCCTTCTACGATAAAAAATCTCACGACTACGCTTACGATGGAGAAGGACTACTAACCGCCATCAACAAAGTAGCAACCAAAGCTAGGAAATCTGATGTACCTGTCATATACCTTCAACACGACGGAGATAAAGGAGACCCTTTGGAGCCTGGGGCACCGGGATGGCCAATCCATCCCTCCATAGCACCCCACGAGGGAGAGCTTGTAATCCATAAACCGACACCAGATTCATTCTACAAAACAAATCTTGAGAACGAGCTCAAATCACGCGGAATCAAGAAACTCGTAATCATGGGTATTCAAAGTGATTGGTGTATCGACACGACTGTACGTCGCGCCTACAGCCTCGAGTATAACGTAACAGTTGTTGAAGATGGACACACCACTGTTGACACTGAGATTTTAAAGGCGCCTCAGATAATTGCTCACCACAACTCCATCTTCCGAGGAAGATTCGCAAAGCTCGTTAAAGCCGAACAGATAGACTTCAACAGACTTTAAGCACTCTTGCACGCGAATTAGAAGAAAATAAAAGCATAACCGGAAAAATCACTCAAGGTTAAAATAATGAGCACTGACCTCGCAAGAATGACGTAGATAATCAGATTACACCAATCACTGAACATAAATAACGAAAAAAGAGAAGAGTCTACTGGCTTAGTGAACCGCGCGCGTTGATGTAAATGGTAAATATCTTTTCCCAGCTATGTTTCTTTATGCGTGTTTCTTGAAACCAAACCTATTTTTTTCTATCCGAAAACGAATTTGACGTGTTTGCTTTATCAGTATAAACTTCCTTTCAATTATTAAAAAAATTGTGGATGTTTTGATTGATTCCTATTAATTTCAATTGTTCTATTTATTTGAGACAATTCAATAATTTATATACCGGCGTTAAGCTAGAAGGGTACTACTCGCCGCCACAAGGTTTTGCCAGATGAAATATGTAAGAAAAAGATCAGGGAAGCTGCAGGAGTTCAACCGCGACAAAATCAAGGAAGCCATACTGCTTGCCTCAATCGCAGTCGGTGAAAGAGGCGATGATAATGCAATTAAATTAACCAACATCGTAGTTAAACAACTGGAAGAAACCTTTGGCCAAGACGGGGTTCCAACGATTGAAGAGATCCAAGACCTCGTCGAGAAAACCCTTATCGAAAACGGTATGGCGCGCACTGCTAAAGCCTACATAATCTATAGAAAACAGCACCAGGATCTAAGAGAACTAACAACTATTCTGAGCCAAGACGAACTTGTGGATAAATACATAATGAAGTCAGATTGGAAAGTCCGCGAGAACTCCAATATGTCCTTCTCCCTGCAGGGCTTGAACAACTACCTATCCTCAGAAATCACATCCACTTACTGGCTCAACAAGATCTATTCCACCAAGATCAGAGAGGCCCACTCCTCAGGAGAGATACACATACACGACCTAGCAGTTCTAGGTCCATACTGTGTAGGTTGGAGTCTACCCGATCTTCTTCTATCCGGATTCAAAGGAGTATCAGGGAAGATAGAGAGCGCACCTGCGAAACATCTCTCATCAGCACTAGGGCAGATCGTCAACTTCTTCTACACTCTCCAGGGTGAGGCCGCTGGAGCACAGGCTTTCAGTAACTTCGACTCCTACCTAGCTCCCTTCATAAGAAAAGATGAGATGAGTGAGAGGAGACTAAAGCAGAGCTTGCAGGAGTGGCTGTTCAACATGAACGTACCCACCCGCGTAGGCTTCCAAACACCTTTCACAAACATCACCA